>NZ_FYEW01000001.1:1235057-1543821 GCF_900187375.1 Hymenobacter gelipurpurascens | reverse complement strand
GTAAATGCGCGCCGGCCGGATGTACCTTTGCGCTACCAATTCTTTACCGACAAAGGATTGTTTTTATACAGAGGCGCTGAGAGACAGGCTCGATGAAGCGTCGGCAACCATCCGCAACTGCCGGAACGGTGCCAATTCCTGACCATATAAAAACAAGTTGCCGTGGATTTTCGCCCCTGCCGTACTGCCCGTTTTGTAGTTTTTGCTGCCTCTTTTGGCGTTTCTGCCCATCGGCAGGCGTGTTGTAGCGGTGCGTGTTGTTGCTGTTGAGGCCTGATTTTATCGCTCACAGTTTTTAAGAGCCTTATGCGGGCGGCCTAAGTCGTTGCCGCGGCGCGTGCTCTTCTTTTCCTTTTCCTGGTCGGGTTTTTCTCCGCTGCCTCGCATGGGGGCTGTGTTTACTGGCTTTCCTAATAGAGGCCAAGCTCGCTGCTCCCCCCATCGCGTTATGCCAGTTTGCTGCACTCGTATGCCACTTGGCTGGCGGCAGAGAGCTTCCCTGATCGGACCTATTTATCACCGGCCAACGTGTGCGTTGGCATTCTGTTTTTATGCTTAAAAAATCACTGGAACTGCTGCGGCAGGAAGCCGCCGAAACCGGCGCAAACACCCTCAAACGAAGTCTGAACGGCTTCAACCTCATCACGATGGGCATTGGGGTAATCATTGGGGCTGGATTGTTTTCGCTCACAGGTATTGCCGCCGCCAATAATGCCGGCCCGGCCATCACCCTCTCGTTTATTGTGGCAGCCATTGGCTGCGCATTTTCGGCACTCTGCTACGCCGAGTTTGCCTCCATGGTGCCCGTATCTGGCTCGGCCTACACCTACGCCTATGCCACTATGGGCGAGCTGTTTGCCTGGATTATCGGCTGGGATTTGGTGCTGGAATACTCCGTAGGCGCTGCCACGGTGGCCATCAGCTGGTCGCAGTATCTGCTGAAATTTCTGGCTAAGTCGGGCATACACCTGCCGCCGCAGCTAGTGATGTCGCCGTTCGAGTCGGCCACGCTGGCTGATGGCAGCTCGGTGCACGGGTTCGTGAATGTGCCCGCCATGCTGATTGTGCTGCTTATCACGCTTATCATCATTCGCGGCACCAAGGGCTCGGCGTGGTTCAATGCCATTGTGGTTACGCTCAAGGTTGCGGTGGTGCTGGTGTTCATCGCGCTGGGTTGGCAGTACATCGATCCGGCCAACTATCATCCCTACATTCCCGAGAACACCGGTACCTTCGGCGAGTTTGGCTGGAGCGGGATTCTGCGTGGGGCCGGTGTGGTATTCTTCGTGTTTATTGGCTTCGATATTGTGGCCACTATGGCTCAGGAAACCAAGAATCCGCAGCGCAATATGCCCATCGGCATCATCGGCTCCCTGGTTATCTGCACCATTCTATTCGTGCTGTTTGGGCACGTCATGACCGGCTTGGCCAACTACACCGAGTTCAAGGGCAGTGCCGCTCCCGTGGCTATTGCCATCGAAAAAACGCCGTATGCCTGGCTTTCCTCGGCCGTAATTCTGGCCATTATCATTGGCTACACGTCCGTAATTCTGGTGGATTTGCTGGGCCAGACCCGCGTGTTTTTCTCCATGGCCAAGGATGGGCTGCTGCCTCCTGTTTTTGCGCGCATCCACGCCAAGTTCCGCACGCCGCTTGAGTCCAGCCTGCTGCTAGGCCTGTTCATTGCGCTCTTTGCAGGCTTCGTGCCCATTTCGGTAGTGGGCGAGATGACTAGCATTGGCACCCTGCTGGCCTTTGTGATGGTGTGCCTGGGTGTACTCATCATGCGTAAAAAAGAACCCAATGCGCCCCGTGGCTTCCGTACGCCGTGGGTGCCGCTGGTGCCTATTCTCGGCATCCTGACCTGCGTAGTGATGATGGTAGCCCTGCCTTGGGAAACGTGGTTGCGTCTGGCTGTCTGGCTGGCCATCGGGCTGGCTATTTACTTCGGCTACGGCAAAAAACACAGTAAGCTGCGCGCCCAACAAGAGGAACTAGTGGCCTAGGCCAGTCCAGAAACCAAGTGCCCACAAAAAAGCCGGACGAGTTCCGGCTTTTTTGTGGGCACTTGTCCGAGAAAGGGTATTTTCGGCCCTCTTATCTACCCGTTTTTCTATCGCACAAGGCCTATCCATGGAAGCAGTTTTACCCGAACCCGAAGTACTCCACGCCGCCCCACACCGCCCGGCAACTGCTTACCCAACCATTAAAGAAAGCTGGGCCTCGCTGGGCTGGTTTCTGCTGATTATGGTACTGGCGGCTATACCTATACTGCTCATTTTCGATAGGGGAGTGCACCACAAATCTATCGTGGTAAGCTCGGTGGCTACGGTGCTGGGCGAAATAGCGACCATTGGATTTTTGCTGTGGTATAACAGACGGCGCACACAACCCATGCAGCTGCTAGGCCAGGTGCCCCGCTGGATTTATATAGCCCTACCCGTGGTAGCGGTGGCGCAAATTATGCTGCGCTCTGTGCTGCATTATGTGCACTTACCCAACTGGGCTGACAACACTTTCCGGCAGATGGAAGCCCAGCCTGTGTTGGCCTTTCTGATGATCGGAATTAGTGCGCCACTGCTGGAAGAAATCCTGTTCCGCGGAATACTGCTCAACGGATTGCTGCGCAATTACCGGCCGTGGGTAGCTATTGGGCAGTCGGCGCTGTTGTTTGGCCTGTTTCATCTGAACCCAGCCCAGATTGTATCAGCTGGAATAATGGGTTTGTTGGTTGGCTGGCTCTACTACCGCACCCAATCGTTGCTGCTGTGTATCGTGATGCACGCGCTAAACAACCTGATGGCTTTAGTGGGCTCCCTGTCATCGAAGGCGCATAGTGAGCAGGCGCCTCACGAAGCCCTGGGCTCCTGGCTGGCCTACGGCCTGGTGCTGCTGGTTAGTGCCTTGTTGATCATTGAATTTATCCGGCGGGTGCAGCGTACAACGTCGCCTTACGTACCCGAAACAACGCCTGCTGGCTCGCTTGTTCAGGTACAGGAGCCAGCCGATATCTTGTGCTAGGCCACTACAGCTGCTACATAAACAGCTTGCGCAGCGCCCAAAGGCTCCACACAATCACCATCAGGCCCACGCCCACAAACATCCAGCGGACCGGAATGCGGCCGGCCAGCCGGGCAGCAAATGGTGCAGCAGCCACGCCGCCCACAATCAGCCCCAGAATAATCTGCCAGTGCGAAATGCCGAGTGTGGCAAAGAACGTAACGGCGCTGGCAAACGTGACGAAGAACTCTGTAACGCTCACCGAGCCAATGACATACTGCGGAGTGCGGCCCCCGGCAATGAGCGTGCTTGTGACCAACGGCCCCCAGCCGCCCCCGCCAAACGAATCCAAAAAACCACCGGCTGCGGCCAACAGGCCTAGCTTCTTGTGTTTCACGCGGGGCTTCGGTTTGCTGAAGGCTTTAGTAAGAATGCGCGTGCCCAGCAACAGTAAGTACACGGCCAGGAAAGGCTTCACGTAGCCAGCATATTGCTCTCCGAAGCGGGCCAGTAGAAACGCGCCCGTAATGGCACCCAGCACGCCCGGAATCAGGAGGACCTTGAACAGCTTTTTGTTGACGTTGCCGAAGCGGTAGTGATGGTACCCGGAGGCGCCGCTGGCAAACATTTCGGCCGTGTGAATGCTGGCACTCACGGCGGCTGGCGCAATGTTCATGCTCATCAGACTGATGGCCGTAACGACGCCGTAGCCCATGCCTAGCAGCCCGTCAATCAGCTGCGCCGCGAAACCGATGGCAACGAAGAGGTAGAACATCTTGGCGTTGCTGGCCACGCCCCACACCTGGTCCCAGGTGATGTAGTAGGAGAGGATATTGAACACCAGCAGGCTAGCAAAAGCCAGCAGGGCCGCCGTAGCCCGGCGCCGCCACTGCGCCGCCGCCGGCGACTCGTAGGCCGGTCCGCCCGTTAGCTCGGCCGTCACGGCATTCAACGACTTTACCTTGTGCGCGAAGTCGCCGCCTACTTTCTCCCGAATGATCGACATGCGCTGGAGCACATCATGGAGCTCATCGGGAATGGCATGGGTCAGCATTTCGCGCAGGCGCTTGGCAATGGTGGGCGACTTACCGTTGGTGCTGATGGCAATTTTCAAGTCGCCCTTCTGCACGATGGAGCCCAGGTAGAAGTCGCAGGCGTCGGGCGTGTCGGCTACGTTGCAGAGCAGGCGCTGGCGCGTAGCATCGGCCTTGATGCGCAGGTTCAGCGCTTTGTCGTCCGTTGCCACAATCACCAGATCATGGCCTACGAGGTCGGTGGTTTGGTAGGCCTGTTCGCGCAGCTGCACGGCGGGGTGCTTTTCGGCTAGATCAAGCAGTGCATCGGAAAAATACGTGGCCACCACGGTTACAGCGGTAGCCGGGCTGTTAGCGAGAATTGCCGCTAGCTTTTCGTGGCCTACGTTGCCGCCACCTACCAACAGCACATGTAGCTGCTCCAACTTCAGGAAGATGGGAAACAGTCGGTTAGAACCGCTGGCTGGCGCTAGATCGGGCAAGCTCTGGGCGGTAGTGTCGGCTGTGTTCATAGCGCGGCTGGCAGATTATGGAAAGGTAAAATAGGCAAAAGCGCTGATTTATTTGTGCTTACGCCCAGAGCTAGTGGCCTAGACATGGAAGTTCAGGCCGTGCGTGGTGGCCTGCACATGCCCCTGCCGAATCACAAAATCGCCGAAATGCTCCTGAGGCTGGCGGTTTTGGGCGTAGTCGCGGAGCAGCGGCGTCAGGGCTTCCACAATACCCTCTTCGTCCAGCATCTCCTTGTAGAGCTTGTTCATCCGCTCCCCATTGAAGCCCGCTCCAAGGTAGAGGTTGTAGCGGCCCACGGCCCGGCCCACCAGCCCAATTTCGCCCAGGTAGGGGCGGGCGCAGCCGTTGGGGCAGCCCGTCATCCGGATCAGAATATCGTCCTGGGTCAGGCCCAAATTAGCCAGCACCACTTCCAGCCGGTCAATCAGCTGTGGAATATAGCGCTCGGCCTCGGCGAAGGCCAGCGAGCAGGTGTTCAGAGCCACGCAGGCCAGGGCGCCCCGGCGCAGGCCGGAGCTGGTTTCTACGGCTACCCCATGCTGCGCCAAGGTGGCCTGCACGGCCAGGCGGTGCTTCGGAGCCACGTTGGCCACAATCAAGTTCTGGTTGCCAGTGAGGCGGAAGTCGCCGGTGTGAAAAGCCGCAATTTCCCGGAGCGCAGTTTTTAGCAGGTTTCCGGGTCGGTCGGCCACGCGGCCACCTTCCACGAACAAGGTCAGGTGCTGGGCGCCATCGGGCCCGGTAGTCCACCCGAAGGCGTCGCCGGAGCTCTTGAACTCATACGGCCGCGCCTCTTCCAGCTCGAAACCCAAACGCTGATTCAGCTCCTGCCGGAACACATCTAGGCCTACGCGGTCGAGGGTGTACTTGAGGCGCGAGAATTTGCGGTTTTCGCGGTTGCCCCAATCGCGCTGAATGGTCACGACTTTCTCGCAGAGGTCCACCGCCTTATCGGCGGGCACAAAGCCAATGAGGTCGGCGAGGCGCGGGTACGTTTCGGGCATCCCAAACGTCATGCCCATGCCGCCACCTACGGCCACATTAAAGCCCAGGAGCTGGCCATTTTTTTCAATGGCAATCAGACCGAGGTCGTTGGCGAAGATGTCGGTGTCGTTGTTTGGCGGTACGGCCAGCGCAATCTTGAACTTGCGCGGCAGGTAGGTCTTGCCATAAATCGGCTCGAAATCTTCCTCGCCCTCATTCGGTGCGCTGCTGTACTTCGATTCTCCATCCAGCCACAGCTCCCAGTACGCCGAGGTGCGCGGCGTGAGGTGCGTACTGATCTGCTTCGTGATTTCAAATACCTGCTCATGCACCTTACTTTGGTGCGGGTTGGGGTTGAACATCACATTGCGGTTTACGTCGCCGCAGCCCGCAATACTGTCTAAAAGGACATCATTGAAGCCTTTGATAGTCTTTTTGAGGTTGCGCTTCAGTACGCCGTGCAGCTGGAAAGCTTGGCGCGTGGTAAGCTTCAGGGTGTCGTTTCCATATTGAGTGGCCAACTGATCCATGCGTAGCCATTGCGCCGGAGTGGCAATGCCACCGGGCACGCGCACCCGAATCATGAGCGAATACAGTGGCTCCAGCTTCTGGCGCTTCCGCTCGCTTTCCAGGTCGCGGTCGGTTTGCTGGTAGGAGCCGTGGAATTTGATCAGATGGGTATCGTCGGGGTAGAGGGCGCCCGTAATGGGGTTCACGAGGCTCTCGGCCAGGGTACCGCGCAGGTAGTTGCTGGCGTCCTTGACGTGCTCGACTTCGGAAAGCTTGATGGTGGTATCGGCCATAGTATCAGGTGATTTTAGAACAAAGCTTCTCTCCTCAGATGATTCCGCGCATGAAGCGGCGAGGGGCTGGGGTGGTTGAAGTGGCCTAGAACGATTTTAGAATTAGAGCTAGTTGACGCTCAGACGAATATCAAGTACCCTAACCCCTCGCCGCTTCATGCGCGGAATCATCTGAGAAGGGGAGCTGATTTTTAGCTTCTAGCGCAGCACCGTGTTGTCGAAGGTGAGGGCCACGTAGTACAAGCCCCCGATGGTGGGGCCGGCCGCGTACTGGATGTAGCGGTTGTTGAGCAGGTTGGCGCCGCCCACTTTGATGGTTGATTTCAGGGACGGAATGCGCACGTTCACCTGGGCATCAACGGTCTGGTAGGCGGGCACGCGGCCGTTGGCCAGCGGGCTTTCCCAGTAGAAAGTGCTCTGATGGCGCCACACCACGTTGAAGCCGACGTTGCGCACCACCTCGCGGTTGCCAAACGACACGTTCGTGGCCCAATGCGGCGTGTTGAAGCCCGTCACGAAAATATCCGACTCCTTATTGGCCGAGAGGGCGTTGTAGTTGACGTTGCCGCCGACCGTGAACTTCTCGTAAAAGTTGTAGTTGATGCCCAGCGTGGAGCCGTAGCTGTGGTAGTTGTTGAGCGCGTTGGTGTACACGCGGTAGCGGTCTTGGCGGGCGCCGCGGTTGCTGTTCAGGGCGGCCAGCACCGCATCATCGGAGCCCACGGTTACTTGCTGACCGGCTGCATTCTTGGGCACGCTCACTTCTACCTGGCCTAGGAAACCGGAGTACACGTTGTAGTACGCATCGGCATCAATCGACACGCGGTTATCAAACAGCACGCTGCGGTAGCCCACCTCGTAGGCGTTGATCTGCTCGGGCTGCTCCGTGGGCAGGTTACCTACTTTCAACAGCTCCCGAATTTCGGGGCGCACTGCCGCTTGGGAGGCCGTGGTGCCACTATTGGCTGCCACGTAGGCATTCACCGCCGCATTGAAGGTGGTGATGGACGCCAGCGTGTAGGAGTTGTCGAGGTAGTTCAGGCCCTCGTTCACGCGAGCTAGGCCACCCACGCGGCGCACGTTGCCGTTGTTCACGAACGACAAGGCCTCAAACAACGAGGGGAAGCGCCAGCCGTTCTGGTACGACGCCCGGAAGTTGTGCTTGTCGGCCAGGGTATACACGGCGGCTACGCGCGGGTTCAGCTTGGGGTCGAACTCAGGATTGTAGTCGGCGCGCAGGGAAGCGGTCAGCTTAAGCTTGTTGTCGAGGAGCAGGCGCGTAGCCTGAGCAAAGCCACCAAATTTCTTATAGTACTGGTTGCTGCCGCCGGGCATGGTGCGCTCAGCAAGTGGCCTACTGAAGTCCACGAAGTTGTTGCCATCGGGAATGACGGCGTACACACGGGTATCAGCCCCCACAATCACATCGGCAAACTTCACGCGCTGGCCCAGGTTCCAGATAGCATCGGCGTGATAGGTGTGGCTGCGCTGGGTGAGGGCCGCGCCGCCCGGAATGGGTGCTCCCGGCACGTTCACGCCGCTGTCCCAGTTATTGGTGTGCACAATCTGGTTTTTCAGCGCATCAAAGGCGGGCGTACCCGGCACGGCGCGGCCGGCATCGGCCACCGCGCGGGCTTGTTGCATGGCCGCCGCTAGGCCACTGCCGGCGCTCAGCTGGCTCTGTAGCGCCGTCCGGAACTTGGTGCCCCACGCGGCGTTGGAGCCGTTTTGCAGGTCGAGGTTCAGGGCCAGCGGGTTGAGGTTATAGGAGTCGCCGGTGTTTTCGATGAGCATGTAGGCGCGGGCTGTGAAGTCCTGGACTTTCAGCTCAATTTTGTGGTTTTGCACCGTCACGCCATCCAGCTGGATCTTGTTGCCGCGCTGAAATACGCCGTCCATGAGCCCGAAACGGTAGCCGTAGCTCAGCTCCATCTTATCCGTGAGCTTGTAGTGCAGGCTGGCGTCGGCCTTGATGTTGCGCACGATGGGGTTGGTGAGGTCGCGCTCATAGTAGCCCGTGCGGCGCACGTTGAAGGTTTCGTTGCGGCCGTTGTAGGGAATGGTGATGGACACGTTGCCGGCGTTATCGTCGCCGTAGCGGTTCCAGAGGTCGGCGGCGGGGTTGTTGGCGCCGCTAAGCTCCGGGAAGCGCGGGTTGGCGGAGGCGGCCGTTTGCGGGTTCTGGTCGATTTGGGTGTTGGCCAGCCAATCGGTGCCGCGCAGGTAGCTCAGGTTTACTTTGTAGGCCAGTCGCTGGGAAGGCCCCACCACCTGCGCCCAGCGCACAGCCGTTTCGGTGAGGGCGCTCGGGTCGCGGTCTTTACCATCCACATGGTTCACGCCTACTTTCTGGTACACGCTCAAGCCAGGGTAGCTGAAGGGGCTTTTGGTGGTGAGGTTGGCCATGCCGTTGATGGCGTTCATGCCATACAGCGCCGAAGCCGCGCCGGGCGTAATTTCCACGCTAGCAATGTCCAGCTCGGTGGGTCCGATGGCGTTGCCCAGCGGCACGCCCAGCGTGGCCGCCTGCATATCCACGCCATCCACGAGCTGCATGAAGCGGAAGTTGTTCGGGATGTTGAAGCCGCGTGTATTCGGCACCTTAAACGTGAGCGAGCTGGTGGTCATCTGCACGCCTTTCACGTTTTCTAGGGCATCGTAGAAGCTGGGCGCGGGCGTTTCCTTGATGGCCCGGATATCCAGTTTCTCAATAGCTACCGGCGACCTGAGTCGGCTTTCTTCCACCCGCGAGGCCGACACCACCACCTCATTCACCAGCACCGCCTTCGACTCCAGCTTAATGGCAATAGGCTGGCTGCCGCTAGCAATTTCCAGCTCTCTGGATTCGTAGCCGATGAAGTTGAACACCAGCGTAAACGGAAACCGCAGCTTGGCCTTCAACGCAAACTGGCCATTATTATCACTCAGCGTGCCCGTCGAGCCGCCTTTTACACTGATGCTCACGCCGGGCAACGGCTGTTGGTTGCCGTTGTCGCGCACGGTGCCGCTGATGGAAATAAGCGGATCCTGGGCGTTGGCTGAGAGGATGCTCACGAACAAAAGAAGCAGGAGCAACCAGAAAGAAGCGTAGTACTGCTTCAGCATATAGAAGGTATTTCTAGTGGAAAGACGTTGAAATGGAGGGACGTAGGCCAGTCGGAAGGGGGGCGGAGAGCCGCACAACCGGCGGCTTTTAGCAGCTACAACATCGATTCATCAGGGCACGCATCTGGTTGGGGTTGGTAGGGGAAGACCGTCATGCTGAGCTTGTCGAAGCATCTCGCGTGCTGACGTTGAGTTACTAATCCTGCGTCAGCACGCGAGATGCTTCGGCTGCGCTCAGCATGACGTTCATTGTGAGCCGTTCTAATACACGTCCTCGAGAAAGCGGCGCGACTTCTTCAGCTTCTTCAGGTATTCAGCGGCGTATTCTTCGCCTAGGCCACTTTCCTGGCCGATGATGGTGAGTAGGGCGCGCTGCACATCGGCAGCCATGCGGGTTTTGTCACCGCACACGTAGAAGTAGGCGCCGTTTTCAAGCTGGTCGTAGAGGCGGCGACCCTGCTCCAGCAGGCGGTGCTGGATGTACACTTTCTGCTTTTGGTCGCGGGAGAAAGCCACGTCGAGGCGGTCTAGGGTGCCTTTTTTCAGGTGCTGCTGCCACTCCGTCTGGTAAAGGAAGTCGGTGGTGAAGTGGGGGTTGCCGAACACCAGCCAGTTGCGGCCGGTAGCGCCGTTTTCAGCCCGCTCCTCCGTAAAAGCCCGGAACGGAGCCACGCCTGTTCCAGCGCCTACCATAATAATGTCGGTGGCAGAATCCTGAGGCAGCTTAAAGTATTCGTTGCGGTCGACCCACACGCGGGCGGTGTCGCCGAGGTTCAGGTGGTCGGCCTGGTACACGGAGCAGGCGCCGTGTTTGTCGCGGCCGTTGGCCTGGTAACGCACGGCGCCAACCGTCAGATGCACTTCCTCAGGGTGCGCGAGCAGGCTGCTGGCAATGGAGTAGGCGCGGGCCGGCAGAGGCCGCAGCACCGCCGACAGTTGCTGCCCTGATAACTCCACAGGAAACTCCGTGAGCAAGTCAGCTACATCGCGGCCGTAGAGGTACGCCGGAAGTTTAGCTTTATCGGCCAGAATCTCCTGCAAATGTGTGTGCTGGGGTGCCACCGCGGCGTAGCGTTCCAGCACGTCGCGCGTCACTACTGATAGCTCCAGCCGCTCCGTGAGGGCAGTGACCAAGTCTAGCTCGGTGCTTCCCAGACGCACGGGTGCTATGGCCGAAAGGCGAGCGGCTTGCAGCACTTCTTCCACCAGCGCTGGGCGGTTGGTGGGCTGCACCATCAGCGCATCGCCGGCTTCATACTGAATTCCGGAGCCTTCCAGCGAAAATTCCAGGTGATAGGTTTCCTTCGTGGAGCCGCGGCCGTTCAGCTGAATCTTCTCCAGCAAGGGTGCCTGAAACGGGTTTTTGCTGGTATACACTTCCGCCTCGGGCAGTACCTCCCCACCAAACGGCGCGCAAGATTGAAAGGCAAACACCCCCGCCGGAACCGCCACCGTAGCGCCCACCGATACAGTAGTGCTTACGGGAGCCGCCGTCGGTACCGACTGGGCAATCAGGTCCAGCACCTGGTCGGCCCACTGGCGGGTTTCCAGCTCAAATTCCACGTCGCAATCCACGCGGTCCAGCAGGCGCTGTCCGCCCAGCTCCGCCAACCGCTGATCGAACTCAAACCCCGTCTGGCAGAACTGTAGGTAGCTTTTGTCGCCCAGGGCCAGCACCGCGAAGCGTAGCTCCGGCAGCCTGGGCGCACGGTTGCTGAGCAGAAACTGATGGAGCTCTTCGGCTGCAATGGGCGGGTCGCCCTCGCCCTGTGTGCTTACAATTACTAGTAGTTGCTGCTCTCTCTTGAGGTCTTTGGTTGGGTACTCGTTCATGTCGCGCACTGTGGCAACTAAGCCACGTTGGCGGGCTGCTTCGGCGGTGAGGTTCGCGGCTTTTTTGCTGTTTCCGGTTTGCGAGCCATACAGAATCGTCAGGCGGCCAGCCGGGGCCGCTGCAACGACCCCAGTAGGCTGCGGCACAGCGGTGCCAGCTCCCACGCGGCCATAGAGATACCCGCTCAGCCAGAGCAATTGCTGATCGGAAAGGCCCGTGGTTAGCCGCTCCAGGGAGGCCTCATCGAGGCCGGTGGGAAGTGTAGAAGAAAGGGGGGTCGACATGTAGAAGGAGTTCTGGCGGTGGGATGGAGCCCGGCACTTCTGCACCGGCTGGCAACTCAGGCAACGTTGGCGTAGGCCACTGCGGCAAAGGCTTCGGCGGCCACCACTTCGGGCCGGGCCAGGCGCGTCACCTCTCCAATTATGATAATGGCGGGCGCGCCCAGGCCTGCTGCCGCCACGCGAGCGGGAAGCTCCGCCACGGTCCCGGTAACCAGGCGCGCCGAGGGCAGGGTGCCGTTTTGTACAATGGCAGCCGGCGTATTGGCTTGCCCATGTTGGCTGAACAGGCCTACAATACGTTCCAACTCGCCCAGGCCCATCAGAATGACGGTAGTGGTGCGGGAACGGGCGGCTTCGGCGACACTGCCCGACAACTCGCCGGTGGCGGTGGTAGCCGTAATCACCCGAAACCCCTCGCTGGCGCCCCGGTGCGTAACCGGGATGCCCACGCTACCCGCCGCCGCCACCGCGCTACTGATACCCGGCACGTAGTCGGTGGCCAGGCCATGTTGCTCAGCATACAGCATCTCTTCGCGGCCCCGCCCAAACACGAAAGGGTCACCGCCTTTCAAGCGTACTACGTGGCCAT
Organism: Hymenobacter gelipurpurascens; assembly: GCF_900187375.1. Lineage (NCBI taxonomy): Bacteria > Pseudomonadati > Bacteroidota > Cytophagia > Cytophagales > Hymenobacteraceae > Hymenobacter > Hymenobacter gelipurpurascens. The sequence goes on along the minus strand of NZ_FYEW01000001.1, from coordinate 1,531,675 downwards.
ACAAAAGAGCATTTTCCACAATCAGGGCATTGATTTCATCCTGACTGTAGCTGCGCAGGCCTCTGCGCTTACCCACAAATACCGTAATGGCATCGGGGCGAGCATACTGCAGCAACTCGTTGTTGGCCAGCGCATCATACAGGATAACATCGGCCTCGCCCAGCACTCGGGCTCCTTTGAGCGTGAGCAGCTCCGGGTCGCCGGGGCCGGCGCCGAGCACAGTAAGCCGGGGCTGTTTGGTGAAGGACATGCGGAATAGAGGCAGGTAGCCAGGCGGCTAGATGGAAAACACGACGGGCGGCGGCACCGGGGCCGTGAAATACTCGGAGTTGGCGGCTTCCACGAGGCCAGCGGCTACGGTGTCGCCGCTGAGCTCATCAACCAGAATGAAGGAGCCGGAAACACGGTTGTCCTGATAATGATCCAGGGCCAGGGGTAGCGCGGTTTTGATGCGCACCCGCACGATGTCGTTGAGCTGGGCCGAATCCGTCGCGACGCGGGCGAAGGTTTGCACATTTACCTTGTAGAGGATAGCCGGTATGGCGGCTTTCACCAGGGCCGAGTGCTGCTGCACCAAGAGCTTGCGGCCCGGCCACAGTGGCTGTTCGCTCATCCAACACAGGGTGGCTTCCAATTCCCTTGTTACAGTGGGCTGGTGGCCTACGGGCACAATAGTGTCGCCGCGGCTCACGTCCACATCGTCGCGCAGCCGAATCACCACGGCCTGGGGCGCCGCTGCTACTTCTACTTCCCGCTGGCTTACTTCGAGCGCCTCAATCTCCGATTCCAGGCCCGAGGGCAGAATCAGTACCCGGTCGCCACGGCGGTATGCGCCGCTCTGAATCTGGCCGGCATAGCCGCGGTAGTCGGGTAGTTCGGCCGTTTGCGGACGGATGACATACTGAACCTGGAACCGGGGTTCCGAGGACCGTTCCAGCGTGCCGGGCACGCTTTCCAGGTGTTCCAGCAAGCTGGGGCCGGTGTACCAGGGCAGGTGCGTGGAGGGGGTTACCACATTGTCGCCCTGCAGGGCGCTAAGCGGAATAGCCACGGCGGCCGGCAGATTGAAGTGGTTGGTCAGCTCGGCGTAATCCGTCGCGATTTTAGCGAAAATCGCTTCCTCGTAGTCTACCAGATCCATTTTGTTCACGGCCAACACAAACTGCCGAATACCCAGCAGCGCCGCAATTAGGGTGTGACGGCGGGTTTGCTCAATCACGCCCTGGCGCGCATCCACCAGTACAATGGCGAGGTCGGCGTTGCTGGCGCCTGTCACCATGTTGCGGGTGTACTGCACGTGGCCCGGCGCATCCGTGATGATGAACTTGCGGCGCGGCGTGGTGAAGTACTTGTAGGCCACATCGATGGTGATACCCTGCTCACGCTCAGCGCGTAGGCCATCGGTCAGCAGTGCCAGATCCACGACGCCGTTAGAAGCCTGCCGCTTTTCCAGTGCCGCCAGCACATCCAGCGACACAGATTCGGAATCGTACAGCAAGCGGCCAATTAGGGTGCTTTTGCCGTCGTCAACGCTGCCGCAGGTAATAAATCGGAGTAAGTCCATGAGGTGAAATTGTGAGGTTGTGAAATTGTGAGTTGGTCGTTCGGGTGAAGCGTGTTGTCAGTTCACAACCTCACCCTTCACAACTTCACCACTTAGAAATAGCCGTTGCGCTTGCGGTCTTCCATGCCGGCTTCCGAGATGTTGTCGTCGAGGCGAGTGGCGCCCCGTTCGCTTACTTTGGCCAGCAGCAGGTCCTGAATGATGTCTTCCACGGTGGCGGCGTCGCTTTCCACGGCGGCCGTGCACGTAGAGTCCCCCACGGTGCGGAAGCGCACCTGGCGCGTCACGATTTCATCGTCGTCATCGAGGTGTAAATGCTCCGACAGGCCTAGGAGCTGGCCCGAGGGCAGGACCACGCAGGTGCGCTCGTGGCCGAAGTAGATATCCGGCAGCTGAATGTTTTCTCGCTGGATATAGCGCCACACGTCCAGCTCTGTCCAGTTGGAAATGGGGAATACGCGCACGTTTTCGCCCTTCTGAATGCGGCCATTGTATACGTTCCAGAGCTCGGGGCGCTGGCGCTTGGGGTCCCACTGGCCAAACTCGTCGCGCACGGAGAAAATGCGCTCCTTGGCGCGGGCTTTTTCCTCGTCGCGGCGGGCACCCCCAATGCAGGCATCAAACTCAAACTCCTCAATTACCTCCAGCAGCGTGTAGGTCTGAAGCGGGTTGCGGCTCGGATATTTGCCGCCGGGCTCGCGCAGGCGCTGGCGCTTGATGGTGTCTTCCACGCTGCGCACAATTAGCTTTTCGCCCAGGCGGGCGGCCAGATCGTCGCGGTAGGCCAGGACTTCCGGGAAGTTGTGGCCAGTATCCACGTGTACCAACGGGAAGGGGAAGCGGCCGGGGCGAAAGGCTTTCTCGGCCAGGCGCGTGAGCACAATGGAGTCTTTGCCGCCCGAAAACAGCAGTGCCGGACGCTCAAACTGGCCCGCTACTTCGCGCAGGATATGAATGGATTCGGCTTCCAGCCGGTCGAGGTAATCAAATGGAGGAGTACTCATGGTGTTGTCGGGATGACCGTTTTGCATTGGGCAGCTATAGAGACACACTATTTTGTGTCTGCCGTATGTTGATGTTATTTAGCTGGCTGTCCTAGGCCAGTCGTTCTAGCGACGAGACGCAAAATGTTGCGTCTCTACCCGGCCTAGCCCGCCGGCACGGGTTCTACCACCGGGTCGGGTCCGTCGTGATGAGCCGTGCTGTGTAGGCCACACTCCTTGGCGGAAAGGTCCTCCCACCACCAACGGCCGGCCCGGAAGTCTTCGCCTGGTTTGATGGCCCGGGTGCAGGGGGCGCACCCAATGCTCACGAAGCCTTGTTGGTGCAGCGGGTTCACGGGAATGCTGTTTCCCTGGGCGTAGGCCACTGCCTGCTCCCAGGTCCAGTCGAAAAGCGGATGAATTTTGGTGAGCTTATGCGCCGCGTCCCACTCCACGGGGTCCATGGTTTGGCGGTTCTGTGACTGCTCGGCCCGAATGCCGGTTACCCAGGCCTGCTGCCCCGCCAGCGCCCGATTCAGAGGCTCCACTTTGCGGATGTAGCAGCACTCCTTGCGGTTGTCGACGCTCTCGTAGAAGCTGTTGGGGCCCTTGGCGAGGAGCAGCTCCTGCACGCTTTCCTGGCGCGGAAAGTATACTTCAATGCGCTGTTCGTATTTCAGGAGGGTCTTGTTCCAGGTGGAATAGGTCTCCTGAAAATTGCGCCCGGTATCCAGCGTGAATACCTTGATAGGAAGCTCATGTGCGAAAATCAAGTGGCTGATAATCTGGTCTTCCAGTCCAAAGGAAGTGGAAAACACGGCTTTGCCAGGGAAGCGCTCAGCCACCAGACGCAGGCGCTCCAGGGCGTTAGCAGATGTAAGCTGAAGGCGCAGGTCGTCGAGCTCGGGCAGGACGGCCGGCGCAGCAGATGCTGCAGACATAACAAGAAGAGAAGTGAGGAGAGGCCACCGCAGGGGCAGCAGTCCGGCCGAGAATGGCCCAAGCAGAAACGCAACGTCGCGGGGCGACAGGTACACGGTTTCGCCAGGCGAAAAAGGCGGGTGCAGACGACTCAGCTAGACGCGCACTTACGCACGTCAGAAAAGCTCAATCAGCCTACAAACCAGGAAAAAAGGAGGAGTGTGGCCCTTAGCAACAACAACAGGCTCCGGTCATAGAGACGGGAGTAGCCATACCACAACACCCATGCTGTACAGAAGCGGAGGTGGCAGAAGCGGCGGTGGTGTTGACGAAGCGGTTCACGGCGTTGTTGTTTTTATATGGTCAGGACTTGGCACCGTTCCGCACTTACGGATGGTTGCCGGCGCTTCGTAGAGCCTGTCTCTCCACGCCTCTGTATAAAAACAATCCTTTGATGGGGAAAGAATTGGTGCTACAAATGTACTGGTCGAAATTTTACACTTCCAAATTTTATTTTTTATACAGGTTAAAGCTAAGCCGCTTTAGCCAGTTCCTTCGCCATCTTGGGCGGGCTGATTTTTCGGAAGAGAATCTGCTGGCCTAGTGGGAGTATTGTAAAGGAATAGTTTAATTTTATAGAGGATTTTATAACTGAATACTTGCTCGTCGGCAAAAGCAATAAACCTGAATATCGAGCTCAAAACAAAAGCGGGTGGCCTAGGCCACCCGCTTGCTGATAGAAATCCAGTAATGCTGCCAGGCGCTGTGTTTCGCTGTAAAGTGAAACTAGCGTTTTATGATGCTACTGGCGTTTGCGTGCCAGGATTCTGCCCAGTAATGCACTGACTTCCGGGGCAGATTTGGTGAGTAAAATCAGAGCGCTATATAGTGCCGTAAGCACGGCGGAGCGCACCAGCATCGTGAGGAAAGCCGACGGAAACTCCGGCACCAGCCAGGCCGCCACACCTGCCACGGCTGCAATGCCAACGATGAGCGCTATACGCCACGTGAGAGGCTGCATCCGGTAGCTGTGCCACACAAACCAGGTCCGGGCCAGGTTTATGCAGACGATGGCCAGTAAATACGCTACGGCGGCGCCCAGCAACCCTACACGAGGAATCAGCACCGCGTTCAGACCAATAGTGGCCAGCGCCAGCGAAATGTTGAACAGCAAATCGTAACGGTATCGGGGCGACGTGACGACGATGAGCGCGTTCAGGCCCGTAATGCCATCGAACAAACGAGCTGCCAACAGCACCAGCACGGCTGTGGTGCCGGCCTTCAGGGCGGGGTTGTGCATCAGGCCATAGATAAAATCGAGGTTGAGCCCGATGCCCAGGGCCAGGTAGCAGCCCAGCACCGTGTTGAGGCGGGTAGTGTCGCGGTAGAAAGCGGCCATGCGGGGCAGCGCCTGCTCTTTCCAGTAGTCGGCCAGCAGCGGAAAGGCAATTTTGTTGAGCGAGCGAGCCGGTAGCGTAATGGCCGTGCTGATGAAAAACGCAATGCTATAGACCCCTGCCGCCGCCAGATTTAGCTGCGAGCCCACCATAATGGTGTCAATATTCATGATGACTGTAGCCGAGATATTGGCCAACAGCGCAAAGCCCCCAAAGCTGAGAATGTTCCGCAACGGCTGCACCTGCAGCACCGCCCGGTTGGGACGAATATGCAGTTCCCCAATGACGCCTAAGTATACTGTAAGCAGGAGTGCAATGCCACTCATGGTACCGATGTAGGCCAGTATGTAGCCATGAAAGGAAAAGTAGCCCAGTCCGTATAGCACCGCCGCGCCGGCCTGCAGCACCCGGAGCAAAATCTCCTGCACAAACGACGAGAAAGCCGTGTGGTAGAGGCCCTTGAGATATGCATCCTGCAGGGAGTACAGCATCACGAACAGGGCCAGCACACCCACCCAGCCATAATAACTGCTGATAAGGGCTTGGTCAGTCTCGTAGAAGTTGAGCACCAACGGCTTCCCGCCCAGAAAAAGCACCGTGACAAGGCCAAACCCTAGTAGCGGAACGCCCAGCAGCAGCGGCAGGAAACCCTGGTGGCCCGCCTCCCGGTTGCGGAAATAGGGAAAGAATTTGATGCCTACGCTAGCAAACCCCAGCCCCGAAAGCTGCGCATAAATGGTGGCCATGGCCAGCAGCGTGCTTGTGAGGCCTAGCTCATGCGCCGCCAGAAAACGGGGCACCACAAAGGCCGTGTTTACGAACCCCAGGGCTAGCCCGATGTAAGAAATGACCGTATTACGCAGCCCCTGCCGCAGAACTATGCCCAAGAGGTGAAATGGTAAAGTGGTGAATTTGTGAAGTGGTAAAGAGACCAAGAGCACGTCATCCTAAGCTTGCGAAGGATCTTCTCAGGTGAGACCAACTGGCCTAGAACCATTCGTGCTGACGTGTTAAGATCCTTCGTTGCACTCAGGCTGACGTGCTTTTTTGCTTGCTTATTGCACCTAGAATATCGGAGCCGTTAACAAACGCCACGGCGCGGCTGCGAAGGTACTCCATGATTTCGGCGAACTGGCGGGGGCCAGTATTTTCGTTGGCCGGGTCGAAGTTCTCGTTGTGCCAGAGCAGCGTGCATACTCCACCAAACCGCTCAATTTCCTGGAGCATCGGCGTCAGGGCTGGGAGTATTTCCTGCGGCGTCAGCTGCAGGTAACGCGGGTGATGGAGCGTGGCATCCATCACGTTAAGCGGGATTTCGAGGAAGTTGCACGCTTCTCCGCGCTGAAAATTGAACGGGTAGAAGGGTAAGCAGTAAGAGTTGCGGAAGCCGAAATGCTCGGCGAAGCCTAAGGTGGAATCGTAGGCAAAATTGACCAAGTATAACATGTCTGGCATGAGACGGGGCTCCCAGCGCAGATAATGATAGCGCAAGCCAAAACCAGTTTGCTTTCCAGTTACTTTTTCTGATTCCCACCCTAGATCAGAGCCAAAAGGCTCATTCTCATTCGTGCGGTACGGAGCATGAAGCCCAACTTCTATTCCAGCGTTTATCAGAAGGCTAATACTGCGGTCTGCCTCTCGAATTTTATAGTCCGCATTCGGGGTGCCATTGGCGGCTTTGCGGTGCTCGGGTAGGAATAAGAACGTGCTTTTGGCGCCGTAGCTGGCTACAGTTTGCTTCACTTCTTCCAGATTGTCCCAAGCATCTTTCTGGGTGAAGTGCTGCCAGAGCTGGCGGGCCAAGCCAGGCCAGTCGCGGCGCTGGAAGGCAGCTTTGGCGGAGGCCTTCCAGGCGCTGTAGAGGTTGTCGATATCGTGGGTGATGAAGGCAGCCCATTTTGCGCCATTCGGCCAGGTGCGAGGTTGCAAAGAGTAGTCTACGATATGCTCTATGGCTGTTTTCAGCACATCGAAGTAGTAGTTCACCACTGGCATTGTCACGAAGCCATATTGCTGCTGCACACTATCTGCGTAGGGGAACCGGCCGTGCTGGTCGCGCTCCTCGGAGTAGTATTCCTGCCAGCCGCTGAGTAAGTAAAACGCCCCCGAAATTACATCCGCATTGATGGTAGGCCGCCCACTTGGTAGCAGTTCCAGGAGCGGCTTATGCGGCGCTGCGTCAAAGAAAAACGGCACCGACTGGCCTAGCCACTCCCGCATGTTTGGCGCTGCCGGATACGGATTTGTGTCGTTGAAAAACTCGCCGGCACTTTCGGCTATTTGCAGTTGAGGTTGGTGGTACGCGTAGCCAATGGAAATATCCGGCACGTTCTCGTAGGCCAGTCGGAAATGGCGGAGTACGTAGGCCAGTCGGGTTTCGGCAGAAACTGGCTGCGGTGGAGTTGGGAAAGCGGGAGCAGGCATGACGGCGCAAGTAAAGCAGGTTTGGCAGACGACGGTTCCCGCAGAGGGCGCAGAGCTGTTCTAGGCCTGTTTGGGGAGCCACTCGTCGAGGAGGCGCAGGGCTCGTTGTTGGCTGTGGCCTTCGTCGGGGGTGCCGAGTGTGGCATTGTAGTAAGCCGCGCGGCGGTAGAGGTCGAGGGGCTTGTGCTGCTGGTAGCGGCGTAGTAGCTCCGAGAGCTGCGGCAGCGTGCTGGCGCGCTCTACCAAGCCGTGCGCCACATAGCCGTAGTAATCGTCGGTGATGCCGTGGTTGCCGAAGCGGAAGTAGATGCTGGCCAGATTGAGCAACGTGGCTTCCAGGTGGGTGCTGGTGTCGGCGGCGATGAGGGCGTCCTGCTGCTGAAGAAACTCAAATACCTGCTGCTGCCGGGCATCCGAAAACTGCAGCTGCGGGTGCCGATGGCGCAGGAAGGTGAAGTCGCGCTTGTCGCCTGGGTGCGGGCGGAACGTGAACGTAAGGTCCGGGAATTCGCGCAGGAGGTGGCCTACGGCGGCCGCAATTGCCGATGTGTCGTCAAGCGCGTTGCAGGCCAGGCCTACGCGTTGCACGTTGGAGGTTTGGTTTTTGGTGGCCAGGAATGCATCCGCTTTGGGCATGCCTACCAGCTCGGTGCGGCCGTGCACGGGGCCGCACTGGCGGTATTTGTCCAGCGCATCCTGGCCTTCGAGTAAGCTCAGGTCAAAGCCCAGCGGTGGGAAATTGGTGCTGACACTGGCATGCTGCACGTACGCCGTGGGTACGCCGCAGGCGCGTGCTGCCAGCAGCAGAGCGCGGGCATCGTCATTGTGGTCGTTGGCGAAGATGATGGCACGTGGCTTATAATGACGCAGGGCCCGGCAATACACTTCGTAGTAGCCAATGGCATTGAAAATCAAATCGAAAAACCGCCACGCTTTTGCCCCCTCCGTGCGCCGTAGGCCACTATATACCTCAGGCAGTTGCGCGTAATACAGCAGTTTCCGCCGCAGCGAAAGTCGGTTCACCAGTTGGTTGTAGCGCCCAATCTGCTTGCTCTGTCCCGCTACGAGTACGCTGTCTGGCCGAGCCTCCCGCACAAAGTGCAGCGAGTCGTAGTTGTTCTGGCTTACTACGTAGAGCCACACCTTGCCTTGCAGCTCCTCCGCGTTCCGCACCTTACTGAACAGGTTGCCCACCAGTCGCACGGCCGCGTAGCCTGCCACCTTCAGCAACCGCTTAAGTGGCCTAGCCGGCGAAATCGGCTCCAGCATGTGCGCCGGCAGCGTCGCAAACAGGTCGGTAAACCGGAGTTGCAGGATGTCGTGCAGGCGTGCAGTGCAGGTAGAGGGAACGTCAGGCATTAATAAGCAATAAATCGAGCAAGTTAAATGAGTTAAAGACGGTTGACTGGTCCAGAATAACTACCTCCGCCCGTCAGGTCGAGACAGCTTGCGTGCTGACGTTGATTCTCGCTAGCACGTCATCCTGAGTGCAGCGAAGGATCCTATCACGTCAGCACGAGATGCTAGGCCAGTCGTTTTATCGTGACAAGATCCTTCCTTCGTCAGGATGACGTGCTAGTGGGCTGTTCGGGGCCAAGTAGTCACCACTGCAACTTCAGCCCGCGAGCTGTCTCGACCAGCTCGACCTGACCAGCTTAAATAGTTGCTTTTGTTGTCCGGTATCTTACAGCGCCTCCCAGGTCAGGGGGGTGCCGGCCTGCAGGTTTTGGCGGGCCGGTTTGCCCAGGAGTTGGTCGTAGTAGCGGGGCGGCAAACCGTCGCCGGGGCGCACTACGCGCAGGTTTTCCTTGGTGAAGATTTCGCCGGCCTGAATATTCTGGGCCACATACAAGGAGCGTTTGTAGAGTCGGCTCTTTTCCTCCGCCCGCTGGATGCCGTATTGCACCTGGCCTAGCGCCTGCCAGGCCCGCTCAGTTTCAGTTACCAGTTGCGCTACTTCCTCGGGCTCCAGGGAGAAAGCGGAATCTACGCCACCATCGGCGCGGCGCAGGGTTACGTGCTTCTCTACTACACAAGCGCCCAAGGCTACGGCCGCTACGGCAGCGCCCACGCCCATGGTATGGTCGGAGAGGCCTACGAGGCAGTCGGGAAAGAGCTGCTGGAAATGGGGCAGCGTGCGCAGGTTGGTGTTTTGGGGCGTGGCGGGGTAGGTGCTGGTGCACTTCAGCAAAATCAGCTCTCGGCAACCGGCCTCGCGCAGCACCTGCACGGCTTCGGCTACTTCGGCCAGCGTACTGGCACCCGTGCTCATAATCACGGGTTTGCCGGTGGCCGCCACGCGGCGCAGCAGGGGCCAGTCGGTGTTTTCGAAAGAGGCGATTTTGTAGGCTGGTACCTCAAGGGTTTCCAGAAAATCCACGGCGGTTTCATCAAAGGGCGAGCTGAAGGCCAGCATGCCATGCTCCCGCGCCCGATCAAATAAAGGCTTGTGCCACTCCCAGGGCGTGTGCGCCTCCTGATAGAGCTCATGCAGCTCGCGGCCGTACCACAAGGAATTAGGGTCGTCGATGCGGTAGGCGCCGGGCAGCGTCATGGTATCGGCGGTATACGTCTGGAGCTTAATGGCATGCGCACCGGCGGCGGCCATAGCATCTACAATGGCCAGGCCCCGGTTGAGGTCCTGATTATGGTTGCCGCTGAGCTCGGCAATGATGAACGGCGGCTGATCGGAGCCAAGAAGGCGGGAGCCAATGGAAATCTGCATAAGGCAAAAATACGAAGCCCTGCGGGAGCGGGGCTATCGGTTAAAAATAGGCGTCGACTTCGGTAAATTAATAAGGGCAAGCAGGCACACGGAAGCTAGTGCGCCGGGAGCTTCACGCAGCAGAACCAACCCCTTCCCAGCGAAAGGCAACGCTATCTACCTCAGCTGACTTTTCGGCAACCTGCCGAAACCCAGCCCGCTCAAATGCCTTGACGGAGGCCACGTTGGCCGCTTGCACATGGCCTACAACGCGCCGCACCTGCGGGAACAGCGCCGTAACTTGCCGGGTACCGGCCAGCAGCAACAGTGCTGCCAGGCCGCGGCCCCTGAACCGGGCATCCAGCAAATAGCTTAGCGTAGCCTCCTCACCGTCCACGGCAAACCGGATCAGGCCGGCTGGTAGGCCAGTAGCGGCTTCCTGAGCTAGCAGCAGCAGGGCCTGCGGGTCGGAGAGGCGGGCGGCCAGCCACTTAGCATGGTCGGGAGGCGCTACGGGGTTGGGGTTGAAGGAATGCTGGCGCACGGCCGGCTCATTGGTCCAGGCGAGGAGCTGGTCGGAATCGGCGGCCTGCACGGGGCGCAGGTAAAAGGGTGGGGGCGGAAGCTGCAGCGCCGTGAATTCCTGCCGTAGTCGTACGGCGGTCAGGCCATCAAACACCCGGTGCTGCGCCTCGCGAAGCTGCGCTGCTACGCGGGCCGCTTCGGGCGAAGTCAGCACGTTGGGTGCCGAGGTGTAGGGCAGCGCCAGCCCCGCCGCCCGTAGGTAGTGGGCAATATCATATTGGTTGTCGGCCACGGGCAGAATGAACAGCAGGCCCCCACCGGCCGCGCAGTATTCGTAGCTCACGGTGCTGGCCGAGCACACGGCCGCGCCACATTGGCGCATCAGCTCCGCCAGTTGCTCGCCAGGTAGATTACGGTGTAGCACCAGCCGGGGCTGATCCTGCGCCCAGGCTTGCAGACTTTCCCAGTGGGTGTAGGCGCTGCCCACCACCACGTGCACCTGGGGCCCCGAAGGCAGCTCCAGCAACGCCGCCGCTACGCGTTGGGTCTGATGAGTAGGGTCGGCGCCGCCCAGGCATACCAGAATTTCCTCCGGAGAAGCATTCGTTGGCTCCCGAGCAGGCAGTTCCCGAAAGGCCGTTCGGAGTGGTGCAAAGGCGGGGCCACTGAGCAACCGTGCGCCCGGCTGGCGCAGCTCATACTGCGCCACACTGATACCCCCCGCCGGATTCAACACCAGATCAGCGGCCAGCGGAAAGCTGTGCAGATCATCGAGGTACACGAGGCGGGCTACGGCGCCGCGCACCGTGTTTTGGTAGTCGTAGCGGAAGTCGTAGCCATCCAGTACCAGCACGTCGGTGGGCCGCAGCACCTGGCGCACCAGCTCGGCCGCTTCTTCGGGCAGTGGCTGCAGCGGGAGCTGCTGTACCGTCAGGCCATTGGTTTCCAATAGCTCTACCAATGCCTCATCAGGCTGCCGGATCAGGAAAAGCCGCTCTGCCGCCAGCGGCGCCAGAATCTCGGCCAGCGCCAGCAGCCGCATCACGTGGCCTAGGCCTATGCGGGAGTTGCCATCGGCCCGAAATACCAGCCGGGGAATAACCACCAAGGAGGCCGCGCCGGCGGCCGAAACACAAGTCTCCATGCCCCGAAAGTAGGGAGCCGGGCCGGAACCGCCGGTAGTGGGCTAGATTTTCTTCTGCTCCACGTGTGCATTCAGCGCCACCAGTTCCGGATGCTGATCTAGAATCCCGATAAGTTCATCGGCCGTGAGCCGGGCGGCGTGGTGCACTTCAATCAGCTGCCGAATCAGCTCGAAATCCTCCGCTGTGTCAACCGTGAGACGGTAGGCGCTCCGGTCGTCGGGGCGGCGGATATGCCGGAAGTGCACGCGGCCAGAGCGATTCTGGTGGATGTAGGGCGTCACGTGCTCCCGGTCGGCGGGTAGTGTAGCATGCTGAGCGGCTTCCTCCAGGAGCTCCCGGGAGAAGATTTCAAAATCGAAGCCCCGCGGAAACGTGCGCTCCAGCACGTTAGACAGGTACAGTCGTGCATCGTTGGCCCGCAGATATTCCCGGATTGACTGGCCTACAAGCTCCCCATCCAGCAATGGGCAATCAGAAGTTACGCGCACCACTACATCCAGCTGATGCTCCTGCGCGCACAAGGCGTAGCGCGACAGTACATCGTGCTCATCGCCGCGCACGTAGGCTAGGTGCTGCGCCTCCGCGAAGTCCGCCAGCGGGTTATCAGTGGCGTTGGTTGTGATGGCCAAGTACAGCGGAAAGCCGCTGGCCTGCAGGCGCTCCACGTGGTACTGCAGCAGTGGTTGGCCCGCTACGGGCATGAGCACTTTGCCGGGCAGCCGCGTGCTGGTCATGCGGGCCTGAGAGATAATACCGACTTTTTTTGCCATGAAATCTAGCCTTGTACGAACTCCCGGATGCAATCAATAACATACTGCTGCTCCTCATCGGTGAGGCTCGGAAACAGCGGAATGCTCAGGCAGTGCGCGTAGTAGGCTTCGGCCAGCGGAAAGTCGCCGGAGCGCCAGCCCAGCTGCTGATAATAAGGCATAATATGCACCGGAATATAGTGCACCTGCGCAAAAATCTGCTTCTCCCGCAGGAAATCGTACAGCCCCTTCCGGTCTTCCACCTGAATCACATACAAATGGTAGGCGTGGCCCGGAGCCCCGGTCAGTGGCCTTACCGTAAGCATCTCGGCAAAGGCCGTATCGTAGCGGGCGGCCAGCTCCCGGCGGCGCGCTAGGCCAGTCTCCGCGTGCCGGAGCTGGCTGATGCCGAGGGCGCAGAGCATATCGGGCATGCGGTAGTTGAAGCCGAGCTCCTGCATCTCCATGTACCAGCCGCCATCGGAAGGGCGCTCCAGCTGCGCCGGGTCTTTGGTGATGCCGTGGGTGCGCAGGCGCAGCAGGTGCTCGTAGAGGGCGGGGCTGTTAGTGGTAATCATGCCGCCTTCGCCCGTGGCAATGTGCTTCACAGGGTGAAAGCTGAAGATGGCCAAATCGGCAAACTGCCCGTTGCCGCAGCGCTGCTCTTGGCCTAGCGAGTCGGTGAAAAAGCCGCCGGGGGCGTGGCAGCTATCCTCAATCATCCAGAGGCCAAACTCGTCGCAGAGTTTGCGCGCTGCCTCCAGATTTACCGGAAGGCCCGCAAAATCCACCGGAATCAGCCCCTGAAAGTGGCCTACGGGGTGGATTTCCAGCAAACGCCGCACGGCTTCCAGATCAATAAGCGCCGTGGCCGGGTCTATATCCACGAAATGCACCTCGCCGCCGCAGTACCGCACGCAGTTGGCCGAAGCCGAGAACGTGATGGGCGTAGTAATGACGCGCTGACCCGGCTGCACGCCCAACGCCAGCGCGCACAGGTGCAGCGCGGCCGTACCGTTGGCCACCGCCACGGCGTATTTGGCGCCTACGTACGCGGCAAACTTCTCCTCAAACTCGGCCACTTTCGGGCCTTGCGTAAGGTAGTCGGAATAGAGCGTATCCGTAACGGCCTGCACATCTTCGGGAGTAATATGCTGGCGGCCGTAGGCAATGGAGCGCGTGGGTTGGAAGGCAGACTGGATCATAGTAGAATCAAAGGTAATAGAGAAGCCGCTCTCCATAGAAAGCGGCTTCTCTTATAAAAAACCAATAAATGTGCGAAGGTTCTAGGCCTGAAAACTCGCATCTACGTGCAGGCGGATTTCCTCCCGAATCTGCTCGGCGTCCATCCATTCGGTGTTGTTGCTGGAGTCGTAGTGGAAGCCCGGCTCTACGCGGCGGCCGCGGAAGTGCTTGATGAAATCATCTACGTCCCAGCGCGGCGTGAAGGGCAGTATCACGTAGTATTTATCCAACTCCACGGTGCTCAAGGCGTCTGTTTCGGTAATCATTTCCTCGTGCAGCTTCTCGCCCGGCCGGATGCCCACAATCTCTTGGCGGCAGTTGGGGCCGATGGCTTTGGCTACTTCCGTGATCTTGTAGCTCGGAATCTTGGGCACGAAAATCTCGCCGCCCCAGCTGTGCTCCAGCGCGTAAAGCACGAGGTCTACACCCTCTTCCAGCGAAATGTTGAAGCGCGTCATATCGGGGTGCGTGATGGGCAGCACGCCCGACGTACGGCGGTTCAGAAAAAATGGCACCACCGAGCCGCGGGAGCCGATTACGTTGCCGTAGCGCACCACCGAGAAGCGCAGGTCGCGGGAGCCTTTCATGTTGTTGGCGGCCACAAACAGCTTATCGGAGCATAGCTTGGTGGCACCATACAGGTTAATGGGCGCTGCCGCTTTGTCGGTGCTCAGGGCTACAACGTCCTTCACGCCGCAGTCCAGGGCCGCATTAATCACGTTTTCGGCCCCGAAGATGTTGGTTTTGATGCACTCCATCGGGTTGTACTCGGCGGCCGGCACCTGCTTAAGGGCCGCGGCGTGCACAATAATATCAATGCCCTCGCAGGCCCGCTTCATCCGCTCCGCGTCGCGCACATCCCCAATGAAGTACCGAATGGCGGGGTACTTTTCATGCGGGAAAATCTGCGACATCTCGTATTGCTTGAGCTCGTCGCGGGAGTACACCACCAAGCGCTTTACCTGCGGATATTTATCGAAGACAGTCTGGACGAACTGCTTACCGAACGAACCGGTGCCACCGGTTACGAGAATAGACTTATGATTGAGGTCGAGGGCCATGCGAAAGGAGGGAGGCCGGCCACTGGCCGGTTGGGTAAGGGCAGCAAAAGTAGGCATTCCGGCCGGAGCTTCCGTACTTTTGCTGCACGGGCTGCATCACCCAGTAGCGGCGGTATGGACCCCGATTATTAATTGCTTCTCTCATGCCTGATTTCGCTTTCCCCGAACCCGTTAAAGTTGTCATCTGGGATTTAGATGATACGTTTTGGCGCGGTACGCTGTCGGAAGGAGCCATTGAAGCCATAGAGGAAAATCTGCAGCTGGTGCGCGATACGGCGGCGCGTGGCATTGTCCATACCATCGTCAGCAAAAATGACTTTGCACCCGCTGAGGCCAAACTTCAGGAATTGGGTATCCGCGACCTGTTTGTGTTTCCCCAAATCAGTTGGCAGCCCAAGGGGCCGATTATTAAGGAGCTGCTGGAACAGATGCAGCTGCGGGCACCCAACGCACTTTTCCTGGATGATAACCCCATCAATAGGGCTGAGGCGCAGTTTTATAACCCCGAGCTGCAGGTAGCCGACCCCGCCGACCTAGGCCACCTGGCCCCGTTGCTGCGCGCCAGTGGCAAGCCCGACCCCGGGTTTTCGCGCCTGGAACAATACAAATTGCTGGAGCGCCAGCAAGAAGCCCGCGCTGCCTACAATGATAATCTGGCTTTCCTGCGCGATGCTCAGGTAAACATTCAGTTTCAGGAAGGCTCGGCAGTATTGCCGGATTTAGGTCGAATCGAGGAACTGATCAACCGCTCTAATCAACTGAATTTTACCAAGCGCCGCGTTACAAAAGAAGCGCTTTCGGCCAGCTTCGCGGACGCTACGCGGCGGTGGGGCACGGTGCGTGTGCACGACCGGTTCGGGGATTACGGCCTCGTAGGAATCTACTGCCTAAACCTACCCGAAAACCGACTGGAGCAACTGGTTTTCTCCTGCCGCATCCTGCATTTGGGCGTGGAGCAATTCACCTACGCGCACCTGGGTTTCCCTAAGTTAGAGGTGCAGGGAGAAGTGGCCACCACTCTGAATACCACTGATTATCCTGACTGGATTACCGTAGCAACGGCTCAGCCGACACCGAATAGGCCTACGCCTCCGGCCGATAGCACTGCCCCCGCCCACCTGCGCGTGCTGCTGAAAGGCGGCTGCGACCTGGGCCAACTGACGCCGTTTCTGCAGGCGTTTCAGCTGGAAGTGGAAGAGGAATTTAACTATAACAACGAGTACCAAATTCCCGTCCATGTAGAGCACACGGAGCTGCTGCGTGCGGGCCGCGAGTGGCCTAGGGCCGAGCAGCAACGCCTGGCCGCTGCTTTGCCGTTTTTAGGCCAGGAAGCTTTCGATACAAAGCTCTGGAACGAGCAGTACGATGTGCTGGTGTACAGCCCGCTCATGGACTATACGCAGGATTTGTACCGCGAAAAGGCTACAGGCCTACAGGTGCCTTTCGGGGGCTATCAGAACCTTATGCAGGTAGATCCGGCCACCCAAGCCGCGAAATATGCTCAGCGTCGCTTTCAGGGACTGGATGAAGCCCTCCTGCGTCGGTTCCAGCAGGAGTTTGCCTATGTAGGCCAGATTACGCCCGCGCTGTTTCAGGAAAATTTGCGGTGGCTGCGCACCCAGATACCCCCACAAGTTCCCATTTTCTTTCTGAATGGTACTGAAATCGAGGTGTCTAATTCCGGCGAAAAGGGGGCTGTAGCGCGCCACGGCCTTATGAATCAGGCGTTGGCGGAGTTTGTGGCTTCCGCCGAGAACTGCTTTGTGGTTGATGTGCGCGGCTTCATCCAAACGCCCACCGACGTTACGAATAACCTGCGCCATTACCATCGTCAGCATTACCGCACCCTGGCCCAGCACCTCGCGGAAGCCATTGGCCAGTGGCACGGCCGCCAGCTGGAGCGCTCCGGCTGGGTCGATTTGAAAGCTCGCGCGGTTAGCCTACTACCCAGCAAATTGCGGGGCCTGTGGCAGAAGTAAATTGCTATTTTTCCAGCAACCCAGCCAACTGCTCCGTGAGGGCGCGGCGAGAATATCGGGCGTGGTTGAGCGCGGGCAAATCTAGATTAGGGTTGATGCGCCACTGGCCTACGAGTGTTTCCAGATGGGCCAGCATGTTGGCATAGCCATCATAGGGCAGGACGTGGCCGGCGCCGCATTCTTCCAGCAAGGTGTCAGCATCGGAGCCAATGGGGCCAACGCATAGAATAGGCTTATTAGCAGCGAGATATTCGAACACCTTGCCCGGCAAGATGCCGAAGTTGTTCGCCACATCCGGAATGGCCATTAGCAGCACCGTGGACTGCAACAGGTACCGCACCGATTCATCGTGCGGCACGAACGCCACAAACTCCGTGCGCTCTAGCAGGCCCGCTTGCGCAATCTGTTCCTGTAGGCCACCCGATACTTTCCCCACGAAGCGCAGTCGCAGCGGCACATCTGGGTGGCGGCGGGTGCATTCGGCGCAGGCCGCCAGCAGCTGCTCAATATGGTAGGTTTCGGAGATAGTGCCGGTGTGGGTGATGAGCAGCGCATCCGTCGGGGGCTGGCTAGGCCACTGGAAATCAGCTTCATCGTAGCCATTGGGCAGCACCTGAATCTTATCGGCCACGAGCTTTGGCGACTTGCCCAGGAAAAGTCGTTTGGTATTGGGACTCGTGACCAGTACGGCATCGGCCTGCTCCAGCACTTGGCGCTCGTACTGCGCATCGAGCCAGCGGGCAGGCGGCGTGTGGTTCAGCTCTTTGTAGTAATAAATATCTGTCCAAGGGTCGCGCATATCGGCCAGCCAGCGCAGGCCATAGCGGCGCTTGAGCTCTAGGCCTATCAGCTGGGTAGAGTGGGGCGGCGAGCTAGTGAGTACAGCATCAAATTGCTCGCCCTGGGCTATCAGGTTGGCCACGGCGCGCAGCACGTAGGCGTTCCAGCCGCGGCGCGCATCCGGTATGAACACATTGCCGCGCACGAATTTGAACAGCCGTTGTACAAAGCTGGTCTTGCTTTCACCCACGAAGCCGCCGTAGGGCACCTGCTTGCCCGTCAGTTTTTTATAGCTGTCGAAGGGCTCAAACGTATTGGTTCTGATGACGCGCACACCAGCTGGCACGTCGGCCGCCAGGGAGTCGTCCAGCACCGGGTAAGCGCCCTGGGCCGGGTCCACGGTAATTACTGTGGGCTCTACGCCAAACTGCGGCAGGTGCTTCACAAACTTGAGGCTGCGCTGCACGCCAGCACCTCCTGAAGGCGGCCAGTAATAGGTAATAACAAGCAGACGAAGCGGACGGTCGGGCACGGACACTGGTGAAAGCGGATACGGACGGCGAAGGTACACAGCTATAGCCATTCCGGGGTTTTCTGGTTACTTTTGGAGGCTGAACGTAGTTCTTGCCTGCTTGCTTCCCAAGAGCATGCAGTATTCCTGGCATCCTGGCGAGCCTTGCGCTCAACAGGGTTTACAGGCAGCAATCAGCCATATAACAGAGAAAAACAGCGCAAATCAGCGACTCCAATGTTCGATAGTCTCAGTACCAAGCTCGACCGCGCCTTCAAAACCCTCAAGGGCCAGGGCAGCATCACCGAAATCAACGTAGCGACGACCGTAAAGGAAATTCGCCGGGCTCTTGTCGATGCCGACGTTAACTACAAGGTAGCCAAGGAAGTAACCGATAAGATTAAGGAAGAGGCCATGGGCCGCGACGTGCTGATCAGCGTGTCGCCGGGCCAGCTGATGACGAAAATCGTGTACGATGAGCTCACCGAGCTCATGGGCGGCGAAAAGCAGGACATCGTCATCAAGGGTGAGCCAGCCGTAATACTGCTGTCGGGTCTTCAGGGCTCGGGTAAAACTACCTTCGCCGGTAAGCTGGCCGCCTACCTCAAAAAGCAAAACCGCGCAGTTCTCCTGGTGGCCTGCGACGTGTACCGTCCGGCCGCTATTGATCAGCTGAAGGTATTGGGCGAGCAAGTGGGCGTAGAAGTGTACTCGGAGCCGGAAAACAAAAATCCGGTTCAGATTTCGCAGAACGCCATCGAGTACGCTCGCAAAAACAATAAGAAGGTCGTAATCATCGACACCGCCGGCCGCTTGGCCGTCGATGAGCAGATGATGAATGAGATTGAGGCCGTGAAGCGGGCCATCAACCCGTCGGAAACCCTGTTCGTGGTAGACTCCATGACGGGCCAGGACGCCGTAAACACCGCCAAAACCTTCAACGACCGCCTTAACTTCGACGGCGTGGTGCTCACTAAGCTCGACGGTGACTCGCGCGGTGGTGCGGCCCTCTCGATTCGGGCAGTGGTGGAGAAACCCATCAAATTCATCTCGACGGGGGAGAAAATGGAGGCGCTGGATATGTTCTATCCAGACCGGATGGCCCAGCGTATCCTGGGAATGGGCGACGTTATTTCGCTCGTGGAACGTGCTCAGCAGCAGTTCGATGAGGAAGAAGCCAAGCGCATCAACCAGAAGATTCGCAAGAACCAGTTCAACTTCGACGACTTCCTCTCCCAGTTGGAGCAGATCAAGAAGATGGGCAACCTGAAGGATCTGGTAGGTATGATTCCGGGCATGGGTAAAGCCATGAAGGACGTAGAAATCGATGATGACGCCTTCAAGCCGATTGAGTCTATTATCAAGAGCATGACGCCCAAGGAGCGCGCTCAGCCCGAGCTGCTGAACGGCTCGCGCCGCCGCCGTCTCGCCAAAGGTTCCGGCACGGATATTCAGCAGGTAAACAACCTGATGAAGCAGTTCGAGGACATGCGCAAAGTGATGCGCACCATGAACAAGATGAGCCAGACCAAAGGCGGTATGCAGCAGATGGCCCGCATGATGGGCATGAAAGGACCCATCCGCTAGGCCACTCTTCGGCAACAAAAAAGCCCCGTACCATCTGGTACGGGGCTTTTTTGTTGCCGAAGAGTGGCCTAGCGCTTAATAATCTGTGCGGCCTTCTTTCACCTCCCAGGCTCGGAAGCCAGCCAGCGCCTCGTCGCGCAGCAGTTCCGTCATCGGAATCTGGCGGTTGGGCAGGGGCTTTTCTAATTCCTCATAAATGAACTGGTCATCGAAGCCAATGGCGGCGGCATCCTGCTTGGTGTTGCCATAAAACACGCGGCGCGGCCGGGCCCAGTAGATGGCTCCCAGGCACATCGGGCATGGCTCGCAGGAAGTGTACAGGTCGCAATCGTCGAGCTGAAAGGTGCCAAGAGTGGCGCAGGCTTTCCGGATGGCATCTACCTCGGCGTGGCACGTAGGGTCGTTGGTGCTGGTTACCTGGTTGAAGCCGCGGGCAATGATTTCGCCATTTTTCACAATCACGGCACCAAACGGACCACCAAAACCGGCCTGCATTTTATCAATTGAAAGGCGAATGGCTTCGCGCATGAAGTTGGGGTCGGGAGTTTCCATAAGCAGATAGCGAGGAGGGCAAGTGGCCTAGTGAGTCAAAAACTCCGCAAAATACAACCATAAAGTATTGCCCTCCGAAAAGTCTTTCAACAGGCCCTCCCTGTCAATACAAGCCTTTGGACAAGCTGTCTTTAATCAAGCAATTCAGATAATACTATGTATTTGCAAAACATACTGCGCAAATATTGGTAACTAGAGGACGAATATGGGGAGTGTGCTCTTGATGAAACATTTGCAAAAGTTTTTATTAACTGATGCAACCTTATCGGGGGTGTAGCGCCTCTTATTCGTGTAGACACTTAAAATTATTCTGGTTAGTGGTTGATGAACTGTGAGTTGCCAAGCTTTGGCCTGATAGTTGCAAGACCAAAAACGAAAGAATAGTTTTTTAGGTGTTTTGGTTGTGGAAAAGGGGCGGTCTTGTGGACCGCCTTTTTTTATGCTTTACACTTACAGGTTACTGGTTGTGAGCTAGTATAGCTGCAAGCCGGCCGGTGGTAACAGGCACCTTGTATTAGAGCTTGGAGAGAGGTAGACCCTAAGATTGAGGGCGCTGTTAAAGGCTGGTTTCCGGGTTTTTCAAGGCTGATAGTATTTTGAGAATCTACTCCTTGAAATAAATTGGAGCCGTTTATTTGATAACAGTGGGCTTTGCCTACATCAATAGGCCTAGAGAAAACAGGGCGGCGTCTAACCCTGGTTGGGTTGTTTGAGTAGACTGGATTGGCACCGGTCCGTAGCCGCGTCGCCACGAAGACTCTGGTTTATTCTTTAGCCAAGCTCCATGACTACTCCATCCATTGCCGAATTGAAGGCTGTGCTGGCCACCCCAAGCCCCGCAGCTGATGCCTTGCAGCGTGCCCTGGACCTGATGGGTTTGGAACTGCGCGTTGACCGGTGCTTTCTGTATGTGCGTGACCCTACGCGGGGCCGGGGGCGCATTGCCTTGGTCTGGCGGCTGGACGAGGCCGTACCCGACCCGCGCCACGATTGGCAGGACGATACCAGGCAGCTCCCGCAGCAAGACCCCTTATTTCGGGCGGCTCTCGCCACTGAACCGTCGGTGTTTATTGATGACGTAACCGAAGCGGGCCCTGAGGTGCTCAACCAGGAGTTTGAGCGGCGCACATTTGGGCACCGCGCCCTGGTACATGCCCACATCACCGAGCAGGGCCAGTTGTGGGGCATTCTGCAGCCGTGCGTGTTTAGTCACCCGCGCCATTGGACCCCTGCTGAGCGAGAGTATATAGAGGCCGCTACGCCTTTATTCCTGCCTGTAATCAAACAGTATTTAAGCGAACAACCAGAGGGGTAGTGCCCACATTGGGTGGCGGCTGCTTTGCCTAAGCGGTGGCAGGAGAGCCGCTGAGCCGATCTGCTTACCTGGCCTACTGACCAAGTGCCCTCGTAAATACTGCCGCAAGTGCGTGATAATGAGCTTTTTTAAAGTTGACTTGTAGGCCAGTAATAATCAGCTCAGCGCTATGCTTTTCTGTCTACGGCCGGCCCACCTCTAACTCGGGGAGCATATGCGCCACGTGCAGGCTCCGGAGCATGGCGCTTTTCTTTCGCTGGTGGGCCTGCATGCGGCGCAAAATACCGTCGAGGGTCTGTACGGCCTGCACCACCTGCGGCCCCTTGTTGAGCATCACGCACTCCGCCCGGTCGCTCATGGCGGCGTCGGTTACTTCGGCGCGGGAAGGCAGGCCGCCACTGGCCAGGCTTTCCAGTACCTGCGTGGCCCATACTACCGGTACATGGGCGGCTTCGCAAAGCCACAGCATTTCTTCCTGAACTTCGGCCAGCCGCTCGAAGCCGCATTCCACGGCAAGGTCGCCTCGGGCAATCATTACGCCGCAGCTGCTGGCCTGCATGGCGCTGAGCAGTAGGGCTGGAAGCTGCTCGAAGCCCCGTTGCGTTTCTATTTTGAGAATGATAGGCAGCGGCCGTGCCGACAGTCCCAACAGGTGCTGCTGCAATTGCTCCACATCCTGCGCGCTATTGACAAAGGAGAGGCCTACCATGTCGGCGTGCTGCACCACAAACGGCAGGTCCTCCAGATCCTTTGCTGTTAGAGAAGGTATGGACAGTTGGGTGTCGGGCAGATTTATGCCCCTGTCGTTGCGGAGCTTCCCGCCTTTGGCCCGAGCTTGCGTAATGCGTATCTGCAGCGCGTCGGGCGTTACCTGTTCCACTACGCCCCCAATTTTCCCATCATCAAACCAGATCCGCTCGCCGGGTTTTACCTGGTCGAGCACTTCCGGCATGGTGCAGCCAATGACAAGGGACGGTACAGAGGTGGCTACCGGGACGCTGGGAGGGGCCACGGGAAGCGGTCTGCGCGTTAGATGCAGCACGTCGTTGGGGTGTAGCAGCAGTAGCGAGTCGTGGCGAGGCAACTGCTCGAGCGTAGCGCTCATTTTCGGACCCAGAAACTGCATATCTGGAGCTAGATACGTGGTTTTGCGGAGTTCAACCCAGCAGCCCTGCTCACTGGTATTGTGCACCCGCATTTTTCGCTTACTGCCGCGCATATCTCTGAAGCGGAGGGCGTCGCCGGGGTGCAGCGTTTGTAGCCATTTGGCCGGGAAGGCGAGAGTAGTAGCTGCCGCAGCCGGAGCTGCGGCCGAGTGCTCCTGAGAAGTTAGCCAAAGCCTGGCCGGGGCCAGCACACCTCCAAAATCGTCGCGCTCCGGGCTGATTCTTAGCACTGCGGGCCCCAGGGGAAGGTCGGCTGTGCGAAGTTTGGCTCCTGCCAGATCCATACTGATTTTGCAGGTTTTACCAAGTTCCTGCTCCGCCTGGCGTAGGTGCTGAATCATTTGCTGCCAAGCACTTGTGTCGTCGTGGGCGCAGTTGATGCGGACGCAGTCCATGCCTTGGCGCAGCAGCTCTCGCACCAGCGGGTAGTCGGTGGCGGCCTCGCTGGGTAGCGTCACCATGATGCGCACATCGCGGCCGGCAGGAGTGGGGCCTAGCGCCGTCTCGCTGTGCTGGCCTAGCAGGTGCACACCGCTGACAAAAGTGGGCGCCGTTTCACAGGGAGGTACCGCAACGGGAGTGCCTGGGTAAACCAGCTCATGCAAGACAGCCAGCACGGCATCAACGCTGGCCAGCGCATGCGACTCGGCCCGGCCCAACGACGACAGGCCTAGCGCCGCCAGGCGCTGCTGCAGGGGGCGTAGATCGTGGCGCCGCAGGGCCAGGTAATGGAGCAGGTTGTGGGCGCTGGCCTGAAAAGTAGTGTCAACCTTGGCTATTCGGCCGGCGCCCTGAGTAGCTACCTCTACCATTTCCTGGCGTAGACGGACGAGTTCAGTCAGCAACTCCGCAATTTCCGCCGCGTGGCGCTCTGCAAACGAAGGAGGTGAAAGTTGATCAGTCATCACAAAAGCCTTATCCACAAGTACCTGGCAGCAGTTAGCCGTCCATCAGACCCTAAGTGCAACAGCTGGATTAAGAATCACGCATGCCTACCATAAAATAACATTTTATACTGGTAGTTCATGGGTATTCTTATTCGTAATCAGGATTTTGTGCCCGATTGCAAACGAAGCGGCTAGCTGCCTAGGCCACTCTGGCCGAGAGATTCAACCGGCTTTAAAAAAGCTGAGCGTCTGACATCCGGCGCGTGCTGCTGCTGACTAACAACTGCACAGCTACACAGTTGTACCACGAACCCAACGCACTCGCTTCGTAAACCGGCGCTGGTACTGTGGTAGCCGACTGCTTCTGCCGCACATCCCGGGAATACTTCGGTGCGTAAGCAAACCCGACTTAACC
Source organism: Hymenobacter gelipurpurascens (assembly GCF_900187375.1). Classification (NCBI taxonomy): domain Bacteria; kingdom Pseudomonadati; phylum Bacteroidota; class Cytophagia; order Cytophagales; family Hymenobacteraceae; genus Hymenobacter; species Hymenobacter gelipurpurascens. Next base: position 1,507,765 of record NZ_FYEW01000001.1, on the reverse strand, counting down.
GCTTAGAGGCTGCACTGGTTAGCTAGTGAACATCTCAGGCGTTACTCACCACGCTTTCTGCCCCGTTTATGACAAAAACCATCTTCATTGCTTCCGCCGAGCCTTACAGCGGCAAATCCATTATTGCGCTGGGGCTTGTGAATATGCTGCTTGGGCAAACCCGAAAGATTGGCTTCTTCAAACCTATCATTGAGGCTCACCCCCACGAAAAGCGGGACGCTCATATCGAGACCATCATCAACTACTTCAAGCTGCCGCTGGCCTACGAGGATACCTATGCCTATACCCGGCCGGAAGCACTGCGCCTGCTGGAGTCGGAAGCCCAGGGCGAGCTGATTGATACCGTGATTCATAAGTACAAGCAGCTGGAAGAGCACTACGATTTCACGGTGGTGGAGGGCAGCGACTACGTGGGGGCCGGCACCGCCTTTGAGTTCGATGCGAATGTATCGATTGCCAAAAATCTGGGTGTGCCGGTTATCGTGGTGGTTTCAGGGGAAGGCAAAGGAACAGCACAGATTATCAGTGAGATGCTAACGGTTATCCGGGGGTTTGAAGCCCGGGAAGTGACCGTGCTGATGGCCGTAGCCAACAAGATAAAGCTGGAGCAAGCCCATGATGTGCGCCTGTTACTGCTAGGCCAGTTGCCCAAGGAAATCCTGCTGGCCGTGATTCCGGAAGACATCAATCTCCTACATCCAACCATGCGCGAAATTCAGCAGGCGCTAGGCGGGAAGCTGCTATTTGGTGAGAAAGAACTGGCTAACCAAGTGGATAACTATGTGATTGGGGCCATGCAAGTGCCCAACTTTCTCAACTACCTGAAGGATAACGTACTGATTGTGACGCCTGGCGACCGGGGCGACATTATCATCTGCGCGCTGCAGGCCAATTCCTCGGCCAGCTACCCCCGAGTGGCCGGCATTGTGCTCACGGCGGGCTCGGAGCCGGAAGCCCCCATCCTGCGCCTGATTGAAGGCCTGCCGGCCGTGGTGCCCATTCTGGCCGTGCCCACGGGAACCTTCGAAACCACTACCAAAGTGGGGGCCATCAAGTCGCGCATCAGCCTCGATAATCCGCAGAAGATTCAACTGGGCATCCAGACGTTTGAGCGGTATGTGGATGTAAAGGCCCTGAATGAGCGCCTGGTGAGCTACCAGCCGGAGGGTATCACGCCGCACATGTTTCAGTACCGGCTGCTGCAGTGGGCCAAGCGGAAGCGCCAGCACATTGTGCTGCCCGAAGGAAACGACGATCGTATTCTGCGGGCCGCCGCGCTGCTGCTGCACCAGAACATTGTGGACCTCACCATTCTGGGCAACCCACAAGAGGTGGCGGCCTCGGCGAAACGGCTGGGCATCCAGCTCCCACCGGATCATTTGCGCGTGATTGATCCGGTGCACTCAGAGTATTACCCGGCCTACGTGCAGACCTTTTATGAGCTGCGCAAATCCAAGGGCGTGAACGAAGACATGGCCCGCGACCTGATGCGCGATGTATCGTATTTCGGGAGCATGATGGTGTACCAGGGCCACGCCGATGGCATGGTTTCGGGAGCGGTGCACACTACTCAGCACACCATCCGGCCGGCGCTACAGTTCATCAAGACCAAGCCGGGCGTTTCGGTGGTGTCGTCGGTGTTTTTTATGTGCCTGCCAGATCGGGTGGCCGTGTTCGGCGACTGTGCTGTGAACCCCAACCCAACGGCCGAGCAGCTGGCTGAAATTGCCATTTCCTCGGCTGAAAGCAGCCTAGCTTTCGGGATTGAGCCGCGCATTGCCATGCTGTCGTACTCCTCCGGTACATCGGGTGCGGGTGCCGACGTAGATAAAGTGCGCCAGGCCACCGAGCTGGTTCGGCAGAAGCGCCCCGATCTGAAGGTAGAGGGCCCCATTCAGTACGATGCCGCCGTCGACCCGATTGTGGGCCGCCAGAAGCTCCCCGACTCAGAAGTGGCCGGGCAGGCCAGCGTGCTGATTTTCCCGGATCTGAACACCGGCAACAACACATACAAGGCCGTGCAGCGCGAAACCGGTGCTTTGGCTATCGGGCCGGTACTGCAGGGCCTCAACAAACCCGTCAACGACCTGAGTAGGGGCTGCACCGTAGATGATGTGTTTAATACCGTCGTTATCACGGCTATTCAAAGCCAGCAGTAAGACTGGCCTAGAGCTTCTATTTCAACGCCACTTCCCTTTGCATGAACATATTCGTTGTCAACTCTGGTAGTAGCTCCATCAAGTACCAACTGTTTCGCTGGCCTGCTCGTCAGCCCATTTGCAGTGGCCTGGTAGAACGCATAGGCCACCCCAATGCCACCATCACCCACAGGCTTTTCCGCACCGAAGCGGAGCAGGCGGCGCCGACTGAACAGAAGCGTACCCTGGAACTGCTGGACCACGAGGCAGGCCTACGCGAAGTGGTATACCTGCTGACGGACCCAGCCGAAGGTGTGATTCAGGACCCAGCGGAAATTGATGTGGTAGGCCACCGCGTGGTGCACGGCGGGGAGAGTTTCGCCGCTACCACCATCATCGATGAAGAGGTGAAGGCGGAAATAAGACGGCTGTTTGCGCTGGCCCCCTTGCACAACCCGGCCAACTTTGTGGGCATAGAAGTGGCTGAGCGGCTGTTTCCGCAGGCCCGGCAAGTGGCAGTATTCGATACGGCTTTCCACCAGACGCTGCCCGAATACGCGTTTCGGTATGCCTTGCCCGATGCGCTCTACCAGGAGCAGGGCATTCGGGTGTATGGGTTTCATGGCACCAGCCACAAATACGTAGCCGAGCAGGCCGCTGCGTACCTAGGCCACTCAGATGCCCGCCTCATCACCATTCACCTCGGCAATGGATGCAGCATGGCAGCCGTGCGGGGCGGTCAGTCTCTGGATACGAGCATGGGCTTCGGGCCGCTCACGGGCCTCGTGATGGGCACCCGCTCCGGCGACCTGGACACCTCAGTGGCGCTGCACCTAATGGGCCAGCTCGGCTATACCGTGGAGCAGCTGAGCACGCTTCTCAACAAGGAAAGCGGCATGTTGGGCCTCACGGGCCTTAGCGACATGCGCGACATCACCCGCGCCCTGGAGCAAGGCGACCCGCGTGCTGCCCTGGCCTACGAGCTATATGCCTACCGAATTCGCAAATATATCGGGGCGTATGCAGCCGTGCTCAACGGCCTCGATGCTGTAGTATTTACCGCCGGAGTAGGGGAGAATGATGCCCTTGTGCGGCGGCTGGCTTGCCAGAATATGGAGTTTTTCGGGCTGCAGCTGGACGCCGCCAAAAACCAGCAGCGCGTACCTGGCCTACGGGAAATCAACGAGAAAAATTCGCAGGTGAAAATCCTGGTTATCCCTACTAATGAGGAGCTGGAAATAGCCACGCAGTGCGCCGAGCTGCTGCAAGTCAACAGCTAATTCACTGCACACTCATTACCCAGAAGCCCGTTATCCAGCGCAAGTGCAGGATAACGGGCTTCTGGGTAATGAGATGGATGGTTTAAAGTGCTCAGGGTTAAATTACTACTCGCAACTGATACGTGGGCTCGGCTCCCGCTTCTGCTGAAGCGCCTGCCGACGTATCAGTTTCCTGGAATGCGCCCACGCGACTTGGGCCGTAGCCCAGGTTTACCTTAATCCATTCGTCGCGGACGGGTAGCATGTTGATGATGTCGCGGCGGAGTGTTTCGAGGTCGTCGCGCAGGTTTTGGAGCTGCTCGTGCATTTCATCACCGGCCTGGTCGTAGCTGCCGGTAGGAGGGCGCTGTTCAAAAACTCCGTCGGAGGTAGGAGCGGTGCCGGAGTGCGCGGCCGCGTCGGCTGCCGGGCCCGAAGTGGCATCGGGCTGCGGGGCAGGGTGGCTCAGCGAGGCACTTTCGGCTACGGCCCGCTGCAATTCTTTCTCGGCCTGCAAATAGGCCTGCAGTTTGTCTTCGAGAGGTAGCAGAGAAGGATCGAGGTAGTTGAGGTTGCTGGCCATGTGGAGGGAGAGTAAGGAGTGTGTTGGCTTTCAGAACGAAACCAAGCTAAAGAAGGATGCAGCAGGTGGCCTACGGAACTCTACTGGCCTACGGGCTTGGCAGGGTGGGGCGCAGTAATAAATTGTTCGTCAGGTAGTTGTGGTCTTGGGCTTGTTGCGCTGGCATTTCTCGCCGCAGTATTTCACTTCCTCCCAGTTGTTGCGCCACTTCTTGCGGTACTCAAACGGGCGGCCGCAGGTCAGGCAGATTTTGGTGGGCAAGTTGCCTTTCACAAGGCGGCCCGGGCGGTTGGAAGCAGGAGAAGACATCGGATAAAAATACCAAGGAATAGTGGCCTAGAAGCGTACGAAGCTGCGCCGTTATTGGTCGGCTATTACCAAAAGCGCATCCTGGCAAAGCTGCTGCCCGTATCTTTGCGCCATGTCTTCTTCTGCCCTTACCACCCAAGATCCGCTCGGTCATGCGCTACTGGCCTACCAGCGCGGACAGCATCAAGCTACGCTCACGGTCCATAGCAACGTGGCGGAAGAGGAGCCACTGCCAGCAGCGTACTTGTTTCGCTCGCTCTGGGAGATGCCCGAACTGGAACGCACCGCCCTGAACGAATGCCGGGGCCGGGTGCTGGACTTGGGCGCCGGCGCGGGGTGCCATGCGCTGGAGCTGCAGAGCCGCGGGTTCGAGGTAAAAGCCGTGGATATTTCGCCCGGCGCTGTGCAAGTGATGCAGGAGCGCGGGGTGAACGAAGTAGCCTGCCACGACCTGCTGGACCCCGCTTTAACCAAAGATAAGTACGACACCATTCTGATGCTGATGAATGGTATTGGTCTGGCCGGCACGCTCGAAGGGCTGGGAGGATTCCTGCAGCACGCTCACCAACTGCTCGCACCCGGCGGACAGATTCTGGCCACATCCTCCGACATCAGCTACTTGTATGAGGACGAAGACGGCGCCCTCGTGTTCGACCTCAACGGCCCTTATTACGGCGAGGTAGAGTACACAATGGAATATGAGGGCGAGCACGGCGCCACGTTCCCCTGGATTTTTGCCGACCCCAGCCTGCTGCAGGACTGCGCTGAAGCCGCCGGTTATCAGGTAGAGTTTCTGGAGGAAGACGACCAGCAGCAGTACCTCGTGCGGCTTTCCCTCAAAGGCCAGTAGGCCTCTTCCCGCAGACAGTACACATAAGAGAGTGGCCTAGACTGTATGGAGTACAGCCAAATGTAGCGCCGAAGCCACAGGATTTCCGCGCTACCAAGACGCCACCTGCTCATCAACCTCTATTTCCAGCATGACTCATTTCGAAAAGACTTACACCGTGCGCTGGGCCGATATGGACCCCAATGGCCACATGCGCCACTCTGCCTACACCGATTATGCCGCGCAACTGCGCATAGAGTACCTCGCGGCTCAGGGCTTTTCTTTGCAGCGCTTTGCGCAGCTGGGTATCGGCCCTATTCTGTTCCGCGAAGACACCCGTTTCCTGAAGGAAATGCACATCAGCGAAGACCTGCGCGTAAACGGTGAATTAGCTGGTTTGAGCGAAGATGGCTCACGGTGGCGCATCGTGCACACCCTCTACAAAGCCGATGGCCGGCCTTCCGCCACCGTAACGGTTGATGGCGCCTGGCTGGACTTGCGCGCCCGCAAGCTCACGGTGCCACCCGCCGAAATCACGGAAGCTATGCGTAACCTGCCGCGCCACGCGCACTACGCCGACATTGTGCGGGAGGCCAAGCAGTAACTAGTACAAGCTTCACTAGGCCAGTGTAACTGGAAGAGTAAGCCGAAAAACGACGGTCCTGCGGAGGGCCGCCGAAGCATCACTATCTCCGGCTAACTTATCTAATTAGCGCCGCTAATAATGCTTCAGCGGCCCTCCGCAGGACCGTCGTTTTAGATCAACTATTTGGCTCTAGGCCACTGTTTTCTTGATGCGCTCCACTTGCTGCTGATGATGCAGGATATGGTCGAGCATAAAATCCAGGGTTTGGTTAATGGTGAGCATGCCCGAGCGCGGGTGCTTGAAGATGGCGTGGCTTACCAGCTTGCCCGGAAACTCGTTGAGCAGCCGTTCCAGCCGCCGCCGCACGGCCTCCCACTCGGCACGTAGCTCGGGCAGAGGTGGGGCGGTTTCGGGCATCATCTTGGCCAGGAAGGAAGGCGCCTTAAAGCGCGTGAAGGGCAGCCGCAGCATCACGCGCAGCAGCCTCGACTTCAGAAACGACCCTATGCCAGCTTTCTGGTGGCCTTCTTCCTGTAGCAGCTTCTTCTCCAGATACTGCCCAATGCCCGTTTCAGAAATTACCAGATGCTGCACCACCTGCGCCGCCGACCACTGATTTGCCCCCGGCGACTGATAGGCCTTGTCGCCTAATGCCGCCACGGATTCCAGCAACCGGTTAGTTGCCTGTTCTAGCTGCTCAAAACGAAGATGTAAGCGGTGGTTCATACCAGCGAAAGCAAAAAGGAGAGAGGGAGGGAATAGGCTAAAAGGTACGCAAAAATCAGCCCAGGCCTACTTGCGTATAGGCCTAGAGGCTCCACGTAGCTTGCTTGTGGCAAGGCATAAACGAAAACCGACCGGCTGCGCATTGCAACCGGTCGGTTTATGTGTTGGTTACCAGTCTGTTGCTGGTTCAGGCAGTTATTTGCTCACGTACAGCACTTCTTTCACGGCCTTCACGGTGCGCTCCACGTTGGGCAGCGAGGCATCGATGAGGGTAGGCGCGTAGGGCAGTGGCACGTCCATGTTGGTGATGCGCAACACGGGAGCATCGAGGTAGTCGAAAGCGCGGCGCTGCACAATGTAGGCCAGTTCCGAGCTGATGCTCGCCAGCGGCCAGGCCTCTTCAACCACCACCATGCGGTTGGTTTTCTTCACTGACTCAATGAGAGTGTCATAGTCAATCGGGCGAACCGAGCGTAGGTCAATAACCTCGGCGCTGATGCCTTCTTTGGCTAATTCATCAGCAGAGGCCAAAGCCACCTTCATCATTTTGCCGAAGCTCACGATGGTCACGTTTTCGCCGGGACGCACCACATTGGCTTTGCCAATCGGGAGGAGGTACTCCTCTTCAGGAACTTCGCCCTTGTCGCCGTACATCAGCTCCGATTCCATGAAAATAACTGGATCTGGGTCACGGATGGCGCTTTTCAGCAGGCCTTTCGCGTCGTAGGGGGTCGAAGGAACCACTACTTTCAGACCGGGCGTGTTGGCGTACCAGTTCTCGAAGTTCTGGGAGTGCTGCGATGACAGCATACCGGCGTTGCCGGTAGGTCCGCGGAACACGATAGGGCAGGAGTACTGCCCACCCGACATCGAATAGATCTTAGCGGCCGAGTTAATCACCTGGTCGATGGCTACCAACGAGAAGTTGAACGTCATGAACTCGATGATGGGCAACAGGCCATTGGCGGCCGCACCCACCCCGATACCGGCGAAACCCAGCTCAGCAATGGGCGTGTCAATCACGCGCTCCGGGCCAAATTCGTCGAGCATGCCCTGGCTCACTTTGTAGGCGCCGTTGTACTCGGCAACTTCTTCGCCCATCAGAAACACGCGCGGGTCGCGGCGCATTTCTTCGGACATGGCTTCACGCAGGGCTTCCCGGAATTGGATGGTCCGCATAATCGTAAGGAAAGACGAAAAGAACTGTTCAGAATCAAAAAGCCGGCACGAGTCCGGCGCGTAAAGCTACAACGAGCAAACCAACTTGTGAAATTGTGAAGTGGTGAAATGGTGAGTTTGACGTTCTGCCAGCTCAAATAGCGCGGTCTAGGCCACTAGAATGTCAAACTCACCATTTCACCACTTCACAATTTCACCTCTTACCGAAGCGCCTCCAGAAACGGTTTGCCTTTCGCAAAATCACGGAACTCCAGGTCCTCTACGGCGCGGTTGGCGTAGGCGCGGTCGAGCTCCACGGCGTGGCGCAGGTGCAGGGCCATGGCGGGCTCGTTTTGCTGACGGGCGGCTACCACAGCAAGGCAGTAGGCCAGAAGTGGGTCGTTGGGACGGAGGGCAATGGCTTCGGCGTAAATGTCGGCGGCGCCCTGGTAATTGCCTTTCAGCACATAAATCAGGGCGCGGTTCATGATGTTCTGGTAGCTTTTGCCGCTGTAGCTGAGGCTGCGCAGGGCATCATCGAGCTGGCCTATTTCGATTTCCAGGGCGGCTTTATCGGCAAATACTTTGTTGAGCATAGGCCTAGGCCCCCCGAGCTTGATGGCGTAATCGTAGTTCTGCAGGGCCTCCAGCTTGTCGCCGGCGCGGTGGTAGGCGGTAGCCACGCGGTAGAACGACTCGGCGGTGGGGTTGCGGTGGGCGGCCAGCGTAAAGTTGACGGCGGCGCGGCGCATGTAGGCCTTCTGCACCTTGGGGTTCACCTCTTTCTCGGAGCGCTGCAAGAGCACTATGCCCAGGTTGTGATAGGCCTGCCAGAGGCCAGTGGTAGCCACGGAGGTTTCATAGATGCGCTGCTTTTCGGCCAGCAGCGGCGTAAGCGTGGCCGAATAGCGCAGCTCTTCGGGCGTCAGGGCATCGGTTTCGGTCTGCTTTTCTACAATTTTTTTGGAGAGGACATATATCTCCGAGTCGTAGCGCTTGGGAGCCGAGTAGCGCACGGCTACTGTGCCAAAGCGCATTACGGGGTAGATGTACTGCTCCAGGTAATCATAGAACGACAGTGCGTGCAGACTTTTCTCCTTGGTGGCGTAGGTGCCGGGCGTATCATTGATGAGCAGCAGCACCGAATCGACCTGCGCGGGCCGTAGCGCCGACTCCTGCACCTTGTTCAGGAACAAGTCCCAGCGGCGGTGGTAGGCCTCCGTCTCGAAATCAATCTGTCTGACTTTGTTGAGGTAGGAGTCCGTATCAACCTGCTTTTTGTAGTATTTCAGCAGCACCTGCACGCGCTTGTCGGCGAGGCGCGGGTCGTGGCGGTCCAAGGAATCGGGCGAGTGGCCAGCCGCAATCATCACTTTTTCGGTGTGCTGGTTGGCTTCGATGAAATCTTCCAGGGCCGCCACATTGGTGCCCAGGTAGTTGCGGATTTCAGCTTTGCCAGCATCAAAGAAAAACGGCAGTACCCGCGTGCCGCCCATGTTGTTATCAACGGTTTCCGGAAGCAAATTCAGAGCCGTATCCTGGCGCACCACCAGGCGGCTGGTGGTTACAATGCCGCGGGCCAGCTTGATTTCCTTGCCTTTCACGCGCTTGCCATTCGGTTTTAGCTCGCGGGCATCGGGGAGGGCTACCAGTTCGCCGGGGCTCTTGCGGGTGGTGTAGGGAAACACGAACTGCTTCTTGATGATGAGCTTATCCTTCTGCTCCTCATCATAGGTATACTCGCCCGACATAAAGGTGAGGCGGCCTACGGTGTCTTCGCGTAAGCCATTATCGTAGCGGTAACTCAGGCCCAGGTTGTAGGCCACTCCTTTTTTCAGATGCTTGGCCGGGACTTTCGCCGTCACCTCAAACAGTACGTTTTCGCCGTTGCTTTCCAGCACAGCGGGCTCTACGGCAATTTGCTGCCCCGTCTGGGCGGTCTTCAGCACTTTGGAAAGTGGAGAGCAGGCTGGCAGAACAGCTACGCCGCCCGATAAAACAACCAACGAAAACAAACGGGGCAACGTAAATCGCATAAGCAATAGGAAGGGCGGAGGGCTCAAATTCAGAAGACAAACGTAAAACTGCCTCTCACAGACGTATCTTGCGAGACCATTTTATCGTAAGTGCTTGACACACTCTACTTATTAGTGTATTTTGGGTTTAGGTTGGCCACCGTCGGCAGCTTCTACTTTAGCAGATATGAAACGACTAACCGACTTTATTGAAAAGCAAAGCTTCGGCGTTTGCAACACGTTGGGAAACCGTTTGGGCTTTTCCAGCAGCAGCGTACGGCTCTCGTTTGTGTATGCCTCGTTCTTTACGTTTGGCTCCCCCATTGTGCTGTATTTTGCCCTGGCTTTCTGGATGAACGTGCGCCGGGCCATGCGGCGCCAGCGCAGCACCGTTTGGGACCTGTAGCCGTTTCAACCCCGATTCAAGACCTTCTCAAAAGCCTGCGACACTAGCTGTGTTGCAGGCTTTTTTATGCCCACTAGTGGCCTAGGAGAGTAAGCTAGTATCTAGCTCCGTGAATTTCTTCTGACTTTTTCCGAAATAGGCCCACACCAAGCTACCGCGATAAGTGCCAGCCCGTTCCGTGGTGCGAAGGCGCGGCGGAAAGGCTTCCCGTCGCTGACGCCAATAGGCCAGTTGCTGCACGAAATGCCAATGCGCCCGCACAATTGCCCGAAAGTCGCCTAGGTTTCCTTGGGAAAGAAAGCGCAGCGCGGCCACCCAATCCAGCCCGAGGCGCGTAGCCATGGTGCTCTTTAATTCGGCTGCGTGGGTGTTCATGTACACCAACGCTAAGCCGTTGCGGAAGTTGAGGTAGGTTTTGCGCGGGTTGGATTTGTGCAGCGTGCCGCCGCCCACGTGGTACACCACGCTCTGGCCCTGGTACCACACCGCATACCCTGCGTTCTGCATGCGCCAACACAGGTCTATTTCCTCCATGTGCGCGAAAAACCGCGTTTCCAGGCCACCTAGTTGGTGCCAGGTCGAGGCGCGCACAAGCATACAGGCTCCTGTGGCCCACGCTACTGGCCTGGTGTCATCATACTGGCCTAGGTCGGTTTCCAGGGTATCGAAGAGGCGGCCCCGGCAGAAGGGATAGCCCAGCCGGTCGAGGTAGCCGCCTCCGGCACCCGCATACTCAAAGAGTTGGCGCTGAGCTGCTTCCTGGCTGTATTGCCGGATTTTGGGTTGGCAGGCCGCAATGGTTGGGTGCTGCTCCAGAAGCTCCCGCTGCGGGTCGAGCCAGCCAGGCGTTACCTCCACATCGGAGTTCAGCAGCACATAGTACTTGTAGGCAGCGCCCAGCCGTTGTAGGCCAGTATTATAGCCTTCGCAGAAGCCCAGATTAGTGGCGTGCTGAATAACCTCTACGGCCGGAAACTCCCTTTGCAATAGCCCTACAGAGTCATCGGTGGAGGCATTATCGACCACAACGATGTGCGCGCCCTCGGAGTAGGTCAGTACAGAAGGCAGGAAACGGCGCAGGAAATCCTGGCCGTTCCAGTTTAGAATCACGACTGCTACATCGGCGCACGAACCGACTTCTAGGCCACTCTTAGAGGCCAAAGCCGCCGAGGTCGAGGCCGGGAATGTTGGGGATGAGGCCGGCCGTTTTGCTTTTCATTTCTTCTTTGGCCTTTTCACCAACCTCTTCCATCACCTTGTTCACGGCTGCCACTACTAGGTCAGCGAGCATGTCGCGGTCCTGGGGTTGGAGCAAGGTTTCATCGATTTCCAGCTTCAGCAAGCGGCGCTGGCCATTGGCGGTGGCCTTCACCAAGCCGCCGCCCGATTCGGCCGTGGAAGTGATGTGCTGCAACTCATCCTGGGCAAGCTTCATTTTCTCCTGAAGCTCTTTCATTTTGCCCATCATGCCCATTACATCAAACATAGGAGTGCTTTCGTTGTTTCCAGCGTTCTGGAGTGGTTTTGAAAATTGAGTTGTTACAGTGTTGCTACAGTTTGAAAAAGGATTTTACCTTTGGTGAGCCCGGGAATCGCATCTCCCCAGGCTCTTGGATATGTCCACAATCACACTGTACCACCGGATTCCCAAAGAGGGGATCCAAGGCGCAATTTACGTAAAGCACACGCATAGCGGCAGCAGCTATGTGCTGAGTACGCACGTGAGGCTCCATCGGGGGCAAATCGACCTGGAAACTGGGCGCATTTCCCCCGCTGTCGAGAACGCGGCCGTGGAGGAGGGCAATATCCGCCGTGTCGAGGGCTACATGCACCAAGCGGTGAAAGCGCTATTGGATCGCGGCATCGAGCCCTCAAAAGAAGCTATGGGTCGGGCATATGCCGAGGTGGTGAAGATGGAGACGGAGCGGCTGCCGCGCCTGCAGTACCTGAACCACCACAGCCGGCTGCGGGAGCTCGACCGGCTGCGCGCCGCGGAGCAGCAGTTGGTCGAGCAGCTAGCAGCCAAGCGCCAGGAAATCCAGGCGCTGGAGATCAAGCTAGGAACTTGGAAGGGGATGCTGTTGAGCGACTACTTCGAGCGTTTCAAGGAGGATACGAAGTCCACGCTGAGCAAACGCAGCCACGCGCTGATCGAGTCTGGCATCCGGAATGCGATCAATTTTCGCCCGGGAATACGGATTGACCAGCTGGATAAAAAATTTCTCAAGGAGCTGCAGGATCACCTGGTCGAGAAGGCACGGTTGAACATCACCGTGCGCGGCGTGATCATTAAGTTGCGGAAGGTGCTCTACCACTTCGAGGAAGAGTTTCCTCTCACTTGCGCCTCTGCCCGCCAGCACAAGCTGCTGCCAAAGGTAAAAAACGACAACCTAGTCTACCTCAGCCCCGAGGAGCTGGAGCACCTGCAGGAGCTCCAGCTAGAGCGTGACCGGCACCGGAAAGTACGTGACCTGTTCTGCTTTATGTGTGCCACCGGGCTGCGCTATAGCGACGCCATCCGCGTGACCAAGAGTCATGTGGTCGCTGTCAAGCGCCGGCACCAAGGCAAACTGAAAACCGTTCAGGAGCTTCATATCACGACGCAAAAGAAGAAGAAGCTTGTCAAGGTGCCGCTATCAGATAAGGCGCTGTCGCTGCTCAAAACGAACGATTACTGCTTCCCTGCTTACCATTCTGCCAGCTTCAACAGGTCGATCAAGGAGGTCTGCGCAAAGATTCCGGAGCTGCAGTATCACATGGAGATCACCAACTGGAGTGGCGCCAAAGCGAACACTACGAGCCACCGGAAGTGCGACCTGATCGCAGCTCACGCGGCCCGGCGAACATTTATCAACCTGTGCCTGGCAGCCGACGTCAGCCTTGCTTCAATCAGAGCCTGGGTGGGGCATTCAGACCTGGAAACCACGCTGACCTCATATACGGATGCGGATGCCGTAGCCTTCGACCAGATGCAGAAAATGAAGGTGGTCGCTTAAGGTATTCGGCGAAAAACGAGAACAATATCAAACCGAACATAAGCACCTTTTGCAGTGTCGAATCTGGGGTAGAAAAGGTCGCGGAACGATACGTTCTCCGGCACCGAACGCTGAAAAAAACCTTGGTCTGATTAGCAGGCAGTTACTGGATATTTGTGGGAGAGGGCTCTAAAAATATGTAAGTGAGCAAGGCATGGCTGCTACATACTTCCAAACGCAGCCACCACATCGTGTCGCACCATGCCAACCTCCTCGCTCACTCAGAAACTGCCGAAATTCCTGGCTACGACGGGCGCTACATCATCAGCCGCAAAGGAATTATAACAGACCGTCTAAAGCAGCGCCCTGTCCGTGTAAGTAAGTCCGGAAACGGCTATCTCTACTGCTCCCTGGCGCTGCCCCGAGAGTCTCCTGTAGTGCCACTGAAGCGCAGGAGTGAATCTCTCCACCGGCTGCTGGCACACGCTTTCCTGGACCGACCTGACGGTACGAATCAGGTAGATCACCTCGATCGAAATCCACTGAATAATAGCTTGGGTAACCTGGAATGGGTTTCCTGCCAGGAGCAGATGCGTAACCGAGAAACGTGGGGCTGTAGCAGGTGGAAGGGCGTAAGCTGGGTACCAGCTACACAAAGGTGGCGCGCAAGCATCATGGTATATTATCAACTCACGCACCTAGGAGACTATGGTAGTGAGGAGGAAGCTGCCGCCGCGTGGAATGTTGCCGCGGTGCGGCATAGATACAGGTCGTCGCAACTGAATGCGGTCGACCTCGCCGCCTAACGCGATTACATCTGGCGCAGCCCAGAGAATTTTTGGCTCTCAAATAAAAGCACTCACGCTGTGCAAAAAATGCGAGTTTTATGCTGCTTGGTTATTAGGCTTTATGCTGCCGCAGGGGCGGTCTGTAGCTGACTCAGGCGGTATACTGCGCAGGTAGTAAACAGACAGCCCCGCCGGGTGCGGTAGCCCAATCGATTGAGTTTGTCTGCCATCTGCTGGAGGGTCTTCCCCGGTGCCTGCATGTAGGAGATCATCGCCGCTGCCTGCACGTTTGCCTGGTGGTTGCGAGCAATCTGGTGGCGCACTTCGCGCGACCGCTCCCGCCCGGCTTCGGTGAGATTGGCAGGGTTACCCAACCGCTCGCCCCTGGCGCGCTTGGCGGCGAGGGCTGCCTTAGTCCGTTCCGATATTGTCCGGGCTTCGTGCTCGGCGATGGCCGCGAAGATATGGATGGTCAGGCGTGTTGCCGCCGGGTTGTCGACACACAGAAAATCAACTCCAGTTTCCATCAAGTGGCTAGTGAAGGCAACGTTGCGCGCTAGTCGGTCGAGCTTAGCAATGAGCAGGGTGGCGCCCTGGGCGCGAGCGGCGGCGATAGCAGCGTCGAGCTGCTGGCGATTCGTCTTCTTGCCACTCTCGACCTCAACGTACTCGCTAATGATCAGGTCAGTACCGCGGACGAAGGCGTGGCAGGCGGCGCGCTGGGCTTCGAGCCCGAGCCCACTAGCGCCTTGGCGCTGGGTACTTACGCGATAGTAGGCAACATAATTTTTCATGAGTCGGGGCCGACGAAGAGGGACGATGACCCAAAGTACGGGGCTTGCTTCATTTGTCCAAGGGACGTTCAACAAATGAAAAGATGCTCCCAATCAGTCTGTCCGAAATACCAGGAACTTGATGAGGTGACTAGGTAGCTGTGGATGTCGCCCACAATGCACTGAAAACAAGAAAATAAGGTAGGTATAGTGAAAAAAAGTTGGCTAACAGAGCCAACCTTTCGTGAGGCCAGTGTAGAAGCACCATCGGCACTCAGCCGTTCGCGTTTCACCTTTCCTTTCGTATGTACCTAGACACCACCCCCTGCATCATCAGTGAAATCAACAAAGCTTTGAGCGAAGGAGCATACCGCGTGACGTGCACCTATATTGGCAACCATGGCGGCTTCGTGGGAATCCGCTCTATCCCGAAGCACTGGAACTCTCTTCCGTGTATCGAAGAGCGCATTTATGAGGTTCCCCTACTGCGCGAGCCTGCAGAGTTGTTGTGGGCAATTATTCAGCAGCTGAAGTTTGAGCAGTTTTCGGGCAATGCAGAACTAGGCCGGGAATACGTGGTAATTGATTCCGATGCCCAGTGGAGAGCTGTGCGAAAAGCAGTCGATGTAGCCAGCAAACAGATTCACTGCTTGGTTGCCGCCGGCACACCCCTCAGTCTGGCTGAGGTAGTAAGCCCCATCCAACCGTTCAAACCTCCAACAGCATTAGATGTTGATCCAGCAGAGCAGATCGAGGATTACTTTTCATTTTAATGTAGAGTTGTAAGCAACCTGCCCCTTGACTATCAAGCCTTGGGGCAGGTTGACTTGTGCCCTTTACATGCCTGCCGGCTAAGAGTAGTTACTAGGTTAGCAACTGCAGCTTTGTGATACTACGTTTGCAGCCTCATCCTTTGGTGCCATTTATTGCGCCTGCTTACTTACCGTATTTGCTTCTCACCATGTGGCACTGCCGGCGGCTGGCCGGGTGAAGGGGGTGATTCATAACTCTGCAGCAGTTAAACGTGAACAATGTAACTCGCCGAGCATCACGCCAGGCTGCATGACATGGGAGGTAGGTAGGTTGCCTCGAAGCACGGGGGATCTTGTGATTTACCCAGTACTCTCGCGTGCATGAGCTAACGATTTCCATCTACTCCGAATAAGCAAAACGCCCCGGCCCCAGGAGTGGTCGGGGCGGTGTCTACGGGCTGCTAACAACAGACAGGTGGGAGACCTATCGCAGGCTTAGCCCATCAGCGGCTTAGCATGACTTTCAGCACCTGTGATCTGCCAGCGGAGTTCAGGCGGATCAGGTACAGCCCCTCGGCACACGCGCTGGCATCCCACTCCACTTCCTGGAGTTGACCAGCGGGCGCGGATTCTGAGCGCAGGACTTTCACCAACGCGCCCCGCAGGTCGTAGACGCGCAGGTCATAGGCTTGCTTCTCGGTCAGGGCAAAGCGCAAATAGACCTTGTCGGGAGAGGGATTTGGGCTCGCCTGCAACGCCTGCTCTAGCCCCGGGGTGGTGGCAACCAGGCGGGCTGCTGTGTTGGTGACGGTGAACTGGTCTTTGCTTTGTGCCGTACCTCCCGGCGTAGTCAGGGTAATTTTACCTTTCGTAGCCCCGGCCGGCACGGTCATGCGGAGCGAGGTAGCGCTCTGCACCGTAAAGGTGGTTGCGGAGACCCCGTTGAAGCGCACGGCAGTGGTGCCCGTTAAGTTGGTACCCGTAAGGGTGACTTGCGCGCCCACCGGCCCCGAACCCGGGGTAAAGCTGCTTATGGTAGGTGCGGCAGGCGTTACCGTGAACGCCGTACTGCTCGTCAGGGTGGACGAGGCAGTGCTCAGGCTGATCAGACCGCTAGTGGCACCTGCGGGGACGGTGGCTACAATCTTGTTGCTGTTGGCAAGGCTGAAGGTGGCGTTCGTGCCGTTGAAGCGTACGGCGGTGACAGCCCCCAGGCCGCTGCCAGCGATATTGACCTGCGTGCCCACGGGCCCGGCTGTCGGCGAGAACCCCGTAAAGGCGGCGGGAGAACTGTTGTTGAGTACCGTCAGCGATATCGGCTTGGAATCGGAGAGTGCCCCATCCGATACCCGTATCGAAAAAGTGTAGGTAGAGCCGGCTTGTGGTGCCGTGGGCGTCCAGGCAAATACGCCCGAGGTGCTGTTGATGGTGGCTCCGGCCGGGGCATTTACCAGCGAGAAGGTACGTGCCCCGCCATCGGGATCACTGGCAGTAGCCGTAAACGTGTAGAGCACCTGCTTGGGAATGCTTGCCGTCGCCGGCACGTTCGCTAACACCGGCGCGTCGTTGACCGCCGTCACCGTGATTGATACCGTGGCACTAGCCGAGGTGAGCGCGCCGTCGTTGGCCGTGAAAGTGAAGGAGTCCGGTCCGTTATAGTTGGCGTCAGGTGTATAGGTGCGGGCACTGCCTGTACCGCTGAGCGTGCCGTGCGCGGGCGAAGAAGCAATGGTGTAGGTTAAGGCATCTCCGTCAGCATCAGAACCTGAAAGGTTTATGTTCTTTGGGGTATCCTCATTGATACTGACGCTTTGGGCCGCAGCTATTGGGGCATGTGTGACGGTAAACGGAACCCCATTGCTCACCAGACTACCACGTGAAACCAGGACAGGACCGGTAGTGGCTCCACCCGGCACAGATACGGTTATCTGGGTGGTAGAGTTAACAATGAAGTTGGAGGCCGCAGTCCCGTTGAAGGTGACACTGCTGGTGCCGGAAAAACCAGTACCCGCAATAACAACACTCGAACCGACGGGGCCGCTGGTAGGCGTCAGGCCCGTAAGGGTAGGGGGATCCTGATTAAAGACCAAGATAGCACCAACATAACTGCTTACGTCTCCCAAAATCAAGTCTAGGTCACCATCTGCATCAATATCTGCAACTGTTATACTTATTAGGTTAGGTCCTCCTGCCTGTACCTCTGTGTTGCCGCCAAAGTTCCCAATGCCATCGTTTGTTCTAAGGCTAACCGTTCCGCTTGAGAAGTTGGCTACCAGCAGGTCCAAATCGCCGTCTCCTTCCACATCCCCCATCGTTAGAGCAGAGGGATTATTCCCAACTGCTACGTCAGAACCATTGGTAAAGGCCCCTTCGCCATTATTTAGCCGAACGCTAACGTAACCGCTGTCGGCATTAATGGAAATGAGTATATCCAGGTCTCCATCTCCATCGATATCTGCTACATGCAGGCCAGTCACATTGTTGTCAACAGGTACTGAAGTTCCTACGCTGAAATTTCCGGCCCCGTTATTCAGCAGGACCTCTATGGCAAGATTAAACGGTGAGCTTACAAGTATATCGATGTCACCGTCCGCATCTACGTCGCCTAGTGCCATATTATTCCAAGGACCGATTCCTAACTGTACATCAGACCCAGCGCTAAAGCTACCCGTACCACTATTCAGCCTCACAGCAAAACTGCTGACACTACCAGCCAGCAGGTCCAGGTCACCATCTCCATCAATATCTGCTACCCCTACTTTCACGGGTTGGTTACCTGCAGATACTTCGGAATAACTGCTAAAAACACCGGTGCCATTATTTATACTTACGCTCACAGTGGTGCCCTCGCTCTTACCGGTGATTATATCTAAGTCACCGTCGGCATCCACATCTCCAAGAGCCACATCCCAAGGGTTACTCCCCACAAGCACTTCGGTACTGTTACTAAAACTACCGGCACCATCATTCAATCTTACAGTAACGGTGTTTGAATTGATATTGGCTGCCAGTAAGTCTACATCACCATCTCCATCAACATCACCTGCCACAACACCACGAGGGCCTTGACCCATGGGTACAACGGAAAGTCCATTGAATGTACCTGAGCTGGCTCTGGCGGCGGAGGTGAACTGGTATACGTGCGGCTTGGCTAAGGAAGCGCCACTACTATTTTGTACGCCTTGGGTGATGGTGGCAAACACCGTTTCGCCAGGCTTGAAGTCAATAGCAGGATTGAAGGTGAGCGTGGCCCCACTGACGGTAGCTGTCCCTGCTTTCCTTCCACCCGCTTGCGCACTAAATATCTTTAGCGCCTGCTGCGTTTCTGCGGTCGTATTCAACGCTTGGTCAAAGGAAACGGCCACATTGGTCGTGCGTGGAGCCCTTACTGCGTTTCGAACCGGGTCGAGGCTTGTGATATTAGGAGGAATTATCTGCAGTAACTGTGCGAAACCATCCAGTGCGCACAGGAGCATCCCCCCTGCCAGCAGCAAAGCGCGAGTATAACGGTGTACCATGAAGAGAAAGGAAAATAGAGGAATACCCTGGACTGTCTACCAGGCAACAACACGACACAACACAGCCGAAGCCAAGATAAGGCTCTCAGGCACAGCGGATAATAACCGCCTTGCAGGAGTAAACACTCGCAGGTACAAGATCTATAACAGGGAATAAGTAAAGATAAACTTTTATACGTTACATATTCAACTGCTTAGTCCTTTTGCTTGTGCTACTTTTAAGCGGCCGTGACATAGGTGTAACGCTGCCTCATACAGGAGGAATAAGGCAACGTCTGATCGTGCAGTAGGGCAAAGACCGAAGCAGAAGTGCTGTTGCACAAGATAGGGGGTAGGTAGGTTGCCTCGAAGCGTGGGGGATCTTGTGGTATACCCATGTACTCGCGCGCACTTAGGTCTCACCTATTCTCCCCAGAGTTTTTCTCACAGGCCGGTTCACTCACTGCGCAGGGGGGCATCCAGTCGACTCCTATAAGCAACATGATCAGTGCCCCTCGATAACTGGAGGTAGTGCCTGCAGGAAGTAAGGAGAGGTTATGCTAAACGGAGTTAGCTATACGGGAGGGTAGCACACCAACATCATACCCTTGCGCAGGAGGGAGGAAGGCACGAAGGAACACATCGTGACAGGTATGGTTCCTGAGTTTTAGTGAAGATTGTTCGATGCAGCGGGTATAGAGCATAGCTGGCATCCTGATGGGAGTGGCGTCCCGATGGAAAAGAAGGTATCCAAACTCCTTGCTTCTGGTAGTCGACTTTATTCACTTCTATATTGCCGCCGCACTCTCTGCACCGCCACGCGTACCTATAAGATTCCCTCATGAAGCCTCACACTGCCTCCCTAGCCGCTCTCAGTGCCTACTTCCAGTACGACTATTTTCCCCTGACGGACGAAGAGGAAGAGGCGTTTGCGTCGCGCTTCACGGAACGCCCCATTAAACGCCGGGCCTTCCTGCTGCAGCAGGGGGATATTTGCCAGTACGCCTCCTTCGTGGTGAGTGGCGGCTTCAAGATGTACGCCGTCGACCAGGGCGGCAAGGAGCACATCCTGCAGTTTGCCGTGGAAAACGAGTGGATGACCGACCTGGCCAGCTTTTACGCGCAGAAGCCCAGCGGCGTCTATATCGAGGCGCTGGAGTCCTCCGTGGTGCTACAGATCAAGCACGCCGACCTGCTGGACCTGTTTACCCACTTCCACAAGTTTGACCGCAACTTCCGCATTCTCGTCGAGCGGGGCTACATCGCGCTGCAACACCGCATCCTGCAAAGCATCAGCGCCAACGCCGAGGAGCGCTACCAGAATTTCCTGGACCAGCACCCTCACCTGGCCCAGCGGCTGCCCAACACGCAGATTGCCTCCTACCTGGGCATCACGCCGGAATTCCTGAGCAAAATCCGCAAGGACCGGGTCCCCAAGGCCTGAACCCTTAACCTAGTTTAAGCCCATTTCTTACGATTGTTTAGGGGTGGGGGCTGACCCGTTGCCGGACCTTTGCATTGCTTTAAACGATGCAATCATGACTCGGCAACTTCTCTTCTTACTGCTCCTTTTCACCTCCACCGCTTTCGGCCAGCAGCGTACCGCCAAGCCCCTGCGGGCCTTCCTGCAGGCTGCGCCCTCCCCGAAGGGGGCCATTCAGTACGGCAACAACCCCAAGGCCGGACACTACGCCCAGGCCGGCGACGCCAAAATCTACTACGAGGTGTACGGCAAGGGCCGGCCGTTCGTGCTGCTGCACGGCGGCATTTTCGGCTCGACCTACGAGATGGGCCGCTTGATTGACAGCCTCTCGCGCAAGTACCAGGTCATTGCCGTTTCCACCCGCGGCCACGGCAAGTCGGAGCTGGGCACGGCTCCGCTCACCTATGAGCAGCGGGCAGGTGACGTGCTGGCCGTGCTCAAGGCCACGACCCGCGACAGCGCCATCGTGTTCGGCTTCAGCGACGGCGGCTTTACGGCCTTTAAACTGGCCAGTATGTACCCCGAGCGGGTGCGCAAGCTCATTGTGATGGGCGCCAGTGAGCTGGCCCCCGGCATGCGCGACTTCACCTTCAGCACCCAGCAGGCCTTCGCCCTCGACAGCGCCTACATGCGCCAGCAACTGGCGCTGATGCCCCAGCCCCAGCGCCTAGCGGAGATGTTCACCCAGGTAGGCAACATGTACAGCCACCTGACCGTGGACAAAGCCCTGCTGCAAACCATCCAGTGCCCCACGTTGGTCATGGCCGGCGACCGGGACGAGGGTAACCCCGTGCAGCGCGTGCTCAACACGGCCCGGATGATTCGCCGCAGCCAGCTGGCCATCGTCCCCAATGCCTCGCACGGGGCCTTCCTCATCAATTTCCCGGCCACCTGGGCCGATATGGTGCCTTTCATTAAGTAATACTCCGATGCGTTTTTCCTTCTTGAAGTACCTCGCCGCCACGGCCTTATTCGTAGCTAGCAGCGCCCTGACTACCCAGGCCCAGGAGTATATCGGCACCTCGAGCGCGAAGCCCGTGGACGTGAGCAAAGCGCCCGGGGTCAAAACGAAGCTCCTCAGCACCAACGGGCAAACCAAAACCTACCTGTTGGTCTTCGCCAAGGGCGACGAAATCGTGGCGGGCCTGACCAAGTTTGCCCAGCAGTACCACGTCAAAAACGCCCACTACCAGGCCATTGGGGATGCCTTCTCGGCCAAGATTGGGGTGTATGACTACGACCGCAAGCAGTTCAAAGTCATCCCTTTCGCCGAACCCGTCGAGGTGGCGTCGCTCACCGGCAACATTACCCTGCTAGGCGACAAGCCGGTGGCGCATACCCACGTAAGCCTGGCCACCTTCGATGGCCTCTTGCACGGGGGCCACCTGTTCGAGCTGATTTCCGGCCCTACGGTGGAGCTGTTCGTGACCGTGGAGCCCACCCCGCTCTACAAAAAGCACAACGCCGAGTTCGACGCCAACCTGATTGACCCGGACCTAACCAACTAACTGCTTACTGGCGCCGCCTCGGGTTGACCAGCCGGCTACTGACCTCCGGTTCTGCCGCGGTGGGTCGGGCCCTACGCAACGCATTTTTCACCATTCACTTTTCCCCCTTTCCCCTACATTTATGAACCTGCCCAACGTATTCCGCACCCTGGTTTTCGCTCTCGCTTTGACGCCGGCTCTCCTTTCCTGCGACAAGGACGACGACAAGACTACTGCCACGCCCGCCGTGGATACCACGGCAGAGAAAACTGCCATTCAGCAGCTGCTCACCAACTACGGCACGGCGCTGAATGCGTCGAATGCCGCCACCGTCACCACGCTTTTCGCTCAGGATGGGGTATTTGCTGCTCCGGGTTCGCCGACGGCCACCGGCCAAACCCAAGTGCGTGCCGCCTTCGATGGCCTGTTCAGCGCCGTGACGCTCACGCTTGCCTTCACCCCGGCCAACATCACGGTGGTAACTAGCGACTACGCCTTCGCCACGTCCACCTCCAGTGGTACCCAGCTGGTAAAACCCTCCGGCCCTAGCGCCAAGGTGAGCTTCCGCGAGCAGTGGGTGCTGGTGAAAGAAAGCGGCCAGTGGAAAATCGCTCGTTACATCTTCAACGCGCCCCAGTAAACCATGTCTACGCAACCGGAAACCCTGGCCGCTGAGCACCTGCTAACTCAGTACGCTCAGGCCCTGAACTCGGCCGATACCGCTGCCCTGGCCTCCTTCTACACTCCGGACGGGGTATTCATGCCCGAAGGCCTCACGACCCTTCCGGTCAGCGAACTTCTGGCCCGCGCAGAAGCCTTCTTTGCCAAGGAGGAGTTTCAGATCGACTTCGCGGTCGAATCCGTGGCGGTGGATGGGGCTTACTGCTTTGTGCGCGCCACGGCCAGCACCCGCAGCACCGAGCGCGCCACCCAGCGGGAACTAGGTCGCCGCAGCCGCGACTTCTTCGTGCTGCGTCAGCAGCCCCAGGGCTGGAAAATCTTTTGCTACATCTTCAACAGCGTGCAGGCTGCCTAATCAGCGCGGGATGGGGCCAGCGGATCGTTCCGGTCATTCTAACCGCAACGTTTAGCGGCACTTCTCCTTCGCCAACGTATGCTGGCAAGAACGCTGAGCCATCTTGTTAGCTGACCATTATCGCATTCCCATGAAAGCAGCCGTCTTGCCCCGCCCCGGTGGCGCCGACCAGTTTCAACTTGAAGAGCGCCCCGTGCCCACTCCCCAATCGGGGCAGGTGCTGCTGCGGGTGCGCGCCTTCGGGCTGAACCGCTCCGAGCTGATGACCCGCAAAGGACTCTCGCCGGGGGTGCAATTTCCACGGGTGCTGGGCATCGAGTGCGTCGGCGAAGTGGTGCAGGACCCTTCAGGTCAGTACCAGCCCGGCCAGCAGGTGGCGGCCCTGATGGGGGGCATGGGCCGGGACTACGACGGCAGTTATGCCGAGTATACGGTGGTGCCCAAAAGCATCCTGTATCCATTTCGCAGTCAGCTGCCTTGGCCGCAGCTCGGGGCCATTCCCGAAATGTTCCAGACGGTGTACGGCTCGCTGCACCTGGCCCTGAAAATCCAGGCGGGCGAAACGCTGCTCATCCGGGGCGGCACCTCTTCGGTGGGGCTGCTGGCCGCGCAAGTGGCTCGCAACGCTGGCCTGACGGTGCTGGCTACCACCCGAAGTGCGGCCAAGGCCGACCTGCTCACCGCCAACGGCGCCACGCACGTGCTCGTCGACAATGGCCAGCTGCTAGGGCCAGTCCGGGCGCTCTGCCCCGAGGGCGTGGACAAGGTGCTGGAATTGGTCGGTGCCACCACCCTGCAGGATTCGCTGGCCTGCATCAAGCCCGGGGGCGTCGGCTGCATGACGGGTATGCTCTCCGAGAGCTGGTCTATCCCGGACTTTGCGCCCATGGAGTTTATTCCGGCCACTGTCAGCCTGACCATTTACGACAGCGGCCAGATTACGGCCCCTGCGGCCGCGCTGCAGACCTTTATCGACTCGGTGGAAGCCGGCCAAGTCCTGCTCGGCATCGGCCGCATCTTTTCGCTCGACCAGATTGCCGAGGCGCACCAGCTCATGGAGAGCAATGCGGCGGGGGGCAAGATTGTTGTCCTTCCCTAACCCGCGGGGTCTACCCATTAAGGCCCCGTATGTGCTCCTCTCTTACTGGGAGGAGCCAACCCTTACGCCGGCCATAGAGCCGGAACACGAGTACTTTTTCTAAACATAACTTCTTGATGAACACGCAAATAAAAACTGCCGTTTTAACCGGCGCTAACAGCGGCATCGGTCTGGCCCTTACCCATAAACTGCTGGCCGAAGGCTACCGCGTTATTGGCACGTCCCGCTCGGGCCAGATGGCTGATTTCAGCCATCCCAACCTCAGCGTGATATCCCTGGACGTCACCGACGACGCCAGCATCGCGCAGGCCGTCGCTCAAATCGGCCAGCTCGCGCCCAGCATTGACCTGCTAGTGAACAACGCCGGGGTCGGCTCCGACCTGGGCACGATTACGCCCGAGCGCTCCGCCCTGCGCGATACCTTCGCCACCAACGTGGACGGCACCATTCTCTTCACCGAGCCCATGCTGCCGCTGGTGCGCGACGGAGGGCAAATCATTTTCCTCTCCTCGAAGATGGGCCTGGTAAGTCACGCCGCCGCTGACAGCCCCGCCTACCGCATTTCCAAGGCCGCCATCAACATGTACGCTGCTATCCTGGCCGAGCGCGTAGCCGAGCGCGGCATCTCGGTCACGCCCATGCACCCGGGTTGGGTGCAGACCCGTATGGGCGGCGACAGCGCCCCCTTCACCACTGAGCAGTCGGCGGAGGGCTTGTTTCGCGGCATTCAGGCCCGGCCTGAGAGCGGCAAGTTCTGGAACGTGGAAGTCGATAGTCTACTAGCGTAGCTAGGCCATTCCCCCAGGGTTATAGGTGCTTAAAAGCCCCAGCTCAACAACTCTTTCGCTTCTGGAAGAGACGTTGGGGTGGGGCTTTTTTAGTCTCGGCACTGAGGCCAGCTTAGGTAGTTCGTTTTGAAAAGGCAGTTTCGGGCATGGTGAGCAGGACCGGCAGCACCAGCAGCGCGACCAAGGCAATCATGGCCCCGGGTACGAGCGGCCAGCCCGTGCGGGCGATGAGCAACTCCGCCAAAAAGGGCGTAAGGCCCCCGAACACGGCCGTGGCCGCCGTGGCCCCCAAAGCCAACCCGCTCAGGCGGCCTTCGCCTGGAAATTGCTCAGCCGTGGCGGCGGCGCCGACCGCACTGACGCCCCCGGCCACCGCGGCCAGCACCACTGCCCCCAGAATAGCCTGCAGGGTGCTGCCGCCGCGCATGAGCGAAAACAGGGTGATGGGCAGCAGGGCGCTGGCCCCGGCCAGCACCGCCAGCACGGGCTTGCGGCCCAGGCGGTCGGACAGCAGTCCCACGAAGGGCGTGACCAGGATGACGACCACGGCCGCCATGGTGGACAGCCCCAACGCCTCGCCTTCCCCGCGCTGCCCGGTGGTGGACAGGAAGGTCGGTACGTAGGTAATACCAACGTAATACGTGATGGAGCCCAGGGCGGAGATAGCGAACGTGCGCAAAATGGCGGGTCGGTGGTAGCGCAGTGTGTGGCGCAGGGGGGAGGTGGGCACCGTGCCGGCCTCCTGCTGCCGCTCGAAGTCAGGCGACTCCTGCATGGTGGAGCGGGCCAGCCAGACGCCGCCGGCCAGGACCGCTCCCAGCAGGAAAGGCAGGCGCCAGCCCCAGGTATCCACGCTGGCCGTCGGCAGCCCGTACACGAGCAGGGCGCACACGCCCACGGCCAGCAAGGCGCCGACCTCGCTCGCGGCAGCAGCCAGCGAAGTCACCAGGCCGCGGCGGCCTGGCCGGGCCCCTTCCAGCAAGTAGGCCACCACCCCCGTGTACTCGCCCCCCACCGAGAAGGCCATCAAACACCGCAGCAGCAAGAGCAGCCACCCGGCCCACGCCCCGATTTGCGCATGGGTGGGCAGCAGGGCCGTGACGAGCATGGCCCCAGTCATCACGGCCATGGACAGCAGCATCATGCGCCGCCGGCCGTAGCGGTCGCCGATGTGGCCGAAGACCAGCGCGCCCAGCGGCCGCATCAGGTAGGAGACGGCAAACCCGCCGAGGGCAGTGAGCAGTGACGTGGCCCCCGGGCCAAAGAAGACCCGCGAGAGGACGGTGGCGAAATAGAGGCAGAGGGTGAAGTCATACCACTCAATGATGGTCGAGCATGTGGCCACCAGCAGGGAGGCGCGGGAAAGCCCAGCGCGGGGCTGCGCTTGGTTGGTCAGGGTAGGTTGCACAGGCTTGCTTGGGGGGTAGTCAATAAGACAAATAGGGATTGGGGCGCTACCCCAGCTTCCTAGCCGCATGGTACCGCAGCTCGGCGGCACAAGTTGCAGCACCAGGGAAAAAGTCAGCCCCCAACACAAAGCGTCACCTCCCATTACGGGCAAGTCGACGTTTCGTATTGGGGGCACCCCCGAAGCGGGCGGGCAGTGTAGCGCTTACTTCGTTTTGTTGTACATGTAGCGGGCAATCTTCCACTGGCCGCCTACCTTCTGGAAGACAAACAGCTCGCGGTTCTCTTCCGGGGCCGACTGGCCATTGGCATTTACCACGGCAGTGCCTTTGGAGGTGGAGCGCACGATGGCACTGTTGCCGTTTACCACGATGTCGTCAATGCTGAAATTGATGTCCAGCTTTATGGCGCTGAACACATACTCGTACGTGGCTTTCACCTGCTCCTGGCCCACGGCGGTAGGGGCGCCTGGCGGCATGAGCACGGCGTCTTTGGTGTAGAGGGCCACCACCCTGCTGGCGTTGGCTTCCTTCAGGGCATCGCGGTAGGCCGTGATGACTTTCTCAATGGCGGCTTTGTCGTTGTCGGCAACGGTTACGGAAACGGGCCGCTCGCCTGACAGGGTCATGGCTTTGCTTTGCAGGGAGGTCAGGGAAAGGAAAAGAGCGGCAGCAAACAGGGAAGTCTTCATTATCGGTTGTTGAAAGATGGGGGTATTGAACAGGACAAAGGTCCCCCACCGGGCGCGGCCGGGCCGATGAACTATCGTAAGAAATAGGCTTAAACTAGTTTAAGCCGAGTCCAGCGGGCCTTTGCGGAACGTGTTATGCACTAGACACTACAAGCTGAATTATGGCTTTAGTAGCCTTCCGCTTCCGTAGGAAAGGCGCGGCTTTTCACATCGCTCACGTACTGTGTGACGGCCTGGTGCATCAGGTCGCCCAGCTCGGCGTAGCGGCGCAGGAAGCGGGGCTTGAATTCCTGGGTGATGCCCAGCACGTCGTGCACGACGAGTACCTGCCCATCCATGTGGGGCCCGGCACCGATGCCGATAACCGGAATCGTGAGCTGCTCGGCTACCTGCCGGGCGAGCACCGCCGGAATCTTTTCCAGCACTACGGCAAAGCAGCCCAGCTCCTGCAGCAGTTGGGCATCTTCCAGCAGCTTCTGTGCCTCGGCGGCTTCCTTAGCGCGCACGGTGTAGGTGCCAAACTTGTAAATGCTTTGGGGCGTGAGGCCGAGGTGGCCCATCACCGGAATGCCGGCCGCCAGAATGCGCGTGATGCTGTCCTTGATTTCGGCCCCACCCTCCAGCTTCAGGCCGTGGGCCCCGCTTTCCTTCATAACGCGCACGGCCGAGCGCAGGGCCTCGCTGCTATTGCCCTGGTAGGAGCCGAAAGGTAAATCCACGGCCACGAAGGCCCGCCGGGTGCCCCGCACCACGCTTTGGGCGTGGTAAATCATCTGGTCCAGGGTGATAGGCAGCGTGGTTTCATGGCCCGCCATGACATTGGCGGCCGAGTCGCCGACGAGCAGCACGTCGGTGCCGGCCCCATCCAGAATCCTGGCCATGGAGCAATCATAGGCCGTGAGCATGGAGATTTTCTCGCCCCGCTGCTTCATAGCCTGCAGCTGGTGGGTGGTAACGAGCTTGACTTCTTTATGTTGGGACATAATACGAGGGGTGGCGGAGCCGCCGAAGCAGAAAGTGAGAAAAGCAATGAAAAGCCCATGCCAGGCTACCTTACAAGGGCCGCTGCCGGAACGTGACGGCCTGCCAGTGTAGCGGCGGCAGCACCAGCAGCACCACAAGCAGGGCCGTGATGCCCAGGCTGACCAAGCCGAAGTAGTTGAGGCAGTAGCGCAGCAGGGTTTGCGTTTCGAGGGTGCGGGAGAGCAGGCTGGCCGCGCCGCGCTGGCCTGTTTCCACGTCTAGCCCCCGGCCTTGCAGGGTGTGCTGCAGGACCTGCATGCGGGCGGCCACAAGGCTAGTGCCGGGCAGCAAATCGGCTCGGAACCGGTCGAGCTGGGCCGTGCGCCAATACGGCTGCAGCACGCTGGTAACAGCCAGCGAGCCCACGAAGCCCAGGTTGCGAAAGGCCACCGCCGCGAAGGTGCCTGCCGAGGCCAACTGCGGCGGCAGCCCGCCCATGGTAAACAAGGCCAGCGGCACCAATACAAAGCCCACGGCCACCCCTTGCAGCAGCAGGGGTAGCCGAAAAACGGCCAGCCCCTGGGCCGGGCCGAAGAGTAGATACATCCAGACGTGGTGGGCCAGCAGCAGGGCGAAGCCGACCACCAGCAGCCGGCGCAGGGGCGTGCCTAGCAGCACGAAGCGCACCACGACGCTCACGCCCAGCACAATGCCCACCAGCGTAGCGGCTTGCAGCTCCACCATCTGATGAGCATTGACGTGCAGCACCCCGGTGAAATAAGAGGCCGAGATGTTGGTGGTGCCCCGGAAAAAGTAGAACGCCATGAACAGGACCAGCCCTACGCAAAAGGTGCGGTAGCGAAACACCCCCAGGTGAATATAGGGCCGCTTCAGATGCCATTGGCGCCACCCGAAGGCCCCGCCGCCCACCACGGAGAGCCCCAGCGCCAGCCAGGCTTCCGGGCTTTCCAGCCAGTACCGCAGCTGGCCATACGAAGCCAGGT
Source organism: Hymenobacter gelipurpurascens (assembly GCF_900187375.1). Taxonomy (NCBI): domain Bacteria; kingdom Pseudomonadati; phylum Bacteroidota; class Cytophagia; order Cytophagales; family Hymenobacteraceae; genus Hymenobacter; species Hymenobacter gelipurpurascens. The sequence continues at coordinate 1,479,013 of NZ_FYEW01000001.1, read as the reverse complement.
AGGCCATGCCCAGCAGCATCGTGGCCAGCAGCACCCAGCTGGGCCACTCCAGCTGGGTGAGCGGCAGCCGACGCCGGGTGCGCACCCCGTTCAGAATGAGCAGCAGCAGCAGCGCGCCGGGCACGGCCAGCAGCAGAAACGCGTGAAACAGCGCCGGCACGGGGTAGCGGTCAAGCACCGTCCAGCTCAGCATGGTGCCCAGCGGCGCCGAGGCCAGCAGCCCCCCGTAAAACACGGCGTAGCCCATGGCTCGCGCCCGGGTAGTGTGCAGGCGCGAAAAAATCAGCGTCAGCAGCGGCGTGACGATAGTGCAGGCCACCGTGCCCTGCAAAAAGCGCAGTACCAGCAGCAGACGAAAATCGCGCACCCAGCCGGCCAGGCCCACTAATCCCGCCAGCAGCACAACGCTCACGAGTAGATAATTGCGCAGACGCAGGTAACTGCCCAGGTGCGGGTCGAAAGGCAGAAAGGCCACCAGGCCCGCGTAGAACAGCAGGATGGAGAACTGCACGTCGGCCGGCTCCACGCCGTAGTAGGCGGCCACCTCGGCCCCACTGCCAGCGTAGAGGCCCAGCAGCAGAAACGGCGGCAGCAGCGCCCAAAATAGCACGGCCCGAATGGCCCACTCGGGTACCCACGCCTTGAAAAGAGGCAGCGGCTCAGCTTGTTTCATCAGGCGGCAGGGTTACTTGGCCACCGTCACGGTGGCATTCATGCCGGCCGCGAGTTGGGCGATTTTCGCCGGCTGATCGGTGAGATGAATGCGGATGGGTAGGCGCTGAATCACCTTGATGAAGTTGCCGGTGGCGTTGTCGGGCGGCAAGAGCGAAAACCGCGCCCCCGTGGCCGGCGACAGCGACTCGATGCGGCCCGCAAACACTTGGTCGGGGTAGGCATCGGTGATGATGCGCACGGGCTGCCCCACGTGCAGGCGGGGCAGCTGAGTTTCCTTGAAGTTGGCCGTTATCCACTTGCCTGCCTGGCGGTTTACAATGTAGGCCAGCGGCTGCCCGGCCTGCATCAGCTGACCTTCCTGAATGGTCTGGCGGCCCATCACGCCGGCGTACGGGGCCGTCACGATGGTATAGGAGAGGTCCAGCCGGGCTTTACGCAGCAGCGCTTGGCGCCGCCGGATTTCGGCTTGCAGCACGGCCCGCTGGCCCTGACTTTCATTTACACGCGAGAGGGCAGTCTGGTAGCCGCCAGCCAGCGCCTGGTAGTCGGAGCGGGCCACGTCGAGGGCCGACTGCACCCGCTCGAACTGCTGGCGGGTCACGGCTTCGTCGGCCAGCAGCTGGTGGTAGCGGGCAAAGTCCTGCTCCTGCTGCACGAGCCGGGCCTTGGCCGCCCCAATCTGGCTTTGACTCACCTGCGAGCTACGCTGCGAGGTTTGCACGGTGCGGGCCAGGTTCAGCAGCTGGGCCTGGGCATTGGCCAGGGCCGCTTCGGCTTCGGCCACGGGCAGCTCGAAGTCGCGGTCGTCGAGTACCACCAACGTGTCGCCGGCCTTCACCGCCTGATTTTCCTGGTAGTGAATCTGGCGGATGTAGCCGCTGACCTTGCTGTTAATGGGGTTGATGTATTCTTCCACCTGAGCATCGTCGGTGCTTTCGTAGTGCAGCATCGACCACCCGATGCGGCCGGCCCAGATGAGCAGGACCAGCACCAGCAAGCCGGCGAGGGTAGAGGTGATGCGCGCCACCAGGCGGTCGGTGCGCTGCGCGGGATGTTGCGGCGAGGTCGTCGGCTGGATCATGACTTATAGGTGGCCGATGGCTTTTTGCAGTTGATAGTAGTAGGTACCCGCCAGCGTTTGGGCGGTCACCAGGTCAAAGCGGGCCTGCAGGAGCTGATTATCCGCGTCCAGCAAGTCGGTGAGCAGGGCCAGCTGGTTGAAGTAGGTGTGGCTGACGATGCGGTAATTTTCGGCGGCCTGCCCAATGCTCTGCTCCGCAATGCGCAGGCGCTCCTGGGTTTCTTGGTAGCGCACGTAGGCCGTTTTCACTTCCTGGCGCTTGTCGTCCAGCACCCTCTCCTGGCCGATGCGCTGGCGCTCTATGCCGATTTCGGCGGCCTTCTCGGCGTGGCGGTCCAGCCAGCGGGCAGTGATGTTGTAGGAAACCCGCACGCCGACTTCGCCCACGCCATATATCTGCGACACGTTGGGAAACACCAGCCGGTTGGGGTAGGTGTAGGCGTAGCCCGTGAACAGACCCACTTGCGGGCGCTTGCTCACCTGAGTGGCCTGCAGCCGCAGCTCGCTCAGGCGGGTTTGCAGCCCGGCCACCCGCAGCTCAGGGGCGTTAGCCTGCGCCTGGCCGAGGTAGTCGGCGTAGGTCGTATCCAGCACCGCCGGGGTCGGGTTAACCGGGGCCAGCTGGTTTACCTGGTCTTCGGAGGTGCCCAGCAGCAGGTTCAGGCGCTGGTTGGTAAGCGTGAGCGTGTTACCGATTTCGGTTAGGAGCAGCTGTTGCCGCGAAAGCTGCAACTCCGCCCGCAGCAGGTCGGAGCGCAGCACTACTCCATTCTTGAACAACGACCGGATCTGCGTCAGCCGCCGCTCCGACTCCTTGACGTTGTTGGCCGTCAGGGCTTGGTACTCGCGGTTGCGCTGCACGTCGAGATAGGCCGTGGCTACGCGCAGGCGCACGTCGCTGGCCGTCAGGGCCAGGCGCTCGGTTTCCAGCCCCTCATTGACGGTCTGGGTAGCAATCTGGTTGTTGATGCGGCCGCCGGTGTATACTTCCCAGTCGGCTTCGAGGCCGACGTGGTAGGCGTGGGGGCTGGGCGGCACGGCTTTCTGCTCGGGGTTGTGCAGCCCGGCGTAGGGCTCGTAGGCAATTAGCCCGCCCAGGTAGGCGTAGCTGCCGCTGGTGGTCACGTGGGGCAGGTGCTCATTCTGCCGGTCCTTCACCAACTCGGCGCTGAGCGCTACCTGCCGGCGTTGCATCAGCACTTCTTTGTTGTGCGCGGTGGCCAGCGCCCAGGCCTGCTCCAGGGTAAGGGGCTCAGCAGGATGACTGGCCGTTTGCGCAGCGAGTGGGTAAGTGACTGAAAGTAAAAAAGCTACGACACCTAGCCGCAGCCACCTTGAACCGTTCATGATGAGCTTTTTGTAACAGCACAAAATTACCGCCCTTCTACTCGGCTCATTTTATCATATTAGTCAGAATATTGTTCAAACCAGCCAACGTGCCTGTCACTGCTTTTTTCAGTGCCGCTCTCCCTAAGACACTTCAGTTTGCTACTCAACGCCCGATCTCACAGGCGTCCTTAGATACCCCGCCTGTAAAATGAAAAGGCATGTTTATTAAGCTTCTGTAAGACAGCGCACAACCAGTTGACGTAGCTGCTCGGGGTTTTCAAAGTGGGCAAAATGCCCTTGGTTGATAATCGGATAGAGGGTGAGCCCGCGTACCCGTGCGGCTACTCCCGCCGTCGCCACCCGGATAGGAACCAGGGCCGTAGACGTGCCGAGCAAAACGAAGGCCCGCACCCGGATGGCGTCGGTTTCTGCTTCGCTGGGGGCAAGCGCATCCAAGCCGGCCACTTCCCGGGCGAAGGCGGTGACTCGCTCTACCGACTGAAACCACCCTCGGCTTTGCCGGGCCTGCGCCACCTGGGCTGCCGGCAACCCAACTACCTTCTCCATTCCGAAAGCCGTTGCTTCATCGAGCTGGCCCTGGTCAACGAGGGCTTGCAAGTGGGCATAATGTCCTCCGCTGAGCTGGCGCAGAATAGAATTGATGGGCTCATACAGTATAATGCGGCCCGTGAACCCTTCGCGGATAGTGTAGGCCAGTACCAGGCCACCCCCGAAGCTGTGTCCGAGCAAGGCCGTACCCGGCCCTGCCAGGGCCACCATCGCGGCCAGGTCATCCAGCTCGTACTGAAACGAGTAGGGCTTCCCCACATCGGGGCTCTGGCCCCTTCCCCGACGGTCGTACACGTACACGGTGTGCGTAGCCGCCAACAGCTGCGCAAAGGACAGCCCTGCTGGGAATCGAAGGATCCGTGGGTTACGACAAGAGCCGGGCCGCTACCCAGGCGGGTGTAGCCAATCGACGTGCCGTCTTTAGAAGAGACTTGGCCCGTCGTTTTTTGGTTGTTTTCCATCAAATGGTGTGGTCTGTTAAACTCTAGCGCAAGCAAGGCTGGCTAGTGGAGCGGGTGTTTCTGGAAGGTGACCTTGCTCATCACATCTTTCTCGTAGGACGCTAGGCAGTACCCATTGAGGGCGGGCGCAAAATGCGGCTTGGACAGCTGAAGGCGGGTCGGAAAGGGCCGGCTTTTGGCAAAGAAGAACACCTTGGTGGTGCCGTACTTGGTGTGCGGCATGAGGGCCCCGTACTGCTGCATTTCCTGCCAGCGGCTGGTATCGGCTACGGTTACCGCGTAAATGCGCACGACGGGCCCGGTATTGTTCTCATTGCGGAACATGGCCACTTCCTGAAACTCGCCCGGCAAATCCTGGGGGCTGGGTTGGCTGAGCGCATCCAGGATAAACCAGACCAATAAGGCGCTGCCGCCTAAAACAAGCAGGTATTTAACTTTCATAAAGGGAGTAACACTCTAGGGGCCCCATTCCTGGAAAAGGGGGTACTTGGAAAGGAAAGCCACCTGACCTAGCGACAGCCCGAATCGCTTCCCTAACAAAACGCCCGCCTTCCTAAGAAGACGGGCGCTTACGTGCTAGGCACAGGAGATGTAGCAGTTGCTTTACACCTTACCGATGCGCAGCACCGGCTTGATGGTAACGCCCTTCTCGGAGTCTTCGGCGGCCTGGTTTATCTGATCGAACTCGTAGAACTTCACCAGCTTGTCGAAGGGAAACTGCCCCTGCTGGTAGAGGGCAATCAGACGCGGAATGAAGATGCTGGGTACCGAGTCGCCCTGCAGAATGCCCTTCACTGTCCGGCCGGCCACCATGATGTCGTTGGGCCCGAAGCTCAACTCCTTGTCGGGGGCCGTTACGCCTACCAGCCCGCACACGCCGTGGGTGCGTAGCCCCTGCACGGCCGTGCGGATAACTTCCGGGCGCCCCGTGGTGTCGAAGGCGAAGTGAGTACCCGGGCCGGTGAGCTGCTGAATCTGCTCCACCACGTTGCCCGTCTTGCTGTTGATCGTGTGCGTGGCACCCAGCTCCAGGGCCAGGGCCAGGCGCTCGTCGTTGATGTCGACGGCAATGATGGTCGTGGCCCCGGCCACGCGCGAGGCCATGATGGCCGACAGCCCCACGGCTCCGGTACCGAAGACGGCAATGCTGGCCCCGGAGGGCACGTTCAGGCTATTAAGAATGGCGCCGGCGCCGGTCTGGATGCCGCAGCCTAGCGGCCCGAGCAACTCCAGCGGTACGTCCTTGGGCACCTTGATGGTGTTGTTTTCGTGGGCCACGGCGTAGGTGGCAAACGACGACTGCGAGAAGAAGCTGTCGTGCAAGTCGGGCGTGCTGTGCTGGTGAATGCGGTGGCTGCCATCGGGGCGGCTGCCGGCGAAGTTATGCTCCAGCATGTGCTCACAGTAGGTAGGGAAGCCCTCCCGACAGCTGCTGCACTTGCCGCAGTAGCCGAAGGTGAGCACCACGTGGTCACCCACGGCTACCTCGGTTACTTCGTTGCCCACGGCTTCGACCACACCGGCGCCCTCGTGGCCCAATACCATTGGCAGGGGCGCGGGCATCTGCTGGTTGCGAATCACCATATCGGTGTGGCAGATGCCGGTGGCCACAATGCGCACGAGCACTTCCTGGGGTTGAGGCTGGTCCAGCTCCATTTCTTCGAGCAGAAACGAGCCCCCTTTCTCTTTAACGACTGCAGCAGTAATCTTCATGGGAATTAGGATTTGGGTGTGAAATTAGTGTTCCGAAAGGCGCCGCTGGATGGGCTATAGGCGCCTTTGCGGGATGCCCTTCACCAGCCTGGCGCGCGAGTAGTTACTGAAGTCAAAGGTACCGGCTCTACGCACGGCCGACTTTTGCAAACAAGCCATAGATTTGTTCAAACTTGCCAGCCCATGCTTACGACCGACGAATTTCTGGTTGAACTAGATACTATCGACAGCCGCCCTGAAACGATGTTTGTGCTGCAGCAGCACAGCGAGGAAAACTATCCGCTGCATCAGCACCAGAAAACGCAGCTGCTCTACGTGCGCCAGGGCGTGGCTTACCTCATCACGCCAACCAAGACGTACTTTCTGCCGGCCCGCCACTACGTGCTGATTCCGCCCCGGCTTACGCACCGCGTCCTTTTTCATTCAAACCAGCACGTGATCACTGGCCTGTGCTTTGCCGAAGCCCGCGACGGGGAACACCCATTCTTTGGTACCCTGGGCATCTACCCGGTCACGGACCTGCTCTACGAAATGCTGCGCTACACGGAAAGCTGGTATGGGCACCGGGGACCTGAACAGTACGAGCCCTACCTGTTTCTGCTGAACCTGAAGATGGTGCTGCCCCACATCAGCCATCACCCGCTGCCGCTGGCCTTGCCCACCACGGAAGACCCGCGCCTGGTACCGGTGCTGCGCCACATCTACGAGCACATCGGCGAGCTGGTGGAGCTCAGCACCCTGGCCCGGCAGTTCGGTTTCAGCCCGCGCAGCCTGTCGCGCCTGTTTCAGCAGTGCCTGAGCATTTCCTTTGGGCAGTACCTGAAGCTGCGGCGCATCATGGCCGCGATGGCCCTGATGCTGGAAACCAAGCAAACGATCAGCGAAGTAGCCTACGCCGTGGGCTACAACAGCCTTTCGTCCTTCAGCAACACTTTTTACAAGCTCGTGGGCCAGCGGCCGTCCGAGTTTGCCGCCCGCGAGCAGTGAGCAGGGGGCAAAGGCAGAGGCCGCCCCGGTTTTCCTATGGAAGGAGGATGCCGGGGCGGCCTACTTGCTTAGCGCGTCGCTACGCCCTTGCTTTTGGCAATCACGTTGAAGCTTAGCGAGAAGTTGTCCTCTACGGCTTTGTCGGCCGCGGTGCCGAACAGGGTCGAGCCAAACGTAACCCCGTATTTCGTGCGGTCGATGGTGGCCGTGCCCGAGGCTGCAGCCACGCCGTTTTTCACGCCGACTTTAGCGGGGAAGCTCAAGGGATTGGTCTTGCCCTTGATGGTCAGGTTACCAGTAATGATGGCGTTGTTGCCGGCGGCATCGCCCTTGAGCGGCTTGATGCTGGTGATAACGAAGGTGGCCGTGGGGTTCTTTTCCACGCCGAAGAAATCCTCCGATTTCAGGTGGCCGACCAGCTTGGCGTTGTAGTCGGCATCCGTCAGGTCCGTGTTCTTCAGCGAGGTCATGTCGGCCACGATCGTGCCGCCTACAATCTGGCTGCCTTTCACCAGCACGATGCCTTCTTTGAGGCTGATGGTACCGGAGTGCTGGCCACCAATCTTCTTGCCCGTCCAGCCGAGTGAGCTCAGCTGCGGCTGTACTTTGTAGGGTTCATTGGCGATGACGGCGGCAGCGGGTTTCCGAGCAACCGGGCCCTTAGCGGCTTGTGCGGGCGCCGATAGTACGGTGGCGGCCAACAAGAGGGGGAACAGGAGATTTTTCATGGTTTGTTGAGTGAAAATTTGTTGACTTGAAGTGCGTTATTGCTTGAGATGCTGACGGTCCATTAAGGCTGTTGCGTCAGCCACTGGTGGGCAGCGGCCAGGCCGCTAGCCGATATTTCGTGTCCGCCCTCGAAGGCTTCGTAACGGGGGATGATGCCCAGCGTTTTCAGGAAGGTGACCGCCTCATCGGCGTAGAAAGCGGGCAGCTTATCATCGTAGCGGCCGTGGCTGAGGAAAAACTGCACCTGTTGCACGTCGGCGGCCGAGGCATGGTGCTGGCGCGATTCCACCAGCAGGCGTCCACTAAAGGCCAGCACGCCGCGCACCTGCGCCGGGTGGGTCAGGGCCACATCGTAGGCCATGATGGCGCCCTGGCTGAATCCCAGTAGATACACCTGCCCGGCCGGAATACCGTACCGGGTCGAGGCCTCCTGGATAAAGGAGAGCAGCAAGCGCTGCCCGTCGAGCTGCTGGGCCTGGTTGAAGACGGGCTTGCCCGACGAGAAATCAACCTGGTAAAAGCCGAATCCCAGGGGGCCAAAGACCAGCGGAGCGCGTACCGAGAGCACCAGCGTATGGGCGTCGGCCAGCTGCTCGCCTACGGAAAGTAGGTTCAGCTCATTGCCGCCTACCCCGTGCAGGAGGAGCAGCAGGCGTTTGGCGCCCGTGGCCTGAGCCGGGTTCACCGGGCGGTAGGACAGGGGCAAATCAGTCAGCAGCGGGGGCTGCGCGGAAGTGGCAACAGTCATGGAAGTAGTCAGAAAAAGCGGAAGAAGGAAGGTCAGCCACAGCCAGGGCCGACAACTCATTGCGGGGAAGAAGTCTCAGCCCCCAGTAGCACGCGGATGCCCCACGGGTCGGTGGCAATAGGACCTTCGGGAGTAGAATCCACCGCGTAACCGGCGGCTTGCAGGCGGGCCGCGGCCGCATCGCGGGAATCGGCATCAGGCAGCCACAGCTCCCAGCACAGCAGGCGGGCATCGGCCTCCGTGGCCACGGGCGAGCCGGCGGCCCACACGTTCAAACCCAAATGGTGGTGGTAGCCGCCCGCGCCCACAAACAGGGCCCCCGACAAGCTCCAGGTTTCGATATCGAAGCCCAAAGCCGTGTGGTAAAAGGCCGCTGCCTCGGCCAGGCTGCCGATGTAAAAGTGTAGGTGCCCGATGGTAGTGCCCACCGGCAGGCCCTGCCAGTGGGTTTTGCCGGCCGCTTGCAGCACCCCGGCCTCGTCGAGCGGGTCGAGGGCCGACTGGATTTCGCCTTCTTCGCTCACCTGCCATTCGCTGCGGGGCCGGTCGCGGTATACCTCAATGGTAAAGCCGTCGGGGTCGGTCAGGTAGGTGGCTTCGCTGTAGTTGTGGTCGGAGGAGCCCACGTAGACCCCCAGGGAATGCACGTGCTTTAGAAAGCAACCCAAATCGGCGCGGGAAGGCAGCAGCACGGCTAGGTGGTAGATGCCCAGGCGGCCCCGGCGCGGAATGGGATTGGCCCCGGGCTGCTCGGACAGGCGAACCAGCACCTGGGAAGTACCGGCCACGCCCAGCTCCGCTACGGCAGCCTGACCTTCGACAGCCGTTGACTGGCTAAGCAGCGCAAACCCGAGCACGCGCTGGTAAAACTCCAGCGAGCGGGCCAGGCTGGCGACTGCCAGATGCACGGTACCCAGGCGAATAACCGACGGCAGCTCCATCGGCGGGTGCACGCCGATGCGTTCGGCGGGCAGCGAAGAATACGAAAGCAAAGTAGTGTTCATAACAGCAGGGAGGTAGCAGGTGAGGGCAGGCGCAGCGGCGGCAACTAGCTGGTTTACTGAGCTAGGCCGAGCTGCTTCATGAAGGATTGGTTGTCCCAGTAGAGGTATTCCTCCACCATCACGCCGTCTTTCCACACGCCGACAGTGGACATGGGCAAGCTGAACTTTCTGCCCGTGGGTTGGATGAACTTGCCGTCGCCGGTGGGCATGGGCTTGGTGAAGGTGCCGTTCATTATGCCCGATACGGACGTTAAGTTACCCTGGCCCAGCTTGAAGGGGTGCTGCTTGATCTGAGTATCGGGGGCATACACGAACATGGCCTTCAGGTCCGTGATGTGCTGCTCGATGCCGGTGGTGGTGTGGCCGTCAGGCCAATGCACCAGGATGTCCTGACCGTGGCTTTCGTGCAGGCGGTCCCACTTCGCGTTGCTGAACACGTCGTAGTCCAGCTCATCGAATGTTTTTAGGTGCTGGGCTACCGAGTCGCTAGACTTAGTGGCGGGCTTTGTCGTGGTTTTCTGGGCGGCGGCAGTCAGCGAAACGGCAAACAGGGCGAGAGGCAGCAGGAGCTTTTTCATGGTCTAGGGGATGTCTGTTCTTTCGAGGTGAAAGAGTAAGACAAAAGTCCCCCGCCGGCGGCCCCTGTGCATTATCCTAGGATAAGAACGCACCGGCCCGCCCGCTGACTTATTTCCTAGGGGCCGCCCCTCCTGATTACAGCTGCCGGCGCACCCGACTCAGCGATTCCGGCGTTATGCCCAGATAAGAGGCAATGAAATGCTGGGGCACGCGCTGAGCAATGCCGGGGTACTTGCGCAGAAAGTGCTGATACTTCTCACTAGCCGTTTGGCTCAGCGAGGCGTTGACCCGCTCCTGTAGGGCCACAAAACGGCTTTGCATCAGGAGGCGGAAATAGCGCTCGAAAACCGGGAAGTGCGCGTAGATGGTTTCCATGTCGGCCTGGGCCAGCAGCAACACTTGCGAGTCTTCCAGCGCGTCGATGTTCATCGTGCTAGGCTGCTGCGTCAGCAGGCTGTACATATCCGACACCCACCAATCTTCTGGCGCAAACTGCAGGGTGTGCTCCTGCCCTTGCGTATTAAGTGAGTAGCTGCGCAGGCAGCCCTGAGTCACAAAGGCCAGGTGGGTGCAGGGCTCGCCAGTTTGAAGCAGGTGTTCTCGCTTATTCAGCGTCTGGAGGCGTAGATACTGTTGGAAAACGGCAAAATCGTCGTCGGAAAGAGGTACCCGGGCCTGTAGATGGGTACGTAGCGACTGGTACGCAGCAGGAATTTCCATGCCGTGAAGGTATACCAAGCAGTGGATTTACTCCACCATTAAACGGATATTTAGCACTGTTTAACTGCAAAATACCCTCGTTTCAGTTCACATAAGTTTTACCTCTCGGACAGGTCAATTCATCCTGCACCCCGTTTGGAATGGTGTAATTTGCCCTGCTTTTCCACCCTCGCACCCTTACATGAGACCTTTTACCCGATCATGCCTCGTCCTCTTAGCCGCGAGTGCTAGCGTATGCACGACGGCCTGTTCGAGTTCCGAGGAGCCTACCCCGGCGTCGCAAGCGCTTCCGGAGCACCTGACCTTGGGCAACCCGAGCGGGGCCACCGCTGACCCGGATCAGCCCACTAATTACTTGCTCAGCAAACCCCAGTACGCCTTGTCCTACCACCGCGACCGGGGCATCCCGAACTGGGTGAGCTGGCACCTGGACGCTTCGTGGCGGGGTTCGGCGGGGCGTCAGGATGACTTTAAGGCGGACGCAACGCTGCCCGCAGGCTGGTACCAGGTACAGGCCAGCAGCTATACCGGCTCGGGTTTTGACCGGGGGCATAATTGCCCTTCTGCCGACCGCACCCGCACGGAGGCCGACAACTCGGCCACCTTTCTGATGACCAACATGATGCCCCAGGCGCCGCGCAACAACCAGCAGACCTGGGCCAACCTGGAGGACTACTCGCGTTCGCTGCTGGACAGCGGCCAGGAGCTCTACATTATCTGTGGCAGCTACGGCAAGGGTGGCACCGGCTCCAATGGTGGGGTGACGCAAACACTCGACAATGGCCGCGTAACGGTGCCTGCCCGCTGCTGGAAGGTCGTGGTCATTCTTCCCGTGGGAGACAACGATGCGAGCCGCGTTACCACGAGCACTCGCGTGATCGCGGTCGATACCCCCAACGACAATGGCATCAACACCAACTGGGGACAATACCGAGTTAGTGTGGATGCCATTGAAGCGTCCACCGGACTGGACCTGCTCTCGGCCGTATCGACAACCGTGCAGGCTGCCGTGGAATCTAAGGTAGACACGGGGCCGACCAATTAATCGCCCTGCGTGGTGGGGTCCCGTCGCTTAGCTCAGTTCGTCCAAGCTGCTAACGACGGGTAGTACCGTAGCCTCAGCGCTGACCGCAGAGATAGATTTGGTTAACCAAGCTGGTTCCAAGGGTTTCCAGTCACGCTCCAATGCTTCGCGCACTTCCTGGCGGAACTCCTCCAGAGAGCTGCCCGTGAAGGTGTATTTTTTTCCGATGACCAGTTCCTTGTAGCTCTTGTCAAACCAGTCCAACCGGCTGAGGCCAGCGTCTATGGCAGCCTGTTGCCCACTCAGGTAGGTAAACCAGTTGGCGACGGCCTTCCGCTCTGCCCCACCGGCATATAAGGTGATTCCATAGGTGGATTCCTTGTCCAATTCCAGCATGTGCCCATAGAACACAATGTAGCGCACATCATTGCGCTGCACATGCATAATATCCACGCGGTCTTCAAACACGCCCTGCTGCTTGTACTCTGGCCCCCAAGCTTCCACAATGACGTTGGCTAACCCCTTGTCGTTAAATTGGTTGATCACGTTCTGCGCCAGCGCCAATTCAGCACGGTGACGATGGGCAAAGTTGAACGCCAGGGCGAAGTTGTCGTGGTTTGAATCGGTCATCTGTTTAAGGTATTCCAGCAGGTGAAGCAGGAGAGGAAGGTATCGGGTGTGCGCCTGGCTAAGTACTGCCCCGAGGCGGGCTTCGACGGCTTGCGCCAATTCCGGGTGTGAGATAAACAGCCACGGTGCATCTGGCTGCTCGGGGTTCTTACCGAGGACGATGCCCATCTTGCAAGCCGGCCCCCGTACGCTGTTCCAGTAGTTATCCAGGTCGTTGTGCAACCAGTGATTCACTTTATTCTCGATCAGGATGGCGAAACTCGCCCCATGCAGAGAGGAATCAGAAGTGCCGTTGTGCACGAGCAGGTCAAGCCACTGGCCTTCGTCCATGGAATGCTCCCGCGATACCCGCACTGGTCCGTCAAGTACTGGGAGCTCCGTACCCGGCGATTTGCGGCGAACCACATCGAGTAGAGCCAAGGTGAAGAGTGCCCCCAGGCCGTGGTCTGCTTCCGACCTGAAGAAGAAGCTGTAGGTGTTGCTCAGGGGCAACTCCTTGCCGCTGATTCCCGCAATGCTGAAAAAGGTGGGCTGCCGCTTGGTAAACACCGGCCAGCGAGCGGTTCGCAGGAAGGAGATGAGAGAGTCTGTTTCGCTGTAATTCACGGGTATAGGAGGTGGGTCAGGGAGTATGGAGTAGAGATAAGAGCGGCGGTTACCGAAGGAAGGGGAGCAAGATACTGGATCGCTCGTGCATCCCACACGACATCTTCCACCCTGTGAGTGGAAAGGTTTACTGCTCCATGCGTTCACAACAGGATAGCTCCGAGTCGGGTTGGGTAAACCAATAGGCAAAGTGTTGTTCACTCGCTTGCTACCCAACCCAGAAACCTGTTCAACTGGTAGGCTGCCGGGACGGGTTTCTGACAAAGAGGGTAGTTCAGCAGTGCCACGGCCAGCAGGTATTCAGGTTGGCGTGTACGGCGTACGCGAACAGGTCCCGGGTCAGCGGGAAGCCCTTGTCGTGGGTCGCCATATAATGATGCCGATCCTTCCGGGATCTACTACGCACGGCACCGGATCAGGCACCGCTGAAAGCAGATCGCTCCCAAGCGGCGCTAAGGTCTCTCTGCACACCGATGACACCTGTGATCGATAAAGTTATATTATTTCTTGCTAAAGTTACTTATAACCAGTATCTTAAGAGAGGATACAGTGTGCGGGTGGGCAACGGCGTGTCCCGTTCTTGCCCTCATGGACAGCCGGTAGGGCCACGGAAGGAACGCGTGGCAGGTCCCCATAAAGTGGGGTGGTGCCTTTGACGGATTGTGCAGTTTCTTCATTCGTAATGCAGGTGCCGCATCCGGCACGGTGCCTATACACAAAGCAGACCCCTAGTGCTCTCGTCTTGGACGGAGCTTTCACACCATGCACTGTTAGAGCAGCTGGTACCAGCGCCGAAGCAGTTTCCGGGCTCAGAGAGTCGCCTTTTCCCACATCTAGTGCCTGATTCGACCAGCCACAGGAAATAAGGGTGGCCGCCACAGCAGTTCGTCAACTCCACCCTACGTCCACCTGACCTTTTGCTCCTGTCAGCGAACTGGTAGCGCAAAGGTAGGCTGCGTAGCCCGTCCCTACCCCGGCTTCGTTTGCCGGTCGGTGTCGACCGCAGGGGCATACTACACGGTCCTTTTGGTAGAAGCGGCTGCGCTGCCGATGGGACTTGTTTTTTCCACCCACTCTTCCATTCCACCTCATGGCTGCTGACTACCCCCTCCACGCCCGGGCGCTCGCTCGCCCACATGCCTTCCTCTGCGGCATTGCTGCCCCGCGGCACGTAATAATAGGCTCTGCCCCCAAGACCCGTCTGCTCGCTACCGCGGCTTGGCGCTCGCTGCTTTCTACCCTGCTGCTGGCCGCTGGTGCTCTCCTGATTTCCTGTGACAAGGATAATGATTCAGATGACCCGCTCCCCGAAGAGACCACCACCGTCGTGGTCGTGACCCCGGCGGATATGAAGGGGTGGGTCAAGCACGTGATGGGCACTCCCCCTGCCTCGGCGGACTTAGTCGCCGGCCCGGCGACGCCTCTAGCGGGCACCGGCAGCGTGCGCTACACCACGGCACCCAACCACAACCACAGCTTTTCGTTCGCCCGGGTCCGGAATACGAAGTACGCGGGCACCTTATTATCCGACATCACCAAGCTCACCTACTCCACGTACGTAGAACGGAGAGATACCGTGGTGGACACCCCGTTCCTGGTGCTCCACGTGGACATCAACGGCGATGGCCTGCCCGATGATGTGATCAACTTTGCGCCGTGGTACCAAACCGGGAAGTTTCTCGTGCCGGGTGCCCTGGACCAATGGTCGAGTAAGATCAATACCTGGCAAACCTGGGACGCGTTGCACGGCGGTTGGTGGCTCGTAGACATGACCAGCGACGCGCTCTCGATTCTGAACGACCCCGACCACAAAGGCAAGCTCTTTACGCTCGCTGACTACCTGCGCCTGTACCCCAACGCCACCATCCAAAACCTGCCCAACGGGCTGGGCGGCATTCGCGTGGGATTGGGCGGGCCTACCTTTGCTAACAACTTCATCGGCTACATGGACAACTACACCATTGGCGTGAAGGGCGTGAACACCACCTACGATTTTGAAAATTGACCGGTTACGAGACAAGCCGCGACCGGGGGCACGCTCTGCCCGTCATTCCTCCTTCACGTTTTACCCCCTTCTCCAATGAAAAAGCTGTTGATCGTCCTGCCTATCGTGCTGCTATCCTTAGCGGGGTGCGAAAAAGTTGACCTTACCGAAGGAAGCCCTGCGGAGCTCACCGCGCGCGAAACCACCGCTGACGCCCGCCTGAAAGAGGCCAAGCACACAGTGAGCGTGCAAGGAACATTTGCCACCCTGGCCTCTCCGCTACCCTCGGCTCCAGGAGGAGCCGTCGTGAATGGGACCGGGCAGATGTCCCACCTGGGTAAATCGACCTTTGAGGACTTCCCCATCCTGGATATCAATGCGCTATCGGGTACTGGCACGCGCACCATTACGGCTGCCAACGGCGACCAATTGGTGGGAACCTTGGATATCGTCCTCGTGCCACTAACGGCTACTACGTTCACGGTCCAGGTCAACTTCACCATCACCGGCGGAACCGGCCGATTTACAGGGGCTACGGGCAACATTTATGGAACCGATGTGCTCGACTTCAACAACCCGGCGGGTACGGCGTCCTTCGTTGGGGAAATTACCTACTAGCGGACCAACCGGGGCAGACACCCCGTCGTTTCGGTGAATCAACCAGAGGACAGTACGGAGCGGCCCGTTTGAAAGGACTATCCAACCCACCGCGATGTCATGGGCAAGCGTGTGGTCGCACCCTGCAGCAGGGAAAGCACAGAATCCCGCCCGGCACTCTTCCTGCCGGACGGGATTCCATTTTCCTCCTTGTAGAATCGAAGGTTAGCTCAAGTACCAATTATTACTCGTACCCTCAAGCGCATATTGAACCTGTTGCGTAAAGTCCAGCGCATTGACTGACCGATCAAGGAACTGGTCGATGTAGGTGGACTTGTTGGCCCCCGTGAACAGATTGTAGAGCCGCCACAGGTTGATGTCCCCATTGGGTTCGCGGCAGAAGCTCTGGTCGCGGTAGTAGTCCTTGCAGACATTGGCCAGCTGCTGATCGCCGTAGAGCAGCGCCGGAATCTGTTGCTTGGCGGCAGCGGGCAGGTACTGATACATGCGGCAGCGCCCGATGAGCTGGGCGAACTGCTGCTCCGTAATCGAGTACTCGGTCAGCGTCTGCAGCTGGCGCAGATGCTGGTGGTGGTCATACGCATGCAACAGCTGGTAAATGGCCTTTTGGAGCTGCTCCACGCTGCTCACGCGCAGGTCGTCCATGTAGCCCGTCAGTTCGGACGCAGAGGTTCGTACAGACCCTGTTTTCGAAGCCCACGAACAGCTTGAAGTGTTCCACCGCGCCCTTGCGATTGTAGAGGTTGTCCAGGTTGTAGGCCTTCACCCCGCCGACGATGAGCGTGAGCCGGTTGCCACCGATCTCATCGAACATGGTGGGGATCTCGATGGCGAACATCATGCGCTCGTAATAGAGCGTGCGCTCCCAGTCCTGCAGGTCTTTGGCCGGCTTGTCCTTGGCATCCGGGGTGCGGCCCTTGATGGGGTGCGACACCCGGATCTGCGGGGTGAGGATCTCTTCGCCCCGAAACACGTCGCGCACGGCCTGGGCCGTGACCTGAATGAAGTCGGCCTGGCTGATGAGCGGCTCGTTGTCCTTCACGAAGACGGGGATGATGTGGTCGCGCCGGATCTCGGAGAAGCTCGTCGGGGTGGTGTTGGCCTCGATGAAGGCGCGGGAAGTAGAGGACACAGAAAAGGCCGACTCTTGCGGGTCGGCCTCGGGTAGTACGTGCAGCAGTGTGGGGGCGGCATTAAGCCGAATGAGCGAGGTTTCCATGGGTGTTTGTGGGGTTGGGTTGAAGGTAGAGGTGATCGGCCCCCAGGCTGCTGGGTGCTTGTAGTAGAGACTGCAGGTGTTGTTTCTGCTCTTGGAACTCGGCCCGGAGTGAGGCCTAGTGCTCGGGAGCGGTGTGATAGTAGAGCGTTACCAGCTCATCCAGCGTGCGCACCTGCCGGATGGCCTGGCGTACGCCCTGCTCATCCAGCAGTGTAATAGCCGGACTTCCGGTACCGCACCATTCCAGCAGGGCCTGTCCGGTGCCTTCCCCGAGCCGGAAGGGCTGCTGCTCGGCAAACAGGCGGGTGCGGTCCTTGGTGGCCACCGCATAATGCTTGCTGTCGAGCTCAAAGACGAGGCTGAACTCGTAGTCCAGCCCGTCACGCTGGATGCTCTTCATGCCCAGCTACTCGGGCACCTGCTTGCCGTTCTTCTCCGAGAGAGCATACTCTGTTTTGGAGCGCACCGTGGCGATGATGTGGGCTGGGGAGCGCAGCAGCCGGTCTACGAAGGCGTTATGGCGCGGGGTGACCTTGCTCCAGGCCGTGAACGAGTTGCCCGGCAGGCTGGCGTGGTAGTCGAGCAGGTACTCCCAGCAGTGGGTGATCGAGTCCAGGATGATGACCTGCATGCCCGCCTGCTCACAGATGGCCAGCGCATCCAGGTAGCGCTCCGGGGTAAACGGTGCTGTAAGCGGCAGGACCTGGTAGGCGCCCAGGTCGGCGTAGAGGTGAGCGGAGCCGCGCTCGCTGTCGATGAGGGCGACCTTGCTCTAGTCGCCGGCCGCAAGGCCGTAAGCGAGCAGCAGGGCACTCATGGTCTTGCCGGATCCGCTGCTGCCCTGCAGGAGCAGGTGCATGCGGCACTGCCGGCGACTGGCCGGGTGAAGGGGTGGGTCATAACTCTGCAGCAGTTAAACGTGAACGATTTAAATCGCCGGGCAACACGCCGGGCTGCATGAGGTGGGGGGTGGGTCGGTTGCCGCGAAGCACCGGGGGTGTCTTGTGGTATACCCGGCACTCTCGCGAGCACGTGCAACGGGTGCTTATACGAAGCGGTAAAGCAAAACGCCCCGACCACGAGAGCGGCCAGGGCGATCTGGGTAGCAGTTGAGTTACGTTCCAGTGCCGGTTTTTACAGTTGCGTGTAAAATCGGATGTACTGTATAGGGTTATCCGTTCAGCGGGTTAGCAGGACTTTCAGATTCTGTGACCTGCCAGCAGAGTTCAGGTGAATCAGGTACAGCCCCTCCGCACACGTACTGGCGTCCCATTCCACCTCCTGGAGCTGACCTGCGGGGCTACTACCGGACCGCAGCACCTGCACTAGCGCGCCCCGCAGATCATAGACGCGCAACTCGTAGGCCTGCTCCTCAGCCAAAGAGAACCGTAGTGAGATTCGATCCCGAAACGGATTGGGGCTGGCCTGCAAGGCCATTTCCCCTTGGACTACTTCGCCATATGCCAACTGCGTTTGCGTGGCCATCAGGGCAGTGCCGGCTGTTACCTTAAACTGGCCCTTGCTGGTAGCCGTACCTCCGGGAGCAGTCACTGTGATTTTACCTGTTTTAGCGCCGGGGGGGACCATGGTCAGGATACTGGTCGCATCCTGCACTTTGTAGGCTGCCCGTACGCCATTAAAGGTCACGCCACTGGTACCTTCGAAGTTAACCCCCGTTAAGAGCACACTTGTCCCTACCGGCCCGGAGGAGGGGGCAAAGGAGTTGATAGAGGGAACCGGCACGCTCTTGAGCACGGTGAGGGTAGTATTCTGCGAGGCGGTTAGTGACCCGTCTGTGACCCGCACAGCAAAAGTGTAAGAGGCACCAGCCTGACTGGCGGATGGCGTCCAAGAGAGCGCGCCGGTCGTGGAGTTAATAGAAGCGCCCGCAGGGGCTCCCTGCAGGGAAAACATGAGAGCACTTCCCTCCACATCCGTGGCCGAGGCCGTAAAGGAGTAGAGCACCTGACGAGGGATACTGGCACTGGCGGGAACGCCTGCCAGCACGGGGGCATCATTCACGGCTGTTATAGTGACAGAAACGGTAGCAGGAACCGACGTCAGGATGCCATCGCTAACAGTGAATGTGAAGCTATCCGATCCGTTGTAGTTGGTATTAGGCGTGTAGGTACGGGTAGCCCCCGTGCCACTGAGCGTGCCGTGAACAGGCGGAGTATCGATGCTGTAGGTCAGCGCATTGCCGTCAGCATCAGTACCGCTTAGGGTAATGTCCTTTGCCACATCCTCGGCCGTACTTACATTTTGCGCATTCGCCACGGGTGCATTATTAGGAGGCAGGTTCAGCCGCACGCTCACCGATCCGCTGCCGGTGTTAGCAGTGAGCAAGTCCAGGTCGCCGTCCCCATCCACGTCCCCGACGCAGACTGAGCTAGGATAAGTGCCCACGGGCACGTAGGAGCCTTCCCTGAAGCCGCCGCTGCCGTTGTTCAGCTGTACACTCACCATATTGCTTCCTTCAAATGCGGCGAGCAGGTCTAGGTCGCCATCCCCGTCCACGTCCCCGACCGCAACAGAACGTACATAATTCGCCATAGGCACGTTAGAACCTCCGCTGAAGCCGCCGCTGCCGTCATTTAGCCGCACGCTCACCGTTCTGTTGAAGTAATTGGCGGTTAGGAAGTCTAGGTCCCCGTCCATGTCCACGTCGCCGACCGCAACACTTATGGGACCGCCGCTTATAGGCACGTTAGAACCGCCGCTGAAGCTACCACTGCCGTCATTCAGTCGCACTTTCACTATATCGTATGAGTAATCAGCGGTAAGCAGATCCAGGTCGCCGTCTCCGTCCAAGTCCCTGACTACAATAGAACTAGGATTATTACCCACAGGCACGTCGGAGCCACCACTGAAGCCGCCTACGCCGTCGTTCAGCCGCACACTTACTGATCCGCCGTTGGTATTAGGTGTAAGCAAGTCCAAGTCGCCGTCCCCGTCCACGTCCCCGACCGCAACGGATGCAGGGCTCCTGCCTGTGGGCACGTCGGAGCCGCCGCTGAAGCTGCCTACGCCGTCGTTTAACCGCACACTTACTGTACTGCTACTGTAACTAGGGGCAAGCAGGTCCAGGTCGCCGTCCCCGTCTACATCCCCGACGCAGACTGAAAAACATTCGATTATGGGTAAGTCGGAACCACCACTGAAGCCACCTATACCGCCATTCAGCCGCACGCTTACTGATCCACTGTTGCCATTAGCGGTGAGCAGATCCAAGTCTCCGTCCCCGTCCACGTCACCGACGCGGACTGAATTAGGATTACCGCCCACGGGCACGTTGGAGCCGCCGCCGAAGTTTCCTGATCCTGTGGCGGTTGAAACCGCTACAGGATAGGCATATGCAAACGGTAAACTGAAGCTATTGCTGCTTGGTACGGAAGGCCTAGACACGTGCTCAGTTGTCTTCGCGGGCTCAAGCCACTTTAAAGGAACGCTGATGCCGCTTATGCCTACTTGTGTAGTGCTCGCCTTCTGTGCTTCAGTTTCGAAGCGTAGTAACTCTGCCGATGAAGGTTGCAACAGGCATACTGCCAGCAGTAACAGCAGGAAACGGGTAAAATAATGTTGCATGGCACTAGGGAATAGAGGGTTGTACTTAGGTTGCCCCATCAGGTCTATGCCGAACAGCGCTATCCAGCAGCATAGAAGGGGAGAGGCGGGACGGAATGAGCCACAGTAAGCTCGGCGGAAGGACAAGCCCCTCGTCCAGACGGACGGTTCTAGGCGGCCGCTCAAAGGATCGTAGTAACCTAATTTAATCCATTGTTTGCACTTAACCTACTGAACGCAAGCGCATTATTACGCGCATTGATTGTGGGTTTACGCTACTGCGCCGTAGCAGCATATGAATCCACGACAGTAAAGCTCGATGTGAAAGCTTGAACCCGAAGCGCGTTGCTTGTGCAGCCCCCATTCAAGAGCGAAGGTTAGCTCATGGAGGGGGTGGGTCGGTTGCCTCGAAGCACCGGGGGGTGTCTTGTAGTATACCCGGTACTCTCGCGCACTCGGGACTCACCTATTTTTTTCCATAGTTTTTTCACTGCCCGGTTCTTACACTGCGCAGGGATGTGGCATCTGGCGCGTTACTGGTAGCACTGCAACCAGAGCTCCTCGATTACTGGAGGGTATCGTGCCTGTAGGAGAGGACAGGGTAGGCTGAAGGGAGTTAGCCATATAGTGCGCAAGGCAGGTGGCACCCAACGCTATCTGCTCAAGGGTCAAGATGCGAACGACCACACCGAAACCGCCTGGATGACGGAGATAGCTATCTAGTGATCTTAGGAACCAGGAATCTGTTGTGAGCACGAGAACACCGCTCACCCAGGTAAGAGAGGTAGTACTCATGTGTGCGCACACACTCAAATATTGAACACCTTGAATGTGTGGGCAGTTGTTATTGACCCTTGTCATAGCTCCTTTTCGACAAGGGGTAGCAACCAACACATGTGGTAGAAAACGTGCGCCTCCCTAATCAACGGTGACAACAGGTTATCACGTCGATCAGGGAGGCGCATGTTTTGGCGTTGTCTATTAGGTGTCTAGGAGGGCGAGCTCTTACCCCCGTACCAGCGACGACGAAACCAGAAGGCTACATTCACTAAAGCAATCAGCACAGGCACCTCAATCAAAGGGTTGATGACGCCAGCAAATGACTGTCCGGAGTTCAGAATGCAGCGAAGCGAGTCTAGCCTGCACCATCCAATAAGTGTTGCAAGTCCACTGGAACGGGCATCGGTTGCTCGGCTTTCACGTTGGCGCCCCCGGTATTCCCGGTGGGCACCCTGCCGACCAGCGAACCAAGGAAGCCGAACACGATGCGAGGCAACTGACCCAGTATTTCGCGCAGGTTACGCGTACGCAACCCATGCGCCAGCATCAGCAGGTGCACCTGAGTATGCGAAATGGACCAGCGCTGACCCAGGATATGGGCGCGTTCTAAATGGTGAAACGCACCTGTTAGATCCTGACGAGCATAAGCCTCGTGAGCCTTGCGCAGTTCGGTTTGGAAATGCGGCCGCAGGCGAGCTGGAAGCAGCAATGTGTTCATGGCTTAAAACTTCATGCGTTGAATCCGCCAGGCATTGAGAATCGCGAGCAAGGCTACCCCCACGTCGGCAAACACGGCCTCCCACATAGTGGCTACCCCACCCGCTCCGAGAGCCAGGACGATGGCTTTCACCCCAAACGCGAGCCAGATGTTCTGCCACACCACTGAGTGAGTGGCGCGGGCAATACGGCGAGCCGTAGCAATCTTACTGGGGTGGTCCGTTTGAATCACGACGTCGGCCGTTTCGATGGTGGCGTCCGACCCCAGACCACCCATAGCAATACCGACATCCGCTAAGGCTACTACCGGGGCGTCGTTCACTCCATCCCCCACAAACGCCAGCTTGCGACCGGCAGTGAGATACTCCTGCACGTAGCGGGCTTTGTCCTCCGGCAACAGACCTCCGTGGGCCTCGTCAATGCCGAGTTGCTGGGCTACTCGCTGGGTGATGCTGTCCTTATCGCCGGAGAGCATGACGATCTTCGTGATGCCGTCGGCTCGCAGCTCACGCACCGTCTGCTCAGCGTCCGCTTTGGGTGCATCCGCCACCGTCAGGTAGCCAGCGTACTTCCCATCCACGGCCGCTACCACGATGCTATCTACTACTTGGTCGACTTCGGGTGGGTAGGGCACGCTGAACTTGGTCAGCAGCTTGGTGTTGCCAGCGAGTACCTCCTTACCGTCGACTCGGCCGCGCAGCCCGTGGCCGGCTATTTCCTCCACGTTCTCTACCGTGACGCCTGTCACCGCACTACCCACGTGCTGAACTACCGCTTTGGCAATGGGGTGGGTGGATTTGGTCTCCAGGGCACCTACCAGCGGCAAGAGCTGCGTAGCGTCGAACCCCGTTGCGGGCTGAACTTGCTGCACGGCAAACACGCCCTGGGTAAGCGTTCCGGTCTTGTCCATTACCACGGTGTCAATTTCACGCAGCACGTCCAGGAAGTTGGAGCCCTTGAGCAGGATGCCTGCTCGGGAGGCCGCCCCGATACCGCCGAAGTAGCCCAGGGGGATACTTACCACCAGCGCACAGGGACAGGAGATAACCAGGAAGACGAGCGCCCGGTAGAGCCAGTCCCGAAACACGTAGTCGTCCACGAGGAGGTAGGGCACGGCGATGAGCAGCGCGGCCAGCAGCACGACAATAGGGGTGTAGACTTTCGCAAAGCGCGTGATGAACAGCTGAGTTTTCGCTTTGCGTCCTACGGCGTCCTGCACCATCGCTAGTATCTTCGCCAGCTTGGTGTCCTGGTAGGTGGCCGTGACCAGCACCTGCACCAACGACTCCTGGTTGATCATGCCGGCCAGCACACCTTCGCCGGTTTGCTTGGTTTGAGGAGCTGACTCTCCTGTGAGCGCGGCGGTATTGAAGCTCGCGGGTCCCACCGTCAGCGTTCCGTCCAGGGCCACTTTCTCCCCGGGTTTCACTTCGATGGTATCGCCCAGCTGCACCTGCTTGGGATCCAGCACCATACTCCGCCCACCACGCAACACGGTGACCTCAGTGGCTTGAATCTCTAGCAGGGCTCGGATGCTGCGCTTAGCCCGGTTCACAGCCGCGTCTTGGAACAGCTCGCCCACGGTGTAGAACAGCATCACGGCGACTCCTTCCGGGTACTCACCGATGGAAAAGGCTCCCACCGTAGCCAGACTCATGAGCAGAAACTCATTGAACACGTTGCCCGAAGGGATGCTGAGCACAGCGGCCTTCATGACTTTCCAGCCGACGAGCAGGAAGGCCACTCCGTACCACAGCAGGCGTACGGTGCCGCTGAAGAAGGGTACATCGAAATAGTCCAGGCCGATACCGACCAGCAGCAGCGCCAGGCTCACGCCGGGCCACAGGTAGGGACTAGCTCCCGCCTCCCCATGCGCATGGTCGTGGTCACCATCGGCTGCATGGCTGTGACCGGCATGTGGGTCTGGTGTTGTATCCGCCGCCGGAGCATGGTTATGACCTGGAACGTCGTGGCCCTGGGGCTCCGTCGCCGCGTCGGGGGTGAGCTGGTCACGGGTCAGCGCGCCGACATTATCGAGCTGTACCTGCTTGGCAGTATTCAGCTCCTCGTTGGTTTTATCTAGGGAAGGGTCAAGCATGAGCGAGAGAATGGGTATTGCAAACGGATGAGGAAGGCGTGGGTGGCAAGCAAGCTCACCACTCCACGAAAAAGCTGGCAATGCCGACGAGTACGAGTACCGCGCCCGTTACACGTCGCCCGTGGTGGGTCAGGCCGTCCAGATTGAGACGAGTCAGACTGCGGTGGGCCAGTGCTACCAGCGCGCACATGGCTGTCACGGAGGTCAGCAGGTATAGCGTCATGAGCAGCGCTAAGGCTACCGGGCCGTGCGTACCAGCCGCCAGGAAGAAGGTTTGAATTTCCAGGCAGGGAGCCAGGAACATCGTAGCGGCTAACCCCACCACTACCTGCCGACGCGGGCTACGTCGGCTTATAGGCCGTGGGTTGGGGTGCGCGTGACCTGGTCCAGAGAAAGCGTAGAGCAGCCCAATGCTGATGAGTAGCACAGGTGCTGCCCAGCCGGCAACCTGCTCAAAACGAGCGGACAGACGCCACCCCAGCAGACCCAGTGCTAGGCCGATGCCGACGGTGCTCAGCACGTGTGCCAGACCGGCCACCATTGTGACTCCTACCGCCCGGCGCAACGTCCAGTTCTCCGCCCGCGACACCGCCAGTACGGGAGCCCAATGGTTAGGAATAGCAGCGTGGAGCAGACTGAGCACAAGGGCACCCGTGAGAAGTTCAACCATGGAGTAGAGGTGTCAGAGGTGAGCACCGCCGTTTGAGAAGACAAACCTCGCTCGCTGGGCGATGCAATGCTATTGCATAGTTT
This sequence comes from Hymenobacter gelipurpurascens, assembly GCF_900187375.1. Lineage (NCBI taxonomy): Bacteria > Pseudomonadati > Bacteroidota > Cytophagia > Cytophagales > Hymenobacteraceae > Hymenobacter > Hymenobacter gelipurpurascens. The sequence goes on along the minus strand of NZ_FYEW01000001.1, from coordinate 1,454,424 downwards.
CAACTGGTGCTGGAGCAGTTCCCGCACAGACCCTTCATTACCAGACTGGTTTCCTGTACTTGGTACGCTCTCGGCAAGGCAATAGCAGGCACGGCTACTGTCGGCAGGCAGGACGTTTCCCGGCAGCGGGTACAGAAGAAATGTACGTGTAGATCCTGGTGGTACTCCGGAGTGCAGCCGGGCTCACACAGGGCAAACTTGACGGCTCCGCTGCCATCCTCGATGCGGTGCACGAGTCCCTTCTCGGTGAAGGTTTTCAGCGTGCGGTGCACCGTTATGCGATCCGCATGTCCCAGCAGTTGTTCCACGTCGGCCAGACTGAGCGCGGCGGGGTGCCGCTGCAGCACCTCCAGCACGAGCAGGCGCATGGGCGTAGGTGTAATCTGCTTAGCGATGAGCGTGTCTTCGAGCGGATGAACCATAGCGAGAGCGGTTGAGTGGAGCGGATAGGCACCTTGTTATTAGGATCGGGGCCAGAACAGGATGATGCCGATGCCCACGAAGCAGACAATGCCGCCGATGATGTCAAAACGGTCGGGGCGGAAGCCGTCGAAATACCATGCCCACGCAATGGACATAACGATAAAAATGCCGCCGTATACGGCGTAGGTTTTGCCGAAGGAAGTGAGCTGCCAGGTGGCCACCCACCCGTAGAGCAGCAGCAGGATCGCTCCGGCCGCGCCCATCCAGCTGGGTCGGTCTGCCTTGAGCCACTGCCACATGAGGTAACCTCCGCCGATTTCGCAGAGGCCGGCTAAGAAGTATACTAATAGGGGCTTGAGGATCAAAAGCATAAGGCAGGTTGGGTTACTCTTCCTCTTCGGCGTTTTTCATCTTGGCCAGCAACGAGTAGGCTCCCGTCGTGACGAACGTAGTGGTTGCCGGCACGGCTTCGGGCAAGGTGACTTCCGTGAAGTTGTCCTCGCTACGACCCAGCGTGACTGGCACCATCCGGTAGCGACCCGACGCTTCCACGGCGTAGGCGTAGTTTTTGCCCTCAAAGCGTACTAGGGCAGCATCTGGCAGCGTAGGCGCGTTCGTACGGCCGGTTTCAATCGTGGCCCGCACGTAGAGGCCTGGCAGCAGGGAAGGGTCGTTTTCCTGATCGAGATGACCGTGCACGCGCACGGTGCGGTCCTCGCCGATGGCTTTGCCGACCAAGTACACGTGGGCGGTACGTTCCCGGCGGGAGCCGGTAGAGTCACTGGCCAGTGTGAATCGGATCAACTGCCCCTTTTGTACGCGGGCTACGTCGCGCTCGAAGACGGTGAGCTCGACGTGCAAATGCTCTGGGTCCACAATTTCAAACAGCGCATCCGTGGCGGTCACCGCCTGTCCTACCGTCACGTTCACGGCGCGTACAAAGCCGGCTCGGGGAGCCCGTAAGCTGGCGGTGGTGACGATCCGTCCTCCAACGGGTAAGCCTGCCAGCCGCAAACGGGTGGCTTGGGCATTGGTTTGCACCTGCAGAGCATTATAGTCGGCCTGGGCGCGCTGATAGTTCTTCTGGGGGGCAACTTCCTGCTCGTACAGCTCTTTCTGCCGCGCCAGCTCCGTGCGGGCGTATTCCAACCGGGCGCGGGTTTCCAGGTAATCTTGCTGTAGCGTCACGAACTCCGGATTACGGATGGTGGCCAGCACCTCCCCCTTGCGTACGCGGGTGCCTTGCAGCAACTCCGTATTCTCCACGAAGCCCCCAAGTGGGGCGGTAATGGAGACGGCGCTTTCCGGGGGCACGTCCAGCGTACCCGTTACGGCAAGCCCTGCTCCCATGGGCCGGGCAGCAATGCGGCCGGTCTGAATACCTGCCGCTTGCTGCTCGGCAGGTGAAAGAGTAACCATATCGGAAGGTTCCTCTGCTTCCTCACCCTCCGCTGCCGCGGCTGTCTCGGTGGCTTCGGCCGTTTCTTTCTCGTTGTTCTTGGTGCAGCTGGCCATAGTCAGGCTCACAAGCAGCACCAGGTAGGCAATCTTATGCATGGGTTCGGGGTCAAGAAGTGGAGTACTCTTACTGGGCGGTAGCGCCGAGCAGGTAGTCCAGGTCGATAACAGTTTGATTGTGCTGCAGCACAGCGTCCAGGTAGGCGGTGCGCACGCTCAGGGCTCGCTCCAGATTAAGCAGCAGCTCGGAGTAGGTCGTTTCGCCGGCCTTGTAGGCGCGCTGGCTGAGCCGGACGATGACGGCAGCTTGCGGTAATCCGGTCTGCTCATAAAACTGCACTCGCTGCCGTTGCTCCTGCAGGCGAAGGTTTAACTCGTCCAACTGACTGGCTACTTCCGCCTGGTAGCGCTGGTAGGAGGCCGTGGCGACCTGCTCCTGCAGCTGAGCGGCCTGCACCCGCGCCTTTTGAGGGCCACGCAGCAAGGGAATCGCGACTCCGGCCTCCACGCTCTGGAAACGGTCTTTTACCCCATAGGTGGTGGCACTTCCATCCACTTCGTAAGTACCACGAAGCGACTGGTTGGTGTAGCCCACCGTGACGTGAGGAAGGCCTTGCGCTTGCTCTACCTTCGTTTCCGCCCGACGCTCAGCGATCTGCTGCTGCAGTACCCGCGCCTGGGGGGTGAGAGCCATCAGGGTCGTGTCCGTCGAGACAAGGGGAGTGGGTAGCAGACGCAAGGTACTGTCGGCGATGGCCACGGGCTGTGACGTTTGCAGCAGAGCCTGCAGCTGACGCTGGGCAATAGCATAATCCGCTCGGGACTGGGTAAGCAGGTTCTGCGTTTCGCCTTGCTGAATCAAGGCGTTGGCAGGCTCCAGGCGGGCGGCTTCGCCGGTTTTGAAGCGGAGTTGCGCGGAGCGTAGAAACTCTCGGTAGATGCTGTCCTGCCCGCGTAGGGTGCGCAGACGATGACGGGCGTATACCGCCTGCTCATAGCTGCGTCGTACCTGCCGGCGCACCTCTGCCTGCACCTGGGCGAGCTGCTGCTCCCGGCCACTAATCTGCGCTTGATTCAGCCCCGCCTGGGCTTTGTAGTACCCCGGCAGGGCCACCGTCTGGCCGATGCTCAGCACGTTGTCTGACAGGGGAGAGTTAACTTGTCCGTAGGTACCCAGCACGGTGGTACGCCCCACGTCAAAGGAAGTGCGTCGCAAGGCTTGCTGCGCCTGTAGAGAGCGTTGCGCTACCTGCACCGTGCCGTTGGCCTGCAACGCTTGTCCTACCGCTTGGGTGGAGGTAAGCGGCCCCTGCGCGTAAGCTGGTGTGCTCCCTACCATTGCGCTCAGTCCTAACCCCAGGAGCAGTACCGAAACGGGCAAGGGACGGGAGGTTACGGGCTCCTTAATGGGTGTTGCTTTGCGTTCAGACCAGGCGTAGAGCACCGGCAGCACAAGCAAGGTCAGTAGTGTCGCCGTGACCAGACCGCCAATCACGACGGTAGCCAGAGGACGCTGCACTTCCGCTCCGGCCGAGGTGGACAGCGCCATGGGTAGAAAGCCCAGTGAGGCGACGGTAGCCGTCATGAGCACGGGTCTCAGGCGAACCTGCGTGCCTTCCAAAATGCGCTGATACAGGTCCGTGCGGCCTTCCTCCTTGAGCTGGTTGAAGTAGCCAATGAGTACGATGCCGTTGAGTACTGCTACTCCGAAAAGGGCAATGAACCCGACTCCGGCCGAGATACTGAAAGGCATACCCCGCAACCACAGCGCCAGCACCCCACCAATAGCCGAAAGAGGAATGGCCGTGAAAATCATCACCGACTGCTTAAACGATTGGAAGGTGAAGAACAGCAGCACGAAGATGAGCAGCAGAGCCACGGGCACCGCAATGCTCAGGCGCTCGGTAGCCTGGCGTAGGTTCTCGAACTGCCCGCCGTAGGTGGTGTAGTAGCCGGGAGCCAGCTGGAGTTGAGTATCGACTTTACCTTGCAGCTCCGTCACCACACTCTCTACGTCGCGGCCGCGCACGTTGAAGGCCACCGTGATCCGGCGTTTGGCATCGTCGCGCTGAATCTGGTTGGGTCCTTCCCGCAGATCCACCGACGCTACCTGCTCCAGCGGAATCTGCTCGCCGGCCGGCGTGGCTATCAGCAGCTGGCGTACGTTGCCGATGTTCTGGCGCAGTTCCGGGGCCAGGCGCAGCACCACGTCGAAGCGTCGCTCCTGCTCGAAGAGTTGCCCGGCGGTCTGGCCGGCAAAGGCGGTTTGGACGGTGCGGTTTACATCGTCCGCGTTGAGGCCGAAGCGAGCCAGCCGGTTGCGATCCAGCTTGACCACGATCTGGGGTAGGCCCGTGACCTGCTCCACGTACACATCCTCCGCCCCTTCGACCTGGCGTACTAGGCGGGCCGCCCGCTCGGCGTAGGAAGCGAGTTGTTGCAGATCCTCGCCATAGATTTTGAGTACCACGTCCTGCTTGGCCCCACTGATGAGCTCGTTGAAGCGCATCTGGATGGGTTGCTGGAAGCCGAAGGTAACCCCCGGAATGACGCTTAGGGCTTCTGCCATTTTCTCGGCCAGTTTTTCCTGTGTTTTAGCCGAGGTCCACTTGCGCTGATCCTTTTCTAAAATCACCATGATGTCGGCCGCTTCCACTCCCATTGGGTCCGTAGGGATTTCAGCCGAACCGATTTTGGTGACCACCTCCTTTACCTCAGGAAACTGCTTCTGTAGGATGGCGGCTGCCTGCTGGCTTTTTTCCACCGTGTAGCTCAGCGACGAACCGGCCAGGGTGCGGGTTTCCACCGCAAAGTCACCTTCCGCAAGTTGGGGAATGAACTCCCCGCCCAGGGTGCGAAACAGCAGGAGCGCGCCACCAAACAGGACCAGTGCCGCCGTAAGCACTATCGCCTTTCGGCGTAGCGCCCATTCGAGCACCGGGCGGTAGCGCGCTTCAAGCCAGCTCATCATCCGATCCGATATGTTGCGCTTTGGCTCAGTCGAGCGGCTTAGGGCGAGCGCCGACATCATGGGCACGTAGGTGAGCGAGAGAAGGAAGGCACCCAGAATAGCAAAGGCAACAGTCTCCGCCATAGGACGGAACATCTTCCCCTCGATACCGGCCAGCGCCAGCAGGGGCAGGTACACAATCAGGATAATGATTTCCCCGAACGCGGCCGAAGAGCGGATTTTGCTGGCGGCGTGGTAGGTTTCCTCGTTCATCTGCGCACTGGTAAGCCGGTTTCCCGGCACCTGGAGCTGCCCCCCGTGCAAGCGGTGGACGATGGCCTCGACGATAATCACGGCTCCGTCTACGACGAGGCCGAAGTCAATCGCTCCCAGTGAGAGTAGGTTGCCGGACACCCCAAACAGGCGCATCAGGCTGATAGCGAAGAGCATGGCCAGCGGTATCACGGACGCCACGACAAGACCCGCTCGCCAGTTACCGAGGAAGAGGATCAGCACAAACAGAACAATCAGTGCCCCCTCGATCAGGTTGGTCTGTACGGTGCTGATGGCGCGGCCCACTAGGTCGGAGCGGTCCAGGTACACGTCGATGGTCACCCCTTCCGGCAAGGACTTGCGCACGGTTGCCATGCGCGCTTTCACGTCCTTAATGACGTCGTTGGCATTAGCCCCTTTGAGCATTAGCACGAGGCCACCGGTCACCTCTCCCTCTGCGTTACGGGTCATGGCTCCATAGCGCACGGCAGATCCCAGGCGTACGTCGGCTACGTCGCGCACCAGCACGGGCATACCCCCTTGGGTTGTACGCACGACGATGTTGCCCAAGTCGGCAGTGTTCTCCGCCAACCCTTCGGTGCGGATATAGTAGGCCGTAGGCTTTTGGTCGAGGTAGGCACCGCCCGCGTTCTGGTTGTTGCGCGACACAGCTTGGAAGACTTGCTCGGTGGTTACCCCCAGTGAGCGTAGCCGCGTAGGATCCAGCCGGATTTCAAACTGTTTGAGCTCCCCGCCGAAGCTGGCCACGTCGGCCACACCGGGTGTACCCAGTAGTTGCCGACGCACAATCCAGTCCTGAATCGTACGCAGTTCACGGGCGTCGTACTTCTTCTCATAGCCGGGTTTAGTGCGTACCACGTACTGGTAGATTTCACCCAAGCCAGTACTGACCGGGGCCATTTCGGGCCGACCGATGCTGGCAGGAATCTGGCTTTCAGCTTCCCGCAGGCGCTCTCCCACCTGCTGGCGCGCCCAGTAGATGTCAATCTTGTCCTCAAAGACGATAGTGACCACCGAGAGACCAAATCGGGAGAAGGAACGCACTTCCTCGCGGCCCGGAATGGTGGCCAGGCTTTGCTCCACGGGGAAAGAGACCAGGCGCTCGATGTCGCTGGCTGCCAGGGAGGGGGCCACCGTGTAAACGACGACCTGGTTGGTGGTGATGTCGGGTACCGCGTCAATCGGTAGCCGGCTTAGCGAGTAGCTGCCCCAGGCAATCAGCGCCAGGGTGAGCAACCCGATAATAAGCTTGTTGTGAATGGAAAAATGAATCAGCCGGTCGAACATCCGTCGCTGGGGTTAGGTCTAACGCTTCCGTGAGCCCTGCGTGGCCGGCGGTTCCGGCAACACAGGCGGAAACAGCACGGTAAGTACTTCTACCTGGACGCAATGCGCCCATAAGGCGGCCGCCCCGGTGCTTACAGCAGCGGACAGCCTACAGAGTACTCAGCAGGAAATAGGAGGAAGGGTTAGGCCCGTGGCGGCTGCCACACGACGGAGGGTGCCCGGGTCGGGGCAGCGGCAATGGAATGCGCATGGCGCTCAGAAGAACCCCATTCTAGTGCGTTTTCCGAGGCGGGCGTGGCCAGGGAAGGGAGTGGTGCTACCGCTCCACCACAGCAATGACACTGGCACAAGGGAGAGCACCAGTCCCCTACGTCTGCTGCGCCACAATCCGCATGCGTAGTAGCGGCGACGATGGTTTGCGTTTGGTCCTGGCACACGGTCACTTCATCGGCACAGGTCAGCGTCGACAGGCAGGCGAAGTAGAAGGCGAAGAATAGAGACAGGAAACGCATTAGGACAAAGGTACTCAAAACCGCAGGCTCGGTGCTTCTACCAGTTGCAGGAGGCAAAGGTTCTCTAATTGTAACTCGTGACTTATTCAAACACTAGAGCCATCGGCATAGGCTGGTTAGTACAACACAAGTCCCGGCTCAAAGCGGTAAACACCTGCTTATGAACCGGGACTTGTTTAGAGGTGCTGGTTGGTACCAGTAGGATGACTACGCTTTTTGAGCTTTGAAGCCCGCATCTTCGACTAGCGCCAGCACCTGCTCTTCCGTTACATCGCCTGTCACGGTCAGCACCTTGTTCGGGTTAGCCGTATCCACCTGCCAGGAGGCAATGGCTTTCTCGCCGTTGAGGGTGGGAGTCACAGCGCGGATGCAGCTGCCGCGGTTAATATTGGTATTGAAATGGTGCTTTTTCATGAGAAGCGAAGCTAAGAAGCCCGTAGCGGGCGGGTTCGATTTGTAAACACCCAAAAGTAGCGGCCTGTGCACCGAAACGGGTACAGAATTAAGCCGGGGGTTTGCATGATTTGTAGCTTCGCGCACACGAGAAAGCCCGTCTCCCAGGCAGCAGACAGGCTTTCATAGTGGTGCGAGAACCCTTTGCTTTACGCAGCCATAGGCTGGCGACATGCCTCCTCGCAACGGCGGCAAGCGTCGGCACATTCTTGGCAATGCTGCATGTGGGCACCATGCTTCTCGCACTCGTCACCGCAGGCCTTGCAGACCTCCGCGCACAGCCATGATCGGCAGAGTTTGGATGCGCTGATTTGATTAGCATTTGCTCATATTAATCCTCTTGAACGCCCTTACTGGGTAGAGTAAGTAAAATGACTTTGGTTTTAGCCGAAACTATCCATTTGGCTTATTCCGGCGTGGCTTTTACCAACTGCTCAAATAAGTCTACTAACTGAGTAACGTCCATATCAGCTTAGGCGGTAAGGTAATATGTGGCGCAAGTAGCCAACTGGCTGATGTCTCACTCAGCTTTGGTCACAGCCAGGGTTACTCAGTGTCTATGAATGTCTGCATTTCCTTTTCTAACTGGTGTAGCTTGGCTTGAACATATACGAAGTTCGTCGAAACGCTTTCGTGCATCGCAGGCCGCTGTTAGCTTGCTTCACACTCACAGGCAGTAAGAGAGAATAATCCGCACTGCTGCTGAGGTCAGCCAGTAGAACCAGTAGTGGATAAGGCTTGGCAGCCTTATGTAGTCAGGAAAAGCGAACGGAGCGTGTAGGAGAAAAATTGGTGAAATAAAATGAGGATGAAGCCAACCCTGCGGCTTCCAAACGCTATAAGCGTCGTCGAATGGATCAACAGTACGAGGTACGTACCTGATTGACCCTTCTCAAAGCTTCTAACCCTTCACCTCATGCGCATTCCTCGTACCATCGTGTACTCTGGCACTCCAATCGAAGTGCCCTCCAAATTTTCTTCCAAGGAACTAAGTGAACCACCGTTTCCATTGCCGAGCCATGTTGTGCACAATGGCAAACGCATCAAATTGCCTACTCACGCTGTGGTGGACGGAGTAAAGGAAGTTGTCATTCCGCAGGCAACGCTGCAGCGCATCGAAGAAATACTAGATCGCTGGCAGCACTGGTCGGGAGGGTTTGAGGCTCAGCCAGAGGACCGAATGTACTTCCGCTGGAGACCTAGAACTAAGGTTCTAAGCGTAAAATTTTATGCTGGGGACGGTTCCACCCGGATTTATCCCACAGACCGGGAATCGTATTTCATGTTCAATCTCCATTCTCCGGATGGGGAAATATTGATAGGGCTACTCGCTGCGTGGGATGAGGAGTGCCCATGGCAAATCCAATTTGGAGACCCGACCAAAACAGTTCCTCGACCTGCGGCAGAAGCTCTGTTTGGCGCGTATCCTGCCTTTAAGCGCGAGGTACTTGGTCGCTAATTCTTTCGTGTTCCATTTCGTGCTGCTATAAAAGCAGTTAGCTTCCCTGATCTTGGATGCGTGGCAGCATTCAGCACGAGCTATTCATGCTCTAAGCTGCTGCACTCCCAGCGATAGGTGCTGCTAAGGCTCCTTTGAACGGCGAGCAGTTTGAATTCTGATCAAGGCATTTTTAAAGCCCTAGTGCAAACCATTCGTTCGCACTAGGGCTTTAAAAACTAATAGAGATTAACCTGGCAAACTACTCTCGTCTGTAAAATAGCCATCAGTCTCATAGCCCGCCTCCAGCTCGGCCAGCTTCTCTTTGCCGTAGGCCAGGCGGGTTATAAGCACATATAGCACCGGCACGATGAAGATGGCCAGCAGCGTAGCCGAGAGCATCCCACCGAGTACAGTCCAGCCGATGGTCTGCCGGCTTTGGGCGCCGGCGCCAGAAGCAAACACCAGCGGCAGCACACCCAAAATAAAGGCCAGCGAGGTCATCACGATGGGGCGCAAACGCAGGCGCACGGCTTCCAAGGTGGCATCTACCAGCGGCATACCCTTATCCACCCGCTCCTTGGCAAACTCGATAATCAGAATGGCGTTTTTGGCCGATAAACCAATCAGCGTGATCAGACCAATTTGGGCATACACGTTGTTGGTGAGATTAGGCTCGAATTGGTTGGAAACGAAAAAGCCCTCCGCTAACTGCGGAAGGCTTTACCATCGGTGGTGCAAGAAATCAGCCTTGTTTACTTGCTGCTCAGGAGCTTAATTCTTTTCAGCCAAGCTTGTACTTCATTCTGTACCTGCTTTTCCTTATTGCCCGCCATCACGAAAAGCACGCCGTCTCTTTCCACGCCACCTTTCGTTGAAAACCCTTCCAGGACGGTGCTCCGGGGCGCCATTGCCTTGACCGTTTCAAAACCGCTGCCTACCCCATAGCCCGCGTGGGTGCTGAACGGCACAATGGTTTTCCCGCTAAGGTCGTACTGCTTCAGAAAGCTTTTCAAGGGCGGAGGCAGCTGCATTCCCCAGGTCGGGAAGCCGACGAAGATGACGTCGTATTGCCGGATGTTCTCGACGCTGGTGCGCAGGGGTGGCAAATAGCCCTTTTCATTTTCATCGCTCACCTGCTGCACCGTGGCTTGGTAGTTGGCAGGATAAGGCTTTTCTAATTCCAGGGCCACCACTTTCCCGCCCACCGTTCGCTGAATGATACCCGCCACGGCTTTCGTGTTGCTGGTGCGCGACAAGTACACAATCAATACTTTGCCGGGCTCGACAGCCGGTGCTCCACTTGCAGCGGTGTCCTCGGTTTGGAAGGAAGTACAACCCATCAGTAAAAGAGAGCAGGCCACAAGCCTGCGCAGTAGAATGGCCATGATGAATTCGTTATTTCTGCTTGGTTCCCAGCGCCTTCTTCAGCACAGCCCGGCCGGCGTCAGCGTCCTTCTTCCCGACGGCTACCTCGTTCAACGCGATAATCTGCTGAACCTGCGCCTCCGTCAGCCCAACGTGCATGCCGTTGAGGATGTGGGACTGCAGCATGGGCTCGACGCCGCCCAAGCTTACCAGCGCCGAAATGGTGGCAATTTCCCGCTCCTGGTAGGTGAGCACGTCGCGGTCAAAAATGTCGGCGAACAGGTGCTCGCGTAGAAACACGTCGATTTCGGGGCTGAAGGCATACACCCCGGTTTTGGGTCCGGTTTCCGCTTTGCCAGTGAGCGTTTCCAGGTTCTTCATGCCGCGCTCGTACTTGGGCTCGGTGCTGCTGATGGGCGATGCGGTCTTGCCCACCACGACGTTTAGGCCCTGGGCTTTGCGCTCGTCCAGCACCTTCATCAGCGTGTTCAAGCCTTGCAGGCTGCGCGGAAAGCCGCAGTACGCATACAGGTGCACCAGCACTTCCTTCGCTTCATTTACGGTCAGGCCGGCTTCCAGGCCCTCGTGCAAGGCTTTCTGCAAGCGGGGCAGGTCACCCTGGGCCGTGAGGGCGGAAACAGTGGCGATGGATTGCTGCCTCCCCGTGAGGGGCGCGGGCACCGAAGCCTTGGTCTGGGCCTGTACGGCTGTTGCCAGCATCAGGAGCAAGCCAAGTACTAACTGGAAAGAAATGCTGATGTGTACCATACTCTGGGGAATTAAAGAATGAGTAGCCGTGGCGGGGATGCTTTTTGGACCACGGGCACGAGGGAGAGGCTATAACCGCCACGTGCTTTTCTGAAGGAGCTGGGCAAAGAATTGGGCGTACAAGGGACGCCGCAGATGCTGGTCGATGTCGCTGAGCAGGAGTTGCACCGTGCGCAGCTCAGCCAGTTCCGCGTGGGAAAAACGGATGTCGAACTGCTTTTCCACTTCCAGCACCAGTTCGACGAAATCCAGCGAGTCAAGCCCCAAGCCGATGCTGACAGCGGTAAGAGGGCCGCCAGCTGACGGATGGGGCAGCAAGGACATGACCTGCTGCCAGAAAGCATCTTTCATGGGCGCCTTGGGTTAAGTAGGAAGCCGCCTATGCCAGCTAGGGTATGGCTACGAAGTCTGTAAGCTTCAAGAAAGTGGCCCCACCCCCGCCACAGCGAGGGGCGATGGGATGGGGCCAGACTGCCTTGCATGAAAAGGCTACAGCGTGGCGATGTCGATGACGAAGCGGTAGCGCACGTCGCCTTTCAGCATGCGCTCATACGCGGTGTTGATGTCCTTGAAATTAATCAGCTCGATATCCGAAACGATGTTGTGCTCGGCCGCGAAGTCGAGCATTTCCTGCGTTTCAGCAATGCCGCCGATGCTGGAGCCCACCACGCTCTTGCGCCCGTCGAACAGCGAGAAGGCCGACAGGTCTAAGGGCTTGGGCGGCGCGCCCACGATGATGTGCGTGCCGTTGGTAGCCAGCAGCGACAAGTACATGCCCAGGTCGTGCTGCGCCGAAACGGTGTCGAGGATGAAGTCGAACGAGCCTTTCACGGCCGCCACCTGCGCCTCGTCCTTGGTCACTACGAAGTTGTGCGCGCCCAGAGCCCGGGCAGCGGCTTCCTTGTCGGGCGAAGTGCTGAGCACGGTCACTTCCGCGCCAAACGCCACGCCCCATTTCACGGCCATGTGGCCCAGGCCGCCGAGGCCCAGCACCGCCAGCTTGTGGCCCTGGCCCACTTTCCAGTAACGCAGCGGCGAGTAGGTAGTAATGCCCGCACAGAGCAGCGGCGCCACGGCCGCCAGGTCGAGCTTTTCCGACACGTGCAGCGCAAATTCCTCGCGCACCACGATGTTGTTGGCATAGCCGCCGTAGGTGACGTTTCCGTCGCGGCCTACCTGGTTGTAGGTTTGGGTATTGCCTTCCAGGCAGTACTGCTCCAGGTCCTGCTGACAATTGGCGCAGGTCTGGCAGGAGTCCACCAAGCAGCCGACGCCGGCCAGGTCGCCTACTTTGAAGTTCTTTACGTGGTCGCCCACCTGGGTGATGCGGCCCACGATTTCGTGGCCCGGCACCATCGGGAAGACGCCCGGGAACCAGTCGTTTTTAATCTGGTGGTAGTCGGAGTGGCACACGCCGCAGAAGAGAATTTCAATCTGCACGTCGTGTGCCCCCACGTCGCGGCGTTCAAAGGTCCAGGGAGCCAGGTCACTGGTTGGGCTTTGCGCCGCGTAGCCTTTCGATTCAATCATGCGGGTTGGGGAGGTAAATCAGAGGTTTTTGTAGTAGGACAAAGGTATCCGGGGGCTGAAGGCACCCGCCTATAGCATTCAAAGCATTGCTTACACTTTTCAAACAGCTGGCCGTTTTAGGAGGGTTGCCGCAACGCTGCCAGCACCTTGTCCGGCGTCATGGGCAACGAGCGCAGGCGCCGGCCCGTGGCATGGAAGACGGCATTGGACACGGCAGCCGTGACGCCCACGACCGATATTTCCCCGATGCCTTTAGCCCCCATTGCGTTGACGTAGGGGTCATGCTCGTCGATGAATTCCACGGTCATATTGGGGATGTCGGCGTTAACGGGGACGTGGTAGCCCGCCAGGTCGGCATTGGTGTAGCGAGCCAGATTGGAGTCGCGCACGGTCTGCTCCATCAGGGCTGCGCCGATGCCAAAAATGCTGCCGCCCATTACCTGCGAGCGGGCCGTCTTGGGGTTAAGTATGCGGCCGCCGGCTACTACACTCACCCAGCGGGTCACGCGCACGGTTCCCAGCTCGGGGTCCACGTGCACCTCGCAGAAGTGCGCCCCAAAGGCGTGCATGGCGTGTTCCGGAGCCTGCTCGCTCGTGGCCAGGGATTCCTCGTAGTTGCTGCCGTAGCGGCCGATGGCGCTGCCTTCCACGTCGCCCAGGCCAGCTCGCTTCATCAACTCCCCGAATGCTTCGCCCTTTCCGGGGTCGGCTTTGAGTTGCAGGCGGCCTTTTTCCATCACCACATCAGCGGGCTTGGCGCGGTAAAGGGGGGACTTTTTATCGGCCACGGCTACTTTGATGAGCTGCCGCCAGACATCCTGGGCCGCCAGGTACACCGACGAGGAGACCGTGCCGGCCGCCATGGAGCCGCCGGAAACCGTGGTGGTCGGCAGGTTACTGTCGCCCAGCTCGAAGCGGACGTTTTCGGGTGCGATGCCCAGCGCGTCGGCCGCCACCTGGGTGTTGATGGTGTAGGTGCCGGTGCCGAGGTCGGTGGCGCCGGCCTGCACGACAGCGCGGCCGTCGGCGTAGAGCCGGACGCGGGCATTGCCCTTACCGCTGTGTACGGGGTAGCTGGCCGTGGCCATGCCCCAGCCCACGAGCATGCGGCCTTCGCGGGTCTGGCCGGCTTTGGGGTTGCGCTTATTCCAGCCAAAGAGCTCGGCCCCGCGTTGGTAGCACTGCTTCAGGCTCTTGCTGCTCCAGGGGTGGCCCGTGGCGGGGTCTTTGTCGGCGTGGTTGAGCAGGCGCACCTGGATGGGGTCCAGGTTCAGCTGCGCGGCCAAATCGTCCATGGAGCACTCGATGGCAAACGAGCCGGGCATCTCGCCCGGGGCGCGGGTCGAAGTCGAGGTCATCACATTGGCGTGGGCCAGGTGGTAGGTCGACTCGAACGCCGGCAGGGCGTAGAGCATATCCAGAATCTTGTGGTTGCTTTCGGCGTAGTCGTCCCAGGGCGAAGTGGTGGACGTTTTCTCGTGCACCAGGGCCAGCAGCTTGCCCTCTCTGGTGGCGCCCAGGCGCAGGGTCTGCTCCTGGTCTTCGCGGTGGCCCATGCCGGTAAACATCTGCGGGCGGGTGAGCACCAGCTTCACGGGCCGGCCCACGGCGCGGGCGACGAGCGGGGCCAGCGCCACGTGGGGCCACACCCAGGCCTTGCAGCCAAACCCGCCGCCCAGAAACTTGCTAATCACGTGCACCTGCTCGATTTTCAGGCCCAGCATCTGGCTCAGGGTTTTCTGCGTCCAGGTAATGGCCTGCGTGGTGTCGTAAACGGTGAGGCGGTCGGCCGCTTCCCAGTGGGCAATGGTCGCGCCCGGCTCCATGGGATTGTGGTGGTTGGTGGCGTGGTGGTAGGTAGCCGTCAGCTGCACCGGGGCACTGGCAAAGGCCGCCTGCGCCTCCCCGCGCTTGGTCACGCCGGGCACGCCCTTTACCACCTTCGGCACGAATCGCGTAGCCTTGGGGTCCAGGTACGAAGCCACCGGGGCCTCGGGCGAGATGGTGACTTTGAGCAGGCTGGCGGCATACTGGGCGCGCTCCAGCGTATCGGCCACCACGATGGCCACCGGCTGGCCGGCATACTCAATACGGTCCGACTGCATCGGAAAAAAGCTCATCGGGGAATTGAGAGCCGCTTTTTCCTCCGGGCTGTTGGGGGAACGAGCAAGCTTGGGCAGGTTCTCGTGGGTGAAGATGCCCAGCACGCCCGGCTGCCGCTGGGCGGCGCTGGCATCGATGCTCACCACCCGCCCTTTGGCGACGTCGCTGGTTTTGAGCACGGCGTGCACCAGCCCCGGCAGGCGGTTGTACTCAGCCGAGTACTTGGCCTGGCCCGTCACTTTCGCCCAGCCGTCGACGCGGCTCAGGGGTTGTCCCACGACGCCTGGCGTCGCGTTGGTTTCAAAGAATTGGGGTTCGGTATCCATGGGAGGCTTCGGGCGTAAGGGCGATGGGGATGGAAATAAGGGGCGACAAAGCCGGGCTGCTAGCCCGCAGCTACCTGCTGCAGGGCCCGCACCAGGGTGTTCTGCGCCAGCTCCACCTTGAAGCGGTTGTGCTCCCGGGGTTGGGCACCCTGCAGGGCGGCCGCCGCCGCGGCCCGAAACGTGGCCTCCGTGGCGGGCGCCCCGGTGAGCAGTTTTTCCGCTTCGCGGGAGCGCCAGGGCTGGGCGCCCGCGCCGCCCAGGGCCACCCGGGCCGAACGGATGGTGCCAGCTTGCACGTCAAGGCCCACGGCAGCCGAGGCGAGAGCGTAGGCGTAGCTGCTGCGCTCGCGTACCTTCAGGTAGGTCGAGCGCTGGGCCTGGGTTGTGGTCGGAATCGTGACGGCCACAATCAATTCGCCGGGCTCCAACACCGTTTCCTTGTGGGGGGTATTGCCCGGCAGAAGGTAGAAATCGGTGAGGGGGACCCGACGCTGTTTGCCTCGCTGGTTTTCCAGTGTCAGCACGGCATCGAAGGCCGTCAGCGCCACCGAGAAGTCGCCGGGATAGGAGTTGGCAATGCAACTGTCGCTCACCCCCAGGATGGCTAGGTTATGGTTGTCACCGGTCAGGGCGGGGCAGCCGGAGCCGGGCACGCGCTTGTTGCAGGGAAAAGCCGGGTCGCGGAAGTATCCGCAGCGGGTGCGCTGCAGGATGTTGCCGCCGATGCTGGCCATGTTGCGCAGCTGGGGCGATGCTGCTAGCAGCAGAGACTGCGAAATGGCCGGAAACTGCTGCACTACTAGCGGGTGCTCGCCCACGGCGTTCATGCGCTCCAGCGCCCCGATGCGCAGGCCGTCTTTGGTCTGCTCGATGCCGGTGAAGGGCAGCAGGTTGATGTCCACGAGCTGCGGATGTTCCTGCAGGTTGGCCTTCATGAGGTCGAGCAGCGTGGTGCCGCCGGCGATGTAGGCGGCCGCAGGCTTATCTTTCAACCGGCCGGTGGCTTCTTTGGCCGTGGCGGCCTGGGTGTAGCTGAAGTCGTTCATGGGATTAGCCTTTTGAAGATTGACCGGCTACTTCGCGCACCGCGGCCAGGATATTAGGATAAGCGCCGCAGCGGCAGAGGTTGCCGCTCATCCACTCGCGGGCCTGGTCGTCGGTACCAGCGTGGCCTTCCTTCACGCAGGCCACGCCCGACATAATCTGGCCGGGCGTACAGTAGCCGCACTGCAGGCCGTCGTGCTTCAGAAAGGCCGCCTGCATCGGGTGCAGCTCGTTGCCGTTGGCTAGGCCCTCGATGGTCGTAATCTCCTTGCCCTGCGCCATCACGGCCAGCGTCAGGCACGAGAGGGTGCGCTGGCCATTTACGTGCACCGTGCAGGCCCCGCACTGGCCGTGGTCGCAGCCCTTTTTGGTCCCGGTCAAATCCAGCCGCTCGCGCAGCGCATCAAGCAGCGTGACGCGAGGCTCCGCGCGCACGGTGTGGGCCTGCCCGTTGACGCGTAGCGTGAACTCCGTGGCGCCTTCAATTATTCTGGAATAGGCCGTCAGGCGCTCGGCCTGTCCAACCAGCGGCGGTGCCAGGGCCAGGCCCAGGATGCCGCCGGCCTGTTTCATAAACGAGCGGCGCGAGCCATCATCGGGCTTGGGAGCGTCGGCGGGAGGAAATAAGTCAGCAGCCATGGCGTGGGGAAGGATTAATGAGAAAAAAGCCGGAAGGGAGGATACTAGAACCGGACAAAGCGAACCGTTTTTGGCTCGGCTTCGAAGTCACCTCCAAGACGATTTGCCGGATGAAGTGGAACGGGGAACCCATAGCGCATCAAGGAGACACCTTCTTGAAGTGCTCCCCAAGCGGGACGCCAGCAGATGATACAGAGGAGCTTGCTAGTTAAACGGCAGCCCTACCCAAAGGTATTCGCCCGGTCAGAGCGTATTCCTATAGAATTCAAACGAATCCTTACACGAATCAAACAGCCTTGCGAAAAGCCAGCGGGGTAAGCCCGGTGTGCTTCTTAAAAAAGATGTTGAAGTAGGAGGCGTATTCGAAGCCCAACGCGTAGCCAATGGTGGCCACGTCCCAGTCGGTGTGGTGCAGTAGGGCTTTGGCTTCGCCGACAACCCGCTCGGCAACGTGGGCGGTGGTGGATTTGCCGGTTGCTTCCTTCACGGCCCGGTTCAGGTGGTTGACGTGGATGGCCAAGGGCTCGGCAAAGTCCTGCGCCGTTTTAAAGGAAAGTGGCTTTTCCGGGCTTTCAATGGGGAATTGTCGCTCCAGCAGTTCCAGGAACAGGGAGGCGATGCGGGAAGCAGAATTCTTGTGCTGCACGAAGCTTTCGGTCGGCTGCATGCGCAGCGCCTCGTGGATGAGCAACTGCAGGTAGGTGCGAATCAAGTCGCCTTTGTACAGGTACTCGGTGGCCTGCTCGGCCAGGATTTTCTGAAAAATGCCCTGCGCGTAGGCGGCTTGCTCCGCGCTGAGGTGGAAAATGGGCGTACCCCCGACCTTAAACAGCGGCGACTGGTGCAAGCTTTCCGACCGGTCGTTTTCCTTCATGTAGGCCTCGGTGAACAGGCAGGAGTAGCCGGTCAACCGCGGTGCGTGTAGCTCGATGGAATACGGAATATGCGGATTGGCAAACATCAGGCTCGTGCCGTTCAGCTCAATGCTGCGGTCGGCGTAGTGCACGGTGCAGTGGCTGGTCATCAGCGCCACCTTGTAGAAGTCCCGCCGGCGATAGGTCGGGCCGGGATTGACGGCCGTATCGACCTGATAGGCTTTAAAGCCTTTCAGCTTCAGTTCCTGGGCACTCAGGTCCTGATGAGTGCTGAGCAAGGAGGGAGCGGGCGCTAATTTGGGGTCCATGGCAGTAAATTAATGACGGTGTCAAGCAGGTGGTTGGCCCGATAGGCTTTGCGGATGAGGTCATTCGGCGGGGCTATTCCGCGCCGACGGGTTGCAGCTGCTTTTCGCGCAGCTTGTATTCTTCCAGGTCCAGGATGGCCAGGTACTTTCGAATAACCTCTTCATCGAAATCCTCCCGCTGGTTCATCTGTTGCAGCAGGACGCGCTGCTGGTCCAACACGTCCAGATAGAATTGCTGGTACTGTTGCAGGGTATCGTCCAGCGCATCATCCCTTACATCTAGGGCCTGGGTGAGAAACCGACTGTCGAGCTGCAACCGCGCCCGTAGGTTATGCAAGAAGTCGTTCGGCGGGCCGTCCTGTGGGTATTTTTCCTCCAGGGAGCGCAGGGCTTGCTGAGCCAGCTTTTTCTGAATCAGCAGTTCCTGGCGCTCCTCCGGGATGGTCGCGAACCTGTCCTCCAGGCGCAATTTGCGAATCAGCCAGGGCAGCGTGAGGCCCTGCAGCACCAGCGTGACGAGGATGACCACGAAGGTGATGAACAGAATCAGGTTGCGGAAGGGAAAGGGCTGCCCCGACGGCGTGAGCAGGGGAATGGCCAGCGCCGAGGCCAGCGACACCACCCCTCGCATGCCGGCCCAGCCCGTAACGAGCGGCTGCTTCCAGCCCGGATTGGCATCGGCCACCGTGATGAAGCGACTGGCCACCCGCGTAAAGACCGACGCGCCCATGGCGCACAGCAGCCGGGTTACAATGAGGGCCAAGGAGATGAGCAGGCCGTAGCCAATGGCCGTGCCCAGGCTGGTGTCGCCCAGTTGCTGGGTGATGGTGGGCAACTGCAAGCCAATGAGCAGGAAGATGAATCCGTTGAAGACAAAGCTCAGCACCGTCCACACGTTCACGCCCTCAATCCGGCTGCGGTAGGTGAGCATGGTGTTGCGCTGGCTGGAAAGCAGTAGCCCGCCGCTGACCACCGCCAGTACCCCGGAGTAATGGAAGTGTTCGGCCGCGTAGTACATGCAGTAGGGCGTGACCAGGCTCAGGACCGTGTCGATGCTGGGAGTCGTCGGTAGCCAGCGGTGAATGGCGTAAAACACCAGCCCGACCCCCAGGCCGATGAGCGTGCCCAACACAATGACCAGGAAAAAGCTGCCGGCCGCCTCGCTGAAGGCGAACTGCCCGGTTAGCACGGCCGCCAACGCAAACCGGAACACAATCAGCGAGGAGGCATCGTTGAGCAGGCTTTCGCCCTCAATGACGCTGAGCAGCACCTTAGGTACTTTCACCTGCCGCATGATGGTGGTGGCCGAAATGGCATCGGGCGGCGACACAATACCGCCCAGCAAAAAGCCCAGCGCCAGCGTAAAGCCTGGAATCAGCCAATGCGACACGAGTGCCACGATGCACGCCGTAAGGATGACAATAGGGAAAGCAAAGCTGGCAATTACCCGCCGCCACTTCCAAAACTCCTTCCAAGACACCTGCCAGGCCGCTTCGTAGAGCAGCGGCGGCAGGAAAATCAGGAACACGACCTCCGGGTTAATCTCCAGGTTGGTGAAGGCCCCCGTAAAGCTCAGCGCCAGGCCCCCCAGCACCAGCACAATGGGATAGGCCAGCCGCAGCTTCTGGGCCAGCATGACCAGCGCCAGGATGAGTAAGACCAGAAAGACGAATTCGAACAGCAGGCTTTGCATAGGGGAGGGGGCCAGAGGAAACAACGAAAGCCCAGAGCTGGGCTTTCGAGGATATGCTTCACGTCAAAATGGGACGATTGGTTAGCGCCTACAGTAGGACAACCAGTTTGTGTCAACTTACCGGGGCTTGTTGATGCCCAGGCTTTCCCGCGCGTACTTCTCGGGCGACTCGATAATCTGGGTGATGAACGTGGCCAAGCTCTTCTGCGAGATGACCGAGCCGCGCTCCGGCTCGCCCTTGTGGGTGATTTCAAAGTCCACCTCGTTGTCGGAGGTAAACCAGGCCGGGCGCAGCACGGTGTAGTCCAGGCTCGAAGCTTCAATGACGTCGGCCGCTTTGCGGTAGGGCTTCAGCACAGCCTTCAGCGGCGTCGCATAGATTTCAATCGAGCTGATGAAGATGAGGTGCTTTACCCCGGTTTCCTCCATGGCTTTTACGATGTTTTGGGCCATGCGCTCCAGGTCGCCCGAAAGGTTCGCGTAGACGATGTCCTGACCCGTAACGGCTTCTTTCAGCTGCGCATAGTTCAGCACGTCGCCTTCCACCACGCGGGCGTTGGCAGGCGTGCTACGCAGGCGGCCAGCGCTGCGTACAAACAGGGTTAGGTTGATATCCTTCTCGCCAGCAAGCAGGGCAGTAACCTGTTTGGCAATGTTGCCGCCGGCACCAAGGATGAGTACGTTTTTCATGGGTAGGATAAAAAACAGGCCCCCAGCTGTTAGGGTAGGGGCCTGTCGATTAATATTTCAGCAAGGCGAGCTCAGTGATGATGTGATGCTACCCGCCTGCGTTAGCGGTTTATCATTTTCTGCCCGGCCTCCGAGTAGCGGGCTCCCTGCACATCTATCTGAGCAGCGGCGTCCCCTATCTGGCGCAGGTCGTCGGCCGAAAGGCGGAGGTTGGCACCCCCGATGTTTTCTTCGAGGCGGTGCAACTTGGTAGTGCCCGGAATGGGCGCGATAAACGGCTTCTGCGCCAGCAGCCAGGCCAGGGCCACCTGTGCCGGGGTGGCCTGTTTTTCCTGGGCCATGCGGGTCAGCAGGTCCACAATGGCCTGATTGGCCTTGCGATTCTCGGGGTTGAAGCGCGGCACCGTGTTGCGGAAGTCCGACTTGTCAAATTCGGTGTTCTCGTCAATCTTGCCCGTCAAGAAGCCTTTGCCCAGCGGGCTGAACGGCACAAAGCCAATGCCCAGCTCTTCGAGGGTTGGGATGATTTCGTCCTCCGGCTCGCGCCAGAACAGCGAGTACTCGCTTTGCAGCGCCGTGACCGGCTGCACTGCGTGGGCCCGGCGAATGACTTGCACCCCGGCTTCGCTCAAGCCGAAGTGTTTCACCTTGCCCTCCTGAATCAAGTCTTTCACCGCACCGGCCACGTCCTCAATCGGCACGCTGGGGTCCACGCGGTGCTGGTAAAACAGGTCGATAACGTCGGTGCGCAACCGCTTGAGTGAGGCTTCGGCCACGGCGCGGATGTTTTCCGGCCGACTGTTGAGCCCACCGCCCGTGCCGGCAACGGCCGTATTGAATCCGAACTTGGTGGCAATGACCACCTGCTGGCGGAAGGGCTCCAGCGCCTCGCCCACGAGTTCCTCATTGGTGAAGGGGCCGTACACTTCGGCTGTGTCGAAGAACGTCACGCCGCGCTCCACGGCGGCCCGAATCAGCTGTATCATTTCTGCTTTGTCCTGGGCCGGGCCGTAACCGTAGCTCATGCCCATGCAGCCCAAACCGAGGGCCGATACTTCCAGGCCACTGGTGCCTAATGTGCGCTTTTCCATAGTAGTTGGTTGTGAGAGGGTAGTAGTAAGGAATCAGCAAGCGGGCTTAGCCCATCGTGGTGTGCAGGTTCACGAGCTTCCACTTGCCCTGTTTCTTGGTGTAAACTTCCGTGTACACCAGGTTGTAAGTGCCTTTGGAACCGCCCATGGTGACTTTGAAGGTGGCGCGGCCCACCAGCACGGCGGTATCACCATACACCTTGGCCGAAGCCTCCTTCAGGTCAATCGAGTTGTAGACAAACCGCTTGGTCCGCAGCTCTTGTATCCATTCCTTCTTGGAAGAAAAATGGCCATTGAGGTGAATGAAAACCAGTTCGTCGTCGAACAAGTCTTCCACCAGGTCAATTTTTCCTGTCGTTTTCCACCGGAATTTCTCCTGGGATAAGTTGAGGATTTCGGTTTCCGTGGTGGATTGGGCAAGCGTGTCCATAGTGACCAGAAGTAAGAGCAGGTAAACGAAGTGGGTGAGTCGTTTCATGGTACGACGGAGGCAGTTATTGGTGCTACTTGCGCGCCAGCTCGCCCAGCCACTTCACGATGGCCGGGTCGCGGTGGTCGAAGAAGACACTGGCGCCGGTGTCCAGCTTGGCAATCGCTGCCAGGTCCTCGGCGCTTAGCTCGAAGTCGAACACGTTGAAATTCTCGACTATCCGGTCCTTGTTCACGGACTTGGGAATGACCACCACACCGCGCTGGGTAAGCCAGCGCAGGATAATCTGGGCGACGCTCTTGCCGTGTTTAGCGGCCAGCGACACCAGCAGCTCGTTGGTGAACATGTTGTTGCGCCCTTCGGCAAACGGCCCCCAGGACTGAATCTGCACGCCGTTTTCCGCCAGAAACTGCTGCGTTTCCACTTGCTGGTGGAAGGGGTGGGTTTCAATCTGGTTTACTGCCGGCACTACCTTCTGGTGCACGATGAAGTCCATGACCCGGTCGGGTGGGAAGTTGCTCACCCCGATGGCCTTGATGCGCCCTTCCTGGTAAAGCTCTTCCATGGCCCGCCACGCGCCGTACACGTCGCCGAAAGGCTGGTGAATGAGATACAAATCGAGGTAGTCGAGCTGCAGGTTTTTCAGCGACTTCTCAAATGCTGGCTTGGCAGCTTCGTAGCTCGCATCCGAAATCCAGAGCTTGGTGGTGATGAACAGCTCCTCGCGCGGCACGCCGCTTTTCTTGATGGCGTTGCCCACGGCTTCTTCGTTGCCGTAAGCCGCGGCGGTGTCAATCAGGCGGTACCCGGCCCGGATAGCTTCCAGCACACTGGCTTCGCACTCGGCGGCATCGGGTATCTGATACACGCCGAAGCCCAACAGGGGCATCTTCACCCCGTTATTCAAAACAACTGTCTGCATACTAGCGGATTTAAGAAAATGGAAGCAGCGGCTAACTCGGTACGTGAGTTAGCCGCTGCTGGCTTGGTTATTCGGACATGCTCAGCAAGCCGGCGTCGAGCCGTTCGCCTTGCACCTGGATGCCCGAAAGCTGACGGTCAATTTCCTGCAGGTCGGCAGTGGTCAGTTCCAGCTCCACCGATTTGAGGTTGTCGTCGATGTACTCGACTTTGTCCATGCCCGGAATCGGCACGATGGACGGGCCTTGGGCCAGGAGCCAGGCCAGGGCAATCTGGACGGGCGTGGCGTTTTTCTGCTTGGCCATGGCGCGCAGCATGTCCACCACCGGCATGTTGGCCTTGATGTTTTCCTGCGAGAAGCGGGGGAAGTTGGCGCGCAGGTCGGTGCTGGCGTCAAACTTCGAGTTGGTGTCGATGGTGCCGGTCAAAAAGCCGGTGCCCAGCGGGCCCCACGGCACGAAGCCAATGCCCAGTTCCTCGCACAGCGGCAGCACCTCAGCTTCCGGCTCACGGGTCCAGATGGAATACTGGTTTTGCACGGCGGCCACCGGGTGCACGGCGTGGGCCTTGCGAATGGTGTCTGCGCCAGCCTCTGAGAGGCCGTAGTGACGCACTTTGCCTTCCTGAATCAGGTCCTTGAGCGTGCCGGCCACATCTTCGATGGGCACATTGGGGTCAACGCGGTGCTGATAGAACAGGTCAATGTGGTCGGTACGCAGGCGCTTGAGCGATGCCTCAGCCACGGCGCGGATATTCTCCGGGCGGCTATCGGTGCCGGTGATGGCGCCGGTCGCGTCAAGTGCGAAGCCAAACTTGGTGGCAATGATGACCTGGTCGCGGAAGGGCGCCAGGGCCTGGCCCACCAGTTCCTCGTTGGTGTAGGGGCCGTAGGCCTGGGCGGTGTCGAAGAAGGTGATGCCCCGCTCCACAGCGGCGCGAATCACGTCAATGCCGTGCTGGATTTCGGCCGCCTGGCCGAGGCCAAAGCTCAGGCCCATGCAGCCCATGCCCAGGGCGGATACTTCCAGGCCGCTGGTGCCAAGTTTTCTCGTTTTCATTGGATTAACTGGTAAAAGTGGGTTTCCGATTTTTCCGGCACCACGCGTGTCGGCTGTATTTGGGCCGCTGGCGCGGTGAACCGTATCCGGCGGGGTGACTTTTAGTATGACAAAGGTCCGGCAACCCACTCCCCCTTAAAATCACGATTCAAACCGATAATTATAAATTTCAAACAGATGCCGGTTTTACCACGTCTGCATCGAAGCTGTCCGGGCACTTGGACTGCTTGCCCTTTGTACCAGGCTGGCGGTAGTGGCACAAAGCACCTGCCTTAAGCAAGGGCCGTATTAGCTTCCAGTGGCCCAAAGGGTGTAAGCACCTGCCACTAACCTCTCCTTTATTCCTGCTCTTATGAAACCCCACGTAATCTGTCACATGATGGCCTCGCTCGACGGCCGTATTATTACAAAGCGCTGGGGCGGAAAGCCCGACACCAAGGCCTACGAAACCACGGCTGCCAACTTTGATGCGCAGGCCTGGCTTTGCGGGCGCGTGACGTTCGAAGTGGACTTTACCGGCGGCCTACCGCCCGACCTGCGGGCGGGAGATTCGGTGCCCGACCGCCAAGACTTCGTGGCCGATAAAGAGGCGACATCCTTCGCGGTCGCCGTCGACGCGCACGGCAAGCTGGGCTGGGAATCAGCTTACATCGACGGAGACCACGTGGTGGCGGTGCTCAGTGAGCAGGTCAGCGACGAGTACCTGGCCTATCTGCGCCGCCAGGGTGTGTCGTACCTCTTTGGTGGCGTCCAGGAACTCGATTTTGCGCTGGTGCTGGAGAAGCTCGGCCGGCTGTTTCCCATCCAAACCATCTTGCTGGAAGGCGGCGGTCACGTCAACGGCTCCCTGCTCAAGGCCGGCTTAGTCGACGAGCTCAGCTTGCTGTACTACCCCGTTATTGACGGGGCGGCCAGCTCCCCCACGGTGTTCGAGCAGGGCGAGCAGCCCGGCCCGCCGGCCCAGCTGCAGCTGCAGCAAGTGGAGCAGCTGCCCGACAATATTCTCTGGATGCGCTATTCCGTAACGGGCCGTTAGGCCGGAGGCCCAAAGCCTATCGATGCCTTGGTGTTAACAATAGCAAGGGCTTTCGAACGAGGCGTTGTGTTGCCCCCGAAAGGCCTCGTGAAGGAGCAGCTGTAGGTAGGAGCGAATCAGGTCGTTCTTGAACCGGTAACCGGTGCTTTGCTCTTCCTGCATCTTGTGGAAAATGTCGGTGCAATACGCGGCCTGCCCCTCGGTCAGCCGGTATGCGGGAATGCCGCCACTGGCGAACAAAGCATCTTGTTGCATGCTGTCGAACAGGTTATTGGCCTGGAGGAAGTCTTCGGTAAACAGGCAGGCATACCCGGTAATGTGAACCGAGAGCAGCAGCGTGGAATACGGAATGCGTGGATTCGCAAAGAATAAGTAGGTGCCGTTGAGCTCCAGGCTGCGACCGGCCACCTGAAGCACGAAATGGCCCGTCACCAGGCTGGCCTTGTAAAAGTCGCGGCGGTTGTAGGAGGGTGACGGATTGACGGATGTATCAATAGCGTAGGCTTTGAAGCCATTGGGCCTCACAGAGCCTGCGCCAAGCTGGAAGTTCTGGGTGATAAGCTGGTCAGCCATCGTGCATTGGGTAGAACATCAAGGAGCCGGCCCGAAGTGGGCGCTCTGCTGGCGCTGGCTGGTGCGCCTTGATGTGCTTGTTGGCCGTTTAGGATTTCTACAACACTGCCCTGAGCAGCTTGCATTCACTATTACAAAGGTCGGCCAACCAATTTGTCGCGGAAATCACGATTCAAACCAATTGTTATAATTTTCAACCTAGTGCCGGGTTAGCAGGGTCATGGCTGGCCCTTGGCTGTCATCGGTAACCATGCAAAAAGAGGCTGCCTAGCAAGTAGGCAGCCTCTATCTGATGCAATTGGCCGTTTACACTTTTCTAGAATTCCATCTGCGGAATTCGACCTTTGGTCTAATCGGTGACGGCGTGGTCGACGAACTTTTCGGCGAAGTCTCATAAAGTCTAGCTTAGCAGCAGCTTGACTCCATGTTATCCTGCAATGCCCTCGACAATGAACACACGGTACTCGGCTCCCTTCAGCCGGTGCTGGAGGGCTGCCTGATACAGGGGACTCTCATACGAGGCCTTAGCGTCCGCGACCGTCGGAAACTCCAGAATGACTGCGCCATCCACCCGCTCGCCTTCCAGCGTTTCCACCGCGCCGTAGAAGGCCAGCGGGGTGATGGGCTGCCCGACCGAGGCAGCGGGGGCGCTTTCCTCGTATTTTTTGAATTCTTCGGGGTCGGTGATGCGGTCCCGGACATACACGAGATAGGCACTCATAGCTGTTTGTGGTAGAATGTGAGGGATTAAGACCTATCGGCGGGAAGGTCGCCCAGCCGCTCGGCAAAATTCAATTCGAACTCCCCGACCTTCCCCAAACCGGCGTCGAGCATCTTGGAGAAAGCCTTCCCCGCTTCGGGCCAGAGGTCGACCCCTTGCAGGATGTGGTTCGACAGCCACAGGTCGCCTTCGGACGGCACACCGGCGCGGGCGTTGACCATTTTCTTGGCCGTTTCCAGCGCCCGCTTCTCGAACCGGCCCAGGCGCTCGGCCAAGGCATCCACGTACGCGTCGAGGTCGGCGTCCGGCAGGGCCCGGTTGACGAAGCCGTACCGCTCGCCGGTTTCGGCGTCGAAGTCGTCGGCGCTGCACACGATTTCCAGCGTGCGCGAGCGGCCCACCAACGCGGACAGCCACTCAACGCCGCCCCCGCCGGGGATGGACGAGCCGCCGACCTCAATCAGCGCAAACTTTGCCCGTTCCCGGGAAGCAAAACGCATGTCGCAGGCCAGGGCGAACTCAAAGCCCTGCGCGCGAGCTCGCCCGCGCACCTTGGCGATGCTGAGGACGGAAGACTGAGCCAAGCGGGTCACGAACTTGGGCCAGTTGCCGAAAAACGGCATCGCGCCCGGCTGGTCGGGCACCGTCAGGCGGTTCTCGACGTCGTGGTGGTTCATGAAAAAATCCGGGTCCCCGCTCTCGAACACGACGACCTTCAGGTCGGCGTCCTGCTCGATGCGGTCCATCAGCACGTTCAACTCGGCGAACATCGGCGGGTCGAACAGATTCAGGGGCGGATTATTAATGACAACGCGCCAGTAGGCGGCCGATTGTGGGATGATGGTTAACCGGTTGGTGGACATGATAGCTAGGCTGAGGTGAACCGCTCGGAGAGTGGGTTACTTTGAACACCACAAAGGTCCCGTTCAGCAAATGCCTAGCGGTTGCACTAGTGCACAAAACGCTGGGGAGCCGGGTTATGCTTTTCTCGCTCCGCCGTGCTTTCGAATTCGGGAAAGGAAGCCCTTGGTCATACCCAGGTAAGAGGCAATGACGTACTGCGGGAGCCGTTGCACCACGGCCGGATACTTCGCCAAAAACTCTTCGTAGCGCTCTTCGGCTGTGCGGGTCAGGGCCGAGATAAGCCGGCGCTGATGGTAGGCAGCGGCCCGCTCGGCCTGGAGCCGGAAGAGCGTTTCGAAGCGGCGGTTGGATTGCAGGAGGCGCTGCTCAGTGGCGTACTCGACTTCGAAGATGGTGCTGTCTTCGAGCGCCTCGATAAACATCTGGGCCGGCGTCCGAAAGAGGTAGCTATTAACGTCGGTTATCCACCAATCCTCCACGGCAAACTGGATGGTGTGTTCCACCCCGGCTGGGTCGATGACGTAGGCCCTAAAGGCTCCCTGCACCACGTAGATGCGATGGTCCGCCGTGAATCCCGGCTGCACGATAAACTGACGTTTCTTGACTTTGCGGAGCGTAAAGGCGGCCGTGAGCTCGACTAGTTCGTCGGCGCTCATCGCCGGTAGTTGTCGTAGGATGTGCTGGTGGAATTGGGCAACCTCCATGCGGGGTAGTGGTATGTGGAGCTTGACAACCGGGCAGTTGGTGGGCTGGTAACCACCTGCTGCCAAGTGACGGTTGCCTCGGCTACCAAATTACGCCCTTGCTGGGTTGAGATGCCAGCTGCTTGTTAAAGTTTGGGCATGTTGGCATCACGGTCGTGGCCGTTGCCGCATTCCGTCAGGCAATCCCCCGACCGAAACCGCCACCTGAACGCTTCGGAGGTCGCACCGGGGCCCACCGGCCAGCAGCCTACACCCGCCAGGCTATGCCGGAGGTGTAATAGCACCGGCTTAGAGCTTGCCGGCGTAAACCTGGGTTTGACCGCCGTCCACGACCAGGTTTACGGCATTGATGAAGCCGCTGGCGTCGGAGCCGAGAAAGACTACGGCGTTGCCAATGTCTTCCGCCGTACCCACGCGGCCCACGGGAATCTCAGCGGCCGCGATGCGGTCGGAGAAATCTTTCACCTGCTCGGGGCTCAGGCCCTGAACGTCCTCGTAGCCTTCGGTCGGCACCAGGCCGGGGCTGATGACATTCACGCGGATTTTGCGCGCCTTCAGGTCCGTGGCCCAGCACTTGGCCATGGCGATGATAGCGCCTTTCGTGGCGGCGTAGGAGGTGTAGTCGGGCAGGCCGATGAAGGCCGTCATGGAGGACGTCAGGATAATGGAACTGCCTTCGCCCATCAGCGGCAGCATGGCCTGCACCGTGAACAGGTTGCCCTTCACGTTCGTGTTGTACATCTGGTCGAAGAACTCTTCGGTGATTTCCCCCAGGCGGCTCACTTTGTAGTAGCCGGCGTTGGAGAAAATGATGTCCAGCTTGCCTTGCTCGGCTTGGATGAACGAGGCCACGCGGAGCATGTCCTCGTTCTTGGAGACGTCGGCCTGCACGGCATGAACCGTGTCGCCAATCTTGGCGGCGGCTTCCTGCAGCACGTCGAGCCGCCGGCCCGTGATGTACACAATGGCGCCTTCTTCGGCCAAGCGCCGGGCGGCGCCAAAACCAATGCCGGTACCGCCGCCGGTTACCAATGCTACTTTACCTTTTACTGCTTGTGATGACATGATTTCTGTTTGTTGGAATTCAGGGTGAATGGTCCACCAGGGGGTTAGCCTATCCTTTTAGTTACCCCGTGGTCAGACGATGCGCGGCTTGCGGTGCCGCGGCTACCGGTTGCTTAGTCTTCGAAGTCGCTCTCAGCCGATACGTCCTGCCACTGCTCGAATTCCGCGATGCGGGTTTTGTAGTAGGCGGCCACCGCCGGGATGGCTCCTTTGCTGATGAGCAGGCGTACGGGCGGGTTTTCCGAGTTCACGACCTTGACCAGGCCTTTGGCCAGTTTGGCCGGGTTGCCGGCCTGGTTGCCGTTCATGCCCGTAAAGATTTTCTCCAGGTTCGTGCGGGCCTCGTCGTAAGCCGCTACCTGCAGGTCCGGCAGCTGCATGGAGGCATCGGCATTGGCGAAGTCCGTGCGGAACGCGCCGGGCTCCAGCAGCATGAAGCGGATACCAAACTGCTTCATGTCGATGTTCATGCCTTCCGCCCAGCCCTCTAAGGCAAATTTGGAGGCGCTGTACACCGAGCCCCCGGGCACGGATTTGATGCCCGAGGTGGAGCTGACCACTACCACGAACCCCGCGCCTTGGGCCCGCATCACCGGAAGAATGGCGCGGGTGATGTTCATGGTGCCGAACACGTTGGTTTCGATTTGCTGGCGAATGCTGTCGGCCGACATTTCCTCGAAATAGCCCAGCAGCCCGTAACCCGCGTTGTTGACCAGCACATCGATTTGGCCGAAGCGCGCAACGGCGGCCGCGACGGCTTCCTGCACCTGCTGGTCGTTGGTGATGTCGAGTCGGAGGATGAGCAGGTTCGGGTGGGTGCCCAACGTCTTTTCGGCGCTTTCCACGCTGCGGGCCGTCGCCACTACCTGGTAGCCGTTGTTCAGGGCTTCCTGCACCATGGCAGCGCCCAGGCCTTTATTACCGCCGGTAATAAACCATACTTTTTGGTTGGTATTCATGAGCTTCGTGTTCTAAAAGGTTGGTTATTTGGTGGTGCGGGCAGCCAGTACATTGGCCAGCAGGGCTCTGCCCCGGTCCCCTTTGGCGGGGCCGAATTCACGTTCGATGATGGCGATGATGTGGCGGACCTGGGCCTCATTGAGCCCGACCTGGAAGGCCGCGTTGATGTGGGCCTGAATCTGCGGCTCGATGCCGTCCATGGACAGCTGCGCGGCTACGGTGGCAATCTCCCGGTCGGAGTAGGAAAGCACGTCGCTGTCGTAGATGTCCGCGAAAATGTAGTGCTTGAGCTGCACGTCAATCTTGGGGATGAACCCCATGGCCCCGGCGCGTAATTTCTCTTTGCTCCAGCCCGTGACGGCCATCTGCACGGCTTCTCCGCGGTCGTAATAGCTGCGGGTGTCGGTTACCGGGGAGGGCTCCCGGCCGGCTACGTCCTGGATGCCCCGGGCTTGGCGTTCGAGCAACACGTCCATGAAGGTGTCGATGCCGCGCAGGCCCCGCGGAAACCCGCAGTAGGCGCAGAGCTGGGTAAACACCTCCTTGATTTCGTTGATGGTCAACCCGGCTTCCAGGCCAGCGGTCAGCTCCTGAGCCAGGTTGGCTACATCACTGACGGCGGTATAGGAAGCGATGCTGGCGAGCTTCTCTTGTTTAGGAGTTAACATGACTGTGGGTGATTAGAGCCGGGCGTCGCTGGGGCAGGCCGGGGAAAATCCGGGGCATCCAGCAGGCGCTTTAGCGTGCTTGATTGAGTAAGACAAAGGTCCCTCAACCAGCCCCGCCAGGGCTAACTCAAATCAATCCAATCAGTATTCATTTCAAACAATCAGCGGTGTTCACCCCCTTGAGGGTGCCGCTTCCTAGCTGCGCAGGGCCCGCAGGGCCGAAGGCGTGCTGCCGGTGTGCTTCTTGTAAAAGGTGTTGAAATTGGTCGGGTACTCGAACCCGAGGCCGTAGGCAATTTCGGCGGTGCTCCAGGTGGTATGCAGCAGCAGGGCCTTGGATTCGACCACAATGCGCTCGGCGATATGAGTCCCGGTCGTCTTGCCAGTCAGCTCGCGCACGGCGCGGTTCAGGTGGTTGACGTGGACGGCGAGCCGGTCGGCGAAGTCGCCGGGCGTGCGTAGCTTCAGGCCGTGGTCGGGCGCGTCGATGGGGAATTGCCGCTCCAGCAACTCCAGAAACAGCGCCACGATGCGCGAGGCCGCGTTCGGGTGCTGGAAGTAAGTGGTCTGTGGCTGCATCTTCAGCGCCTCGTGGATGAGCAGGCTCACGTAGGTGCGCTGCAGGTCCTGCTTGTAGAGGTAGCCCGATTCCATCTCCTGCAGCATTTTGCGAAACAGGTAGCTAATCGTCTCCTGCTGTTCTTCATTGACGAAGTACACCGGGTCGCTGCTGAACTTGAATAGGGGGGACTCTTGTAGGCTGGCCGACCGGTCGTGGGTCATAAAGTCCTCGGTAAACAAGCAGAAGTAGCCGCCCTGGTCCTCCGAAATCGGCTCCCACGCGTACGGCACGTTGGGGTTGGAAAACACCAGCGCCGGCCGGTCCAGCAGCACGCCGCGCGTCGCGTAGTGCAAGCGCCCCGTGCCCGTCATCAGGGCAATCTTGTAGAAATCCCGCCGGTTGTAGCTCATGCGCCGGTTGCAGAAATGCTCGCGGTTGTAGACATTGAAGTGGCCCGTGGCCGTCGTCACATGCTGGGCGGGGTCAGCTGCCGAGCTTCCTTGCTGCTGATAAAACTGGTCGATGGTTTCGCTGGCTTGCATAGCGCAAAGGTATACAGTACATAAATCAAACAACGGGCAACCGTCTGCCACTGCAAGGCCAGACAGCCCGCACCCCTTAGCTGCTAGCCGGGGCTACTCCCACTACAACCGCTGCTTTTAAGAGCCCCCGGTGCCCGTAGGAAGAGCCGGCTACGCCGGTAGGATTCCGTTCAGGCAGGCAATGGCATTGAGCGTGCGCGGGTAGCCCACGTAGGGCAGCAGCTGGGTGAGCACGTTGATGAGGGTTTGCCGGTCGTTGCCCACGTTGACGTTGCCCGTAACGTGCCCTTTGATTTGCGCATCGGTGCCGCCTAGGGCCACGAGGTAGGAGAGGGTCACCAACTCCCGCATCTTCAGGTCGAGGCCTTGACGGGTGTAGAAGTCCCCAAAGCAGTTGGCCGAGAGGTAGCGCTGAATGTGCAGCAGGTCCTCGGGTGACTGCGCGTACAGCTCGTCCAGGCGGGCACCCACAATTTGCTTTTGCACGGCAAAGCCGGCGTCGTAGCGGGTTTCGCGCGTGGTGGTCGACTGCCGGCCCGCCAGCGGCAGGTTGATGCCTCGCTGGGTGAACTTCTGGTTCGTGGCGTAGATGAAATCCAGCACTTTGGAGATGCCCACGTAGGGCACCGACTGGTAGAGAATTTCCTTGATTTCAACGGGGGTGACGCCCACGTTCAGCGCCGCGTCCATCGTCATCTTGTACTCCGACAAGGCCTGGGAGCCGATAGTTGAGGCCAGAATCACCATCACCCGGGTTTTCACCGGAAGCTCGTCGTGACTAATGACCTCATCGAAGGCGAAGTTGTCGAACACCTCAATCAGCTCCGGGTCGGTGGCCTTGGCCCGCGACTTATACTCCGGCCAGAGCGCTTCATGGTTGCGGTGGGCAGCCTCGGTTAAGTGGACTGGTGCCGGTATTGAGTCGGTGGCTGGCACTGCGGCGTCGTATTCTTCCTCCGTCACCGGCTGTAGCCACGTGGTGCCATCGGGTTGGGCGCTGGGCACAATGGCCGTATGCGTCAAGCTGCTGTGGTGGGAGGCGCCGTGCCAGTGCAGCATGCCCGGCGCAATTTTTACCACGTCGCCTTCGCGGATGACTACCGCAGGCTGTCCGGTTTCCTGGTAGTAGCCCACGCCTTGCGTGACAATTAATACTTGTCCCACGGAGTGGGTGTGCCAGTTGGTGCGGGCGCGTGGTTCGAAGGTCATTTTGCCGATGACGCTGCTCAGGTTATCAGCGGGGGTCACCACCAGGTTGGCAAATACGGTCCCGGTGAAGTAGGTGTCGGGCTGCTGGTCGCCCTTGGGGTTGATGGAAGTCATGCTCGTGCTAAGTTGAGAGGCTTGGCTAGCCAAGCGCAGGGAGTTTTCAGGTTCAGCGCTTACTTAAGGCTGTAGTATTCTTGGTCGGTAACCGGCTGCAGCCAGACGGCCACGCCTTTTTCTGTATTGGGCACGATGGCCACATGGGTAAGGGCCTGCTTCGGGGTGGCCCCGTGCCAGTGCTCCACTCCGGGCAGTGCCTTGATGACATCGCCTTTGTGCAGGATGCGCTTGGGCTGGCCTTTTTCCTGATAGTATCCAGAACCATCGGTTACCAGCAGAATCTGCCCGGACGGATGGCGGTGCCAGTTGGAGCGGGCGCCGGGCTCAAAGACGACGTTGCCCGTCACGCACTGGAAGGTGCTGTCATCCGCCACCAGGGAGGTGACCCACACGGTACCCGTGAAATTGGCGGCCGGGCCGCGCTGACCCTTGGGGAAGATGGGCCCCTGTGCAGGCCGGGGGCCCCTGCTGCGGACCACCTGGGTACTGCCCCCTAAGGCAAGCAGTAGGGCCAGAACGCCTAGTGCCTGGAGGGGTCGGGTCAGTAGAATATGCATGGCCGGTACAGTGGTTGGTGAAAGAACACTGCAAAATTACCGGGGCTAAAGAGCGGCCAGCAATGGGAATCAAACCGATGATTATGATTTTCAAATAAAGCAAAAGAGGAGAGCAGGCAGCACCGCTGGTGTCACCTGCTCTCCTCTGTTCTGCCGAATGGCGTCGCTAAGCCGCCACAACGACACTGCTTTCGCGCACGGCGCTCGGCGTTGTGCCCGTTATCTTCTTGAAGTAGTTGGTAAAATAGGCCGGGTATTCAAAGCCCAGGCTGTAGGCAATTTCGGCCACGCTCCAGCTGGTGTGCTGCAGCAGGGCCCGGGCCTCGCTGATTATACGCTCGGCAATGTGCGCCGAAGTGGGCTTGCCGGTTACTTCCTTCACCGCCCGGTTGAGGTGATTGACGTGGATGGCGAGCTGGTCGGCAAACTCGTGCGCGGACTTGAGGCGCAGCGGGCTCTGGGGGCTCTCAATCGGAAACTGCCGCTCCAGCAAATCCAGGAACAAAGACGCAATGCGCGAGGAGGCGTTCTTGTGCTTGACAAAGTTCTCCGTCGGCTGCATGCGCAGCGCCTCGTGAATAATCACGTTCAGATAGGAGCGAATCAGGTCCTGCTTGTAGACGTAATCCGACTGCTGCTCGACCAGCATCTGCCGGTAGATGCCGCTGATGCGCTCCTTCTGCTCCTCGTTCAGCTGGAAAATGGGGGTGCCGTCGACCTTGAACAGGGGCGACTGCTGCAGCGGCTCCGACCGGTCGTTGGCCTTCAGCAGCTCCTCGGTAAAAAGGCAGGCGAAACCAGTCTGGTGCGGCGTCAGCACTTCCGAGGAGTAGGGGATGTGCGGGTTGCCGAAAAACAGGAAGGTGTCGTCCAGCTCGACGCTTTTATCCGCGAAGTGAATGTTGGTGCGGCCCGTAATCAGACAAATCTTGTAGAAGTCGCGGCGGCTATAGGAAGGCACCGGGCTCACAGCCGTGTCGATTTCGTACACCTTAAAGCCGCGCAGCTTCAAGTCGACGGTGTCAAAACCGGAAGTGGAAGAAACGAGCAGGTTATTCATGCGGCGGAGTTAAGGAATTCAAACAGTACTTCTTGAGGGCACAACGCGGGACGTGGTCCGTTCGTTGCCAGCGGCGGCTTAGAGCTGCTGACGGGTGGGACGGAACAGGATTTCGTTGATGTCCACGTCGTCGGGCTGGCTCATGGCGAAGGCCACGGTGCGGGCAAACGAATCGGCGGGAATGGCAAACTCCTCATAGAACTTCTTGAAGTTCTCCTGCATGTCCGGCTCGGTGGCGCTGCTGGGCAGTTCCGTGTCGACGGCACCGGGCGAGATGATGGTCGTGCGGATGTTATAGGGCTTCACTTCCTGGCGCAGGCCTTCGGAAATAACCCGCACGGCGTGCTTGGTAGCCGAATAAACGGCTCCGGCGGGGCCTACCCGGTGCCCGGCCACCGAAGATACGTTGATGACGTGCCCGGACTTCTGCGCCTGCATGTAAGGCAGCACGGCAGCAATGCCGTACAGCACACCCTTGATGTTGACGTCAATCATCCGGTCCCAGTCCTCAATCTTGCGGCGCTCCAGCAGCGACTGCGGCATCAGGCCGGCGTTGTTGATGATGACGTCGACGCGCCCGAACTGCTGCACGGCGGCGTCCACTAGGCGTTGCACTTGCTGGTGGTTGGTAACGTCCGTCTCCACGGCCAGGGCCTGGCCACCGTTCTGCGTTATTTCCTGGGCCAGGGCCTCTATGCGCTCCACGCGCCGGGCGCCGAGCACCACTTTGGCGCCTTCCTTGGCGAGTAAGCGGGCGGAGGCTTCACCCAGGCCGCTGCTGGCGCCGGTGATGACGACGACTTTTCCTGTGATGTTATCCATGGGAAAGAGAGATTAGCGAAGCGCAACCTGTGCGCTTCCGGGTAAAAGAGAAGTGAAAAGTTAAGCGGGCTCATGCACCGTGCCGGCCCGCTCACGCAGCGGCTGGCCTTGGCGGCCACTGCGGTGCGCCTGAATCTCGGCCACGATGCAGAGGGCAATTTCTTCGGGGGTCTCGCTGCCCAAATCCAGGCCGATGGGGCTGCGCAACCGCTCCCGCAACGCCTCGACAGCCGCGGCCGGTGCCGTACCCAGTTCCTCCAGCAGGCGTTGGGCTTTGAGGCGCGGGCCCAGCAGGCCAATGTAGGGGGCAGGGAAGAACACCAGGGTTTGCAGCGCGGCCAGGTCGTAGGCGTAGTTGTGGCTGAGCAGCACGTGGTAAGCATCTGCATCAGGTCGTTGCACTTCCAGCTCGCGCACGGATACCACCTGCACTGCTGCGGCTTCGGGAAAG
Source organism: Hymenobacter gelipurpurascens (assembly GCF_900187375.1). NCBI lineage: Bacteria > Pseudomonadati > Bacteroidota > Cytophagia > Cytophagales > Hymenobacteraceae > Hymenobacter > Hymenobacter gelipurpurascens. The sequence goes on along the minus strand of NZ_FYEW01000001.1, from coordinate 1,418,854 downwards.
CGGGCCGCCGTCGCCAAGTTGGGGCGGCCATCAACCACCGTAATGTGCCAGCCGAGTGAAGCACCAAGCCGCACCAGCGGCTGGGCATCGTTGCCGGCTCCGTACACCACCACGCGCAAGGGGGGCGTCAGGATTTCCAGCAACGCCCGCACCGGACCCGCATCGGTATCAATGTCGAGCACTTGCGAACGGCTCTGGGCTAGCGCCACGCGGGCTGCTTCGGCTAAGGGTACTGCCAGGAGGGCAGTACCCCGCACCACCCCCGCGGCTGAGAGCAACAGGCGCTGCCCAACGGCCGCCCGCAGTCCCGACGCATCGGTTTCGAACACGGTGGCCAGCACCGCCGGCTCGGGGTGCTGGGCAAACTCCCTTAGTATCTCCACCGGGTTGTCCGAAGCCGCAAAGTCCAGGGGCTCTAGTAGAATTCTTACCACACCCTGACATCCTGGGCCCAGGCCGTGACGCGGGTCGTCTTCGTCCCGCGTGTCATAGGTGACCAGCGCGGGGTGGCCTCGAAAAATAGCTTGGCGGGCCCGTTGACGGGCATCGCCCTCCAGGCAGCCGCCGCTGATGGCCCCAGTCAGCTCCCCATCCTCGGTGACGAGCATGCGGGCGCCGGGGCGACGGTAGGCCGAGCCAAGCACTTCCACCACCGTGGCTAGGGCGCAAGGCCTCGCATCGGCGCGGTGCTGGTCATAGGCCAGGAGCAAGCGTTGCAATTCAGTCATGCAAAAAGGGCCTCGAAGCCAAATCAGCCGTTATTTTTCAGCAAGCTCTCCGTACCAATACGCCGACGTCACGCCGCCATCCATCAGGAAGTCACTGCCGGTGATGAAGGCGCCATCGGGCCCCATCAGTAGGGCACCCACAGTGCCCACCTCGTCCGGGGTGCCGGCACGCCCGGCCGGTGATACCTCCAGCATGCGCCGGTAGCCTGCCCCGCGCGGGCCCTTCAGCTCGTCGTTGGCCAGGGGCGTGATGATGATGCCCGGGCTGATGGTGTTGACCCGGGCCCCGCGCTTGCCCCAGCGCACAGCCTCCGCCATGACCCGCAGCGAGTTGCCGCGCTTGGATACCTGGTAGGCATGCAGAGAATCCTTCACCTGGTCGGGCTGCAGCAGGGGCAGCGCGAGCAGTTCTTCCACCGGCGTGGTCGCCAGGGCCTTGTCTTGCTCAGGGGTCAGCGCCGGCAGGCGGTGGCCCGATTGCGAAGCAATGACGACGCCAGCACCCCCACGGGCGATGACGTTGCCAAATTCTTCCAGCACCAGTGCGGTGCCGTATAAGTCAACGTGTAGGATGGTTTCCGGCGAGGCCTGCGAGGGAGAAACCCCGGCGGCATGGATAAGGCCGAAGACGTTGCCCAGGGCGGTGGCCTGCTCCACCAGCGCGTGCACCGAGGCCCGCGAGGACACATCGACGGTGGCCGTGGTTACCTCGAACCCAGCGTCGCTGAGCGTTTTGGCAGCCGCATCCGCGTTTCCCTGGCGCAAATCAGCTAGCAGTACGTGCTTGCCGGCGCTTACCCGTCGCGCAATGGCTTGGCCGATAGAACCGGCTCCGATTACAACAATTACGTCTTTCATGATACTTACTTGAGTGGATTAGTGGGTGTTTATTCCGCCATCATTACAAGGCGAAAACCGATGCTGATGCCGCGGTAGTCCGGCGCGTAGCCTTTGCGGAAGGTGCTGCGCCAGCTGTCCGCCGTGACGTGCCAGCTGCCGCCCCGCACCACGTGCTGCCGGCCGCTGGCCGGGCCCTGGGGGTCACTGGCGGGGCTGTTGACGTAGTAGTATTCGCTGTAGAAGTCCTGCACCCACTCCCAGGCGTTGCCGTGCACGTCGTACAGACCCCAGGGATTGGGCAGCTTTTGCCCCACGGGGTGGGTGCCTCCTTTGGCGAAGTCTTCCCCGTGCCAGGCGTAGCGGCTTAACTCGCCGATGTTGTCGCCAAAGGAATAGGCGGTGGTGGTGCCGGCCCGGGCGGCGTATTCCCACTCCGCTTCAGTGGGCAGGCGGTAGAGGTTATGGCCTTCCTTGGCGTTGAGGCGCTTGATGAACTCCTGCGCGTCGAGCCACGACACCGTGGCCGGGTGCGTGGGGCGGGTGATGCGTTCCTTCATGCCCGGCACGTTGTAGTAGGGGTTGGAGCGGTCCAGCGTGTAGGGGTTGCTGCCCATTACGGCCTCCCACTGGGCCTGGGTCACTTCGTTTTTGCCGATAGAGAAGGCCCTGCTGATGGTCACCGGGTGCTGTGGCTTTTCGGTGTCGTAGGCCCCAGGCACTTGGTTGCCAGCCCCCATCAGGAATCGGCCCGCTGGAATGGCGATGAACTCCATGTCGATGCTATTGATAGTCGTTTTGGAGCTGGTTTGACTGGTGGCAGGTGGTGTGGTAGGAGGCAGTGGGGGAGGAGTTTGTTGAGCCTGCGAGCAGGCAGACAGTATGGAAAGAAGGGCTACTGCTATCATGGTTTTCATAGTAAAGTCAGGTTGCCGGATTAGGGTAGTGCCCCGACTGGGCAACAAGCATTCAGGCGGATGCCTAGGACTGGGTGAAGCCAGGCATCATCTACCTTACAAAGGTCCCCCGACTGATGCCTAGTCAGCGCATAGGAATCAAACCATTGCTTATGAGATTCAAACATTTCATAAGCTTTTACTGCTTCTGTCAACCCTTATGGTAGAGGTGTTGGCTAACTGCCCGACGCAGTTAAAACCCTAATCGTCTGCTATCTCTAGGCGGAGTCCCTATGCTGATGCCGCGGTAATCCGGCGCGTAGGCTTTGCGAAAGGTGCTGCGCCAGTTGTCGGACGTCATGTGCTAGTTGCCGTCCCTGTCTACGCCGGATTGACTGCTGCTCGGGGCAGCCAATGCAGCTTGTCGTAAGAAGCCGAGTGCACGGTGATATTGGCGGAAATGCTCTACAAGGAGCAGCAGTTAAAGCGATAGTTGGCTTCGTGTATGTCGCTGAATTCGTAGAAGCAGCCTGCGAACTTGCGGTAGCTGTAGCTGCTAGTGTCGTAGGTACAAGTGCCCCAGTAATCCGCCTCAAAAATGCTGGTGTTCTTCATAGTGTGGGTGGTTTAAGCTGCCTGGTCGAGCAACTGCTCGATGGTGGGTCGGGTGAGCGGTTTGTCTTTGATGGTGACCTGTAGTCCCACCGCTTGGTATTCTTCGTTTATGATGGAGTAGACCTCGTCGACCACGTCCGCCGGGCAGTAGATGGCATCGTGGAGCGTGAAGAACTCCACCGTGCCTTCCCGGTAGAGGCGGGCTGCCACTTGGTGGACAAGTAGCTGAGCTTCCGCCTGCATCAGGTGATGGCTTAGCAGCTTGTAGTCCTGGAGCTTCATCTGGGTGATCGCCTGGGAGACGCTGGGGAAGTGCCGGTCGAAGATCCTTCGCCACTTGTAATCCACGTTTTCAGTGGAGAAGAACACGCGGGCGAAGAAGTCCGTCTTGAAGGTTTCCTCCTGGACGACCTCCTTGGCTTCCAGGATGAAGTCCTTGATGGTGTCGTAGAAGGTGCCCTGCTGGACCAAGTTGAGGTAGTGCTGGACGTCTTCGGGCACCTGGTCACCGTAGAGCTCCTTCAACTTCAGTCCGAAGATCAGGGGCTGGCTGTTGCGGATGTCCAGCTCCACCACGCGGCGCCCGTTGATGCGCAGGAAGGGGCGCAGCTCCCGGGGCAGGTTGGTAAACGAGGTGAAATGCCGCCCCGTCTTGGTGGCGTCCACCTTGAGCTCGAAGTTACCTTGTTCCACCTCGTCGATGCTCATCATCCAGTGCGAGTGAACCTGTTGGTCGACTACCCGATCCTGGTGGAGGATGTAGCCCTTGCGCTTGCTCCTCAGGGGGAGCCCCACTGCCCGGGCGTGGTCGGCATACGCGCGCGCCGCGTCGGCGTCGATGGAGACCTGCGCTAGGTAACGCTGGATGTGCAGGTACACCCCGGAGAGCGGGGCACGGTCGGTTTTGCGGGCGCGGACCAGATCCAGCGGGCTCGCCACCGGTGCCTTCTGCCAGCCCTTCGCCAGCACTTCCTGGGGAACCTTCAGGAAGACGGTGGTCATAAATGAGAGGTCCTCGTTCTGCTTGTGGAGATACTTCTTCTTGAGGATCTTCCATTTGGTCAGGTCCTGGATGATCTGTGTGGAGAAGCGGATCCGCTTGCCCTTGATCTTCGAGTTGCCCAGGTCACGGTCGAGCCCGGCGATGTTGATCTTCACGTACTCACCGGGGCTGTTGCGGTAAATGACCGACTTGAACAGCACCTTGGTCAGGATGTGATGATATTTCCAGACGTTATTTTTGATGTACGTGCGGCTGTAGCCGTCTTTTTCGAGCAGTTCGGAGAAACTTATTCCCTGAATGGCATAAATACGTGGCACGGCAAGGTGTGCTATTTTTACCGCTCAGGGAGGTCGAATTCCCAGGGCGGTTTTTTTGTGGGCTACACTCGGGCAGTGCGAGTGCCGGCCAACATGATTCGGAGGCGAATCTGACGAAAATTGTACATGCGCTGAAGGTCTTCCTTCAGATCTGGGATGGTCACCTCACGCATACCGTAGCGATCATATCGCCTCCGGCTTAGATCCTTTAGGTCATTCGCGATCAGCAACATGTGCCACCATTTATCCCTTGCGGTAGTCTCACCAAGCGCCAGAAGCTCGGGAAAGGATAGCACGTCGGAACGCGTCCACTCCCCGCTCCATCGGGGGACGTCGCGGGGTGAGGTTAAGCAGGTCTCTAGCGCTACGATCTCTTCCTTTTCAATGGTAGCGCAGAGCAATACTTTGGTGCGAGGATCCAGCGTGTTGATCAGGTCCATGGCGCGCTTCAGGCGATGGCAGAAGTCTTCAGTTTAGTCGTTCATGGCTTATGCGGGCAGCTCGATCTGCAGCAGCTCCGCCAAGGCGGTGATGCGAGCGTGGTCGGTGATGAAAGCGAGATCCACTGCGATCTTGAGCATATCGTAGTCGGACTTAGTGCCGTGCAGCTTCTTGAGAATGTCCAACTTCGGACGGGTGCTGGTGCGGATCTTCGTGGAGATCAGTTTTTCGGGGTCGTTGGCGCGTTTGGGCATGGGGCAGGGACTCGATTGTGGAGTATGTAGCAGGAAGTGCTTCTGCTTTTTCTCTCGTTGGTGCTTATTGACCTGAAATCCGGGAAGGTTGGCGGCTGCCCTGCTTTTTTCTTGGATTTCTTTCCCACCCCCTCCCTGGGGTGGGGGATCCCTGTTGTCTTCTGCTTGGTTGCTGGGAGCTGGTTTCTGGTTTGCTCTCTTCAAAAAGTGATACGGCATATGAGCAAGCTCTCCTCACCTTCACCCGGCTCCTATAGCCGTATCACTTTTTCAACTACCCCGCCCAGGAAGTCCGCCACCCCGACCCCAGGGAGGGGGTGGGAAAAAATTTCGCTGCTAACTCCGCACGCCTATGCTCTAGGACAGCATCACTGTGCCTAGTATCGTGATGTGTCTGTTATATGACAAGCAGGCCGTACCTTCGTATAGTAAATTCGCAGTTGATTATGTACTACTTAAACCCGGAGTGGATCCTGAAAGCCACTCGTGACCAGCGCAACCTGGAGCAGGATTGGAGCGAGCTTCGCGCCTGGGTGCAGGAACACCAAAGCTTCCTGCGAATGGCTGGAATAGCCCGAAGCGCGGGATTGAGCCCGGAAGTTGCAAGCGCGTTGCTGTTGCGCGATGCCCACGCCAGCCGCTTGCGCCGCGACTGGGATCGGTTGGATGGCTTGCTCCTCATTTTCATGGGGCCCCCGTTCGGGTACGTGCCCAGTTGGCTGCAGTTGAAGTAATATTATATTAGAAGCTGGTGATACCACAGAATACAGATAGCTCGTTAGAGGGATAAAGGCGCCCTTTCGGCTCCTCAGTTCCCACCAGCTACTCTTCACGCTTCCTTATGTGGCTTGCGCACAAGCTTAAATTACTCCCTCGATGCCTTGTGGCAGCTGTCCTACTTGCCCATGCTGTCGCGGCGCCCTTACTGTCCGGAGCAAGTACCTCGGTGGCGCCGGCACGGCGGATGCTGCCATTTAGAGAAAGTGTTGCCCCCGCCGTGCTGTTCTTCCTTGATGCTGGGGAGGTAGACTACCTAGTTTTGGATCTGCCACTGCCCGCCCTCGACCAAAGTCCGAGCTACGCCGCCGGCGCGAACCTGCTGCTGACGACCCCAGTCGGGAGCTACCGTGCTTCACTAGTTAACCAGCAAGTTGCCTGCCTGCAGCCCGGAGCTCATCGCTCGCGTGTGCACCTGCAGCTCTACTTTGTGCAGAACCCCATGCCCGAGCCAGTGGCTACAGCTTTGCAGGCGGGTAAAGGCATATCGCTGCGTCTTAATGGGGCAGATAACGAGCCCCGTTCTTTTAGCTTGGAAGCCGGCACCCTGCGCATCAATCCAGCCATTCAGTTGTCGGCGCGATGATGATCCTGCTGCTCATTTTGCTCTCGCGGCTGCATCCCAGCTTGGCAACACTTCCTGGCTTACCTCAACTTACCACAGGGGCTACTACACTCAGCACCACCCGATATGAAGAGGTTGGCAGCGCAGACAAACTGCTGCGCCAGTTAAACGCCTACCGGGAAAGTAGGGGGCTACCTATCCTGCGCCTGAGCACAACTGCCTGCCGTGCGGCACGCGACCAGGCAGTTTACAACCTGACGCATGCCAAGCACGGGCACAACCAGCGGGGTTATGCCTCGCCCCGGGCGCGGCTGGCAGCTGCCGGGCACCGGTACGAGGAAACCAGAGTGCTGTATTCCTATAGTCGCGGAGTTAACGCCTCGTTTCGGGGGCTTAGCCTCCAGGAGAAACCGGACCTCGAAACCTGGATACTGTGCACGTACCGGCACTCGCCCGCCCACAATGCAGCCCTGCTGGACCAGTACCCCTCCAAGTTGGGTGTGGCAAGCGTGTACCGAGCTGGAGAGTTGCAGAATACCCTGATTTTCTGCATCTGACTTTTCCGGCTTATGCCGTCCGCAATCATCCCATTTCAGCCCAGCTGCTTATGAAAACCAGTTACGCATACCTGCAGGAGATGTGTGCCCTATCCCCCGACTTCAACGCGCACTCCCCTCAGATAGACCCGGTCAACGCGCGGGTGCGCTACCTGCTCCACGCTCTGGACGCGCTGGGCGTAGCCTACCAGGTGGATGCCTACGACGCCACGGGGCGCAACGAGCAGCGGGACGACATTCCCCACCTGGTGAACGTGATGGTCCACATCCCCGCCCAGACCCCAGACCTACGGGCAAGCCTGGTATTTCTGGCGCACCACGACGTGTCGAACGTGCGCTCGGAAAACTGCAACGACAACACCGCCTCCTGCGCCAACCTGCTGGAGCTCACTGCCCGCCTGCACGCTGATCCACCGGCAGACCGCCACGTGTATATCGTCTTCACGGACGCCGAGGAGATCGTTTCTTTTGAGCGGGCGGGCTCCCGCCAGCTGGCACGCCGTATCCACGAGGGCGCCCTGGGGGAGGTTGCCTTCTGTGTCAACCTGGAGCTGACTGCCTTTGGCACCGCCGTGTACATGGACCTGGCGCTGGCCCAGCTCCAGCAGGTGATCACGACCCCGATCGCCATCGTCAACACGCCCTTCAACGACGCCACGGTTCTGCGACATTGGGGCATCTCCACAAGCGCTGTTCTGGGCACTCTGCCCTTTGAGGAACTTAAGGCGCTGCAGGCAACAAAACGAGCCTCCTGCCCGACCTGGGCACGATGCCATCAAGTAAGTGACCGGGTCCAGCATGCGCGGGCAGAAGACATGAGGCAATTCGTAGAAGTCTTGGTTCGCATCGTACGCTTTGCCTCGCTGTCTGAGGGAAGTGTGCCAGCTGGTTCATAATGCGCGGCTGCACCAAACTCTCTCTTAATTGTGCCTGTATGCCTCCGTCGCACACCCCGTCCCGGTTCTGCCTCCTTGAGCTTTCCCTGCCTAATCTTCACGAGCAGATGCAGGCGCTGGTCATCATGAGCGGCGGACGGGGCAGAGTGCGGGTGAGCTTCAATGTAACTTCCATCGATGGCCGAGCAGTCCTCAGCTTCAGGCTGCCCCGGAATCAGGCGGGGGGCGGCATCAGCGGAAATATTCACCTGAAAATTACCTGCGAGGCGCCACGGCTTTTTTCCTGGCTCCTGGCACGCGGTAGGACCTGGACACGAAATTATAAACAACCAGGCAAGCTACGATTGCGGATAAGCAAGCTGGATGTGGGGCAGCTGGAACAGCTTTTGGAAGAGGTAGCAGCATTCTGCAACTAAGATCTCCAATGGTGGACTGTTGAAATTGAAGCAACTAGTAGTAGAACGTACTATGCCCTTAATCTAGCAGAGCAGTAGCTTAAATGGACCCCATGCGTTGCGGTGGTTTACCTCTCTCACCGATCTAAGCAGGGTAGGGGGTATTCTGAAAAGCAAGTAATAGTGTTAGAGGAGGAGTTAAAGAAGTTCGACTAGGAAAAGGGCGGCTCCGCCGTGGCTACCAAGTAGTAAGTGGTTGGGCGCCTCCACCTTCCGTACCCTGCAGCAAAAAGCCGGCAGACTCTATATCTGCCGGCTTTTTCGTGGCAAATTATTCATCCGCCGTAATAGTCCCCAGCCGGTGCTCTAGCTTCCACAGCTGCTGCATGCCTTAACGTAGAACCCGGTCGAGATGCCGGAGCAGATAGTGCACGTTCGCCTCGCGGACCAAGCTAAACAGGATTGCAGCTGGCGGGGCCGGCGGCAACTCTGGCTGCGTGAGGTCGCCCGTTTCATCTTGGAGCGTCACGAGGCGTGGGTGGTCTGCAGGAGCACTGCCAGTGTGGCGAGGAGCGCTTCCGCGTAGTTTGAGGGGATGGTGTTGGAGTGGTCCATTTGTGAGTGAGGAGTAGAGTCCTCGACTACATCTCGATGTAGTTATAGCGTGTGCTGAGCAGGTCCACCAACTCTCGAGCATCCTGTTCGTCTAGACTCATTTCCGCGTGATCCTGTGCATTCTGGCGAGAGATTACCTTGCCCGCGTCGAACACGCTGGTGACGCTAAAGCGGTAGATTTTTCGGGTAGCAATGCTCTGGACAGTGTAGTGCGTCGTGTATTCGCGTACCCGTTTATGCCGGTCTCCGCAGTGGTAGGATTTCGACGTGTCCATGCTGCTGGTGGTGAAGCGGGTCAGTAGTTCTTGTTTTCTGGACATGATGTTACTGGGATCTTAATACGGGTTCTCCGGTCGCCAGCGCTTATCCTCTTAGCATCTGAAGTGTGCTAAATTGGATCGTAGCTCGTCGGTGTGCAGCATCCACCTCCCTGAAGTGTTGATACCGCTGCGATTGCTCGACTAGGCTATTGCTCAATTTTTCAACTAAGCCAGACTGGACAGAGAGCTGTCGCAGTGCGACAATCTTGTTTGTAACTGCATTCACCAAAATCATATTAAACATGCTACCTGCCTCACTTTGCCACCATCGAGGCTGTTCCGTCGCGACCTTGAGCACGTTCACTGGCGCATCGAAAGACCATTTCTCTTTATTCTGAAACTCACCCGCCACAAAAGGAACACCTGACTCAGCTTCGAACACTGCTAAGCGCAAAGGAGCACTCCTCCAGGTTTCTATATCCTGTGCTTGTGGCTTGAGGATGTAGTAAACCAGGTCCACGAAATGACTTGTAAATTCAAGGTGGCAGTTCTCTGTATTTGGTTGTGGGTTTGGTAAATAGAAAGTTTCTCCGACTCCGAGTTTTTGTGTCATGACTTCGTGGTGATTTGAAAAAGTGGTTGATGTGAGTGTGTTGAGGACTAAGCAGAGGACAGGGAAGCGCCGCAGTCTTTGTGAAGTAGGCGCTTTAGGGTGAGCCCCGGACGTGTGCGCAGGGTACCGACTTGGTCCAGAGAGTGAATAGAACGTTTCAATTCTTAGGCAGGCAGCAGCTCCGCTACGGTGCGCCGCTGGCTCATCAGCCCCGCGACGTACAACCCACGGCTGCCCACGAGCGCCTCAAACTCATCCTCCTCCAGCTGCCAGGACAGGCGGTGGTTGCCGAGGCGGAAGCGCTGGTAGGTGAAGATGTTGTGTGCCGGCTCACTGCGCTATTCGTCCACCACGGCAACCAGCGTGAGCCTCTGCATCGGAACCAATACGCTGAGCTTCTGGCGCCAGGCAGCCAGGCGCACGTGCAGCGTCGTCAGGTGCATCTGATCCGCCTCTTCCAACTGCTGCACCAGCGATGGCGGGCGCCGCAGTAGCACGCGCACCTGGATGGTGATGAGCGCCGCGCTGACGAAGGTTTCCGCCTGGATCCGGAAGCCTTCCCGGCACGCTGCCAGCTCCACCACCAGCGGCTGGAGCAGGCGGATCAGCCCGCAGCGCACGCGGCGGGGCGCGGTGGGCGCCACCGTTATGCCGCCGAACTCGGCGTGGTAGGCAAGCCGGCTGCCGGGCGTGCGGCGCTTGGTGAGCTGCAGCGTGCCCAGCGGGGCAGCCTGCTGCAGGCGGGCGTCTACTTGATCGATGAATTGAGCGGTGGCAGTGGTCAGCGGCATCGAAATAGGGAGGTAGAGGTGAGAGAAAAGGAAGAGGGAGAGAAGTCGGTTACGCGTTGGAGGTGCCCAGCTGGCGCTGGCAGAGGCGCTTGTAGCGCTCCAGGACGAGCAGGTAGTGGGAATCCAGCTTGGTCTTCAGGAGGCGGCGGAAGTGCTGGACCGTGTCCTCCTCATGCACGGAGCCCTCCTCGAAGTCTCCGCTCCAGAGTGCCTCGAATTGGTCCAGGTCCAGCGGGAGGCGGTGGGTGCCGGTCAGCAGTGACGTCTTACACCAGACCACATAGTCCCAGTCCTAGTGTCCGGTCCTCTCCTCCAGCGGCATCGCTTCCGTATCTACAACCGCCGCTAGCACCAGCTCGGCGTTTTTTGGATAGGAGTGCAGCGACTTGAAGAGCTCCCACAGCCAGCGGGGCGTGCTAGCCGCGCGCCTGCTGCTCCTCGTCCTAGGCCTGCTGGATCTGCGCGGCATTGGTGCGCAGGCTCTCGTAGCTGCCGCGGATCTCTTCGGCGCTCACCTCGTCAGACTCGCCATCGTCAAAGCTCTCCATCCGCTGCCCGCCGTACTCGCCATCCGTATGGTAGCAGCGACCAGAAAACTCGATGTCCGCTTCATGGCACAACTGCTCCAGCAGCGAGCGCAGGTCCACGCTGGCAAACTGGAGCAGAATCGTGGTGCCCGAGCTCAGCGAGGTGATAATGCCGTTGCCCAGGCGTTGGCGGTTAAACGTGAGCGTCTCGTGGCGGTCGAGCAGCTGCTCCAGCTCCTCGATCAACTGCTCGGCGGTGGTGGTAATGTCTTCCATGGAAATGAGGATAAGGAGGAGGAGAAAATGCTTGTGTGTTTGCAGAATTACAGGCAATACGGGTAAAAAAAGGGGCTATGTCTTTGCCCACATTTTTTCGATCCAGGAGGGACGGTAGCCGAAGGGCTCCACCATGAAGACCTCCAGCAAGGAGTCCAGCCGGTCAAAGCCCCGCGCAGCGCGGATCTTCTCGGGATCCCGCAGGAGCAAGGAAGTAACCAGCTCCGGGCTCACGCCGGCTTTCAGGGCGACTCCGTTCAGGCGGATCATGCCTTGGTGTTGCTGCACCCATTCGCGCAACTCCTGCCAGTCCTGGTCCAAATTGCGTTTTGGTCTGGACATGAGGAGCATAGTTTTGGGGTCGATGAAGAACATAGCTCAAAGGTAAGAGTGTTTTGGAATACTCCAAGCAAATGAGGCAAAAAAATATTATTTGGCAGGGAAGAGATCCGGAAAGGCGTGCTTGATCTGTTTCATCACGTGCCCGGCGCGCATAACTCGATCCATGTTCGTCAGCCCGTGCTGGACGACGAGAGGATTCAGCAGGTCAATTAACTTTTTCACGCGGCTGCTGTCCTGGACCACGTACCGGAATATCTTCTGGGCGGCGGCGGCATCCATGGCGACGGGCGTGTAACCATTGGCGGTGCGACCATCTCGCTGGGCAGGAGTGCCCGCCATCTTTTCGTACAGGTTGAACCACTGGGGCACGCCGCGATAGTGGTCGAGGAACTCCTGAAAATCCTCCTCTCGCTTCTCCGCCCGCCCCGCCTTGGCGGGCTTCGCTGGCTTTTCCACACTGGTCGCCTTGTACGTATAGCGGAACTCCACCTGCGTGACTCGCACACCAATGCGATGCTCCTCGACCGCATGGAAGGTAAAACCATAGGCAGTCTCAGTCAACTCGTCGCAGGCAGGCTTGAGAATATAGCGGCGAAAGTCCGCAAAGACGGGGTATTTGTCCGCGCACAGCAACTGGCGCAAGGAGTCATAGCCCTCTTTCCAGTTACCAACCCCATCCCGCGCATGACAGACCAACAACCAGTAGAGCTTGTGGGCGGCTGCGCCGCGGATGCGCAGCAAGTCCGCCAGCTGCGCTGCGGTGAAGTTACCGCGCTCCAACAGGGGCATAATGTACGGCTGGATGGCAGGGGTAAAGGAGCCCCAAATCAGCCCGGTTTTCATATCGAACTTGAGCTGGCTGAAGACGTTAATGCGCTCGCCCACGTGCTTGTTGTGGTAGATCATCACCATCATATCCCCCAGCGCGTGCACGGTGCGGTGGAGCTCGCGGTAGTGCTTGGGTTCATAGTTCGGAAACAGTTGCTGCACCTGGAAGGCAATCGTGAGCGGGTCCTTGTCGTCCTTATGGTTGAGCGAAGCCAAGGTCAGCGCAAACGCTTTCGCCTGGAGCTCGTTGAGCCCCCAGGGCTGGCAGACGAAGTCGTTGGACAGGAACACCACCTGGCGGTTGCTGGAGCGCGTCTGGCGCTGGCGTAGCATCGTTGTCAACTCATCCTTTGGCTTGTGGACTGGCTCGTGTTGCGCCTTTGTCCGGGCAATAGCGTCGGCAGCGTCGGCAGCGTCCAGGTGATAGCCAAGGTTGCGGACCACCCCGCCGATTCGTGCCTGCGCCTTCCACTTCCGCTTCGTGGCATCGTAACGGACACCGGGAATCTGCTCAGTGGCGGGGGCTGTTCTGGCTTCTGTCATATTCTGATGAGGTCGGTTGGTGAAATTTGAGCAAAGGTACGGGTCCAGTTGATAGTTGTTGCCAGCGTTGCAGATTTTTCCGTAACCCGTTGCTTTTTTTTCCACGGTAGGGTGTAACCTTTTGCAGATTTTTCCACGGTAGAGTGTAACCCATTTGCAGGTTTTTCCAGAATACCTCTCAGGAAATGCTGATAATCAAATAGTTGTGGAGCCCCTTAAAGCGTTTAATAATAAAGCTCTCTTAAAGTCAAATGCGCGTGCGCGATGAATTTATTGAAGGTTGATCTTCTCCAGAGGAGGCATTTAAGGCGGAGTTTGCCTCGGACGAATCGGGCGTCCGAACGGCGCGAGACCGGGCTCCGCACACCAGGGCGCGGCGCGGAAAAATACAATAGTGCAATTTCGTCTGCCGGGGGAGGCGCCGCCGGTGTAGTATTATTCCCAGGGACTGTAGCAAATCTGCCCCAGAAGTTGCTACAGGAACGGCATAGACACCAAAAAAGCCCCTTGAAGGGGCTTTTAAGCGGGTTTTCAGGGGGCCAGCCCATCATGCCCATTATATCAAACATCGTCTTGGCGGAAATATGTAAAAAGGAAAGAAACCGATGGCCAGCAGAAGCGCCGGCTACATTCGGGGCTCAAAGGTATTGAATGACGCGTACGTATGCAGCGAGAAACTCACCACGCGGCTACCGTAAAATTGTGACGGTGCCGTGTTGGGCCACGCGCTGGCCGCTTTGGTCATTCGCCTCAAAACGCCATACATAAGCGCCCGGCACCGGCGAAGCAGAGCCTATGCGACCATCCCAGGTTTGGGCGCGGGTAGTGGCCCGGAACACTTCCTGTCCGTTGCGGTCAATTATTACAAACCGGAAGTTGTTGAGGTAGCGTCCTTTAAGCTCCAGTACATCATTCAGACCGTCGCCATTGGGCGTGAAAGCAGTGGGCACAAACAGCTTCACGGACCTGGTAATAGTGGCTATATTGGAATAGCTGGGGCTTGCTAGGCCACTCCCAATGGCCTCGATGCGGTAGCGAAGCTCCTGCTGATCCAGCTGACCGGCCAGAGGCGGAAAAGGCGGGAGCGTGAGGCTAAGGCCCGCTGCAATAGTGCCGAGCACGGTATTGTTGGGCGAGAGAATCTGCACCCGGTAGCTAGGCAGTGCGGCCGGATCGGGGCCGCGCAAGGCCGTCCAGCTTAGCCGGACTAATGTTCCATCTTCGTTGGCGGCGGTGGCAGTAAGTAGCACCGGGCACACAGGAGCACTTTCTGCTGAGCGGTTGCCGCACTCGTCCAGAAACCGCACCGTGTAGCACACGGGTTGCGGCGTGGCGCCTAGAGTTAGCGTGGAGTCAAGCAGCGTGCGGCTGGCAGTAGTACGCAACTCTGAGCCATTGCGCAGGTAAAGGAGCTGGCCGCCAGTAGGAGTAAGTGGGGTGGTCGTCGTTAATACTACTTGGTTGCGCAGGTTGAAGGAGGCCGTAAGCTGCGGGGTTGCCGGTGTGAGTGTGGAAGCAGTGGTTACTACTGCCTCATTAGAAACAGAGGCTACGGAGCCGTTGAGGGCCGTAACCCGATACGTGTAGGCCACTCCGCAGGTCACATTAGTATCTTCGTACTGCGTAGTTCCGGCAGGTAGTTGTACCAGCACTTGCCCGTTTCTGCTGACTTCAAAAGTGCCGGCTTGGCTGGTCGTCCAGGTCAGTCGGTTCCGGCCATTCAGGGAAGCCGCCGTGAGGGATACCGAGCAGACATCTGCCGAACTTAATACCACACTGGCCTGGCAGGCATCTGTTAGCACCAGTCGGTAACAGCCTAGTTTGGGCGTATTGGGCACCGAGTAACCAGCCACCGGGGCCGCCACAGTTGCCACAGTGCGGTAGCCGGCCGGGCCCTCACTGAGCTGAAGGGCATACTTGTATTCCGGCTGCAAGGCGGCGAACTGAAGCTCCACACTCCCGTTATTCTGTGCCGTAAGACGCTGAATAGTTGGCCGCTGAGGTGCCGGGAGCGATGTGAACGTCTTAGTTGATTGGTTGGAGCAGAGTGTGGGCGAGTTGTAGGAACCCGTGAGCGTTACAGCAGTAGCCCCATTCGTAGCGTAGGTAACCGGAGCGTTGGGCCGTGGGTTGGGCTGTACGGCCACTCCACCAATCGTCACGCTGTATTGATCATAGGTTTGATCTGTTACCGTTAGCTGCACCGAGCCAGAGGCACACGATACCACCTCGAAAGCAGGTGGTGGGGCGGCTTTTACTTCATACTCGCGGCCAAAAATAAGGCCCGAGCTATTGGGCAGAGGGTTCTGCGTGTTCTGGGTAATCGTGATTTTGCCGGCGGCGGCAGGGGTGTAAAACGTGCTGGTATCGGTGAAGCCGCTGCATACGAGCGCGCTGGTTTTCTGGTAGTAGATCTGGGCGGGGTCTAGCTGGCGGCCACTGGCATCTTTGAGGCGCACCTGCCGGCCTACACACAGTGTTTGCACCTGCTGCTTGGTAGCTACATCGTATAGCCGGAAGTTCGCCCCAGAGTTAGGCGTGTTCACGCACTGGCCTACGGCGTGTAGAGCACAGGTCAGGGTAGCAGTCCAGAAAGTCAGTAGCAGGAATAAACTCTTCTTCACCATGCCATAACGGAAGACGTGGGCTGTTGCGTTTGCTAAGCGTCTAAAATAGGCGTTAAGCCATTCACCGAGAATACATTATTCCCACTGATACGTCCGCACGAAGGCCGCGGCCGCATGCAAATCGGGGTACAGCACCCGGTCCTGGCTCACGAAGGGTACTTTCTCGCGGAAGGCCGTCACTACTTGTTCTAATGCCTCGGAGGTGCGGGCCGGGCGGCGGAAAGCCAGGGCCTGCGCGGCATTCAGCAGCTCAATGCCCAGCAGCTGCTCTACATTTTCTACTACCCGGCGGGCTTTGGTGGCAGCATTGGCCCCCATGCTTACGTGGTCTTCCTGGCCGTTGCTGCTCACAATGCTGTCAACGGAAGCGGGCGTGCACAGCTGCTTGTTCTGGCTCACGATGCCAGCTGCCGTGTATTGCGGAATCATGAAGCCGGAGTTCAAGCCCGGCTCTGCCACCAGAAACGGCGGCAGGCCGCGCTGCCCACTGATGAGCTGGTACGTGCGCCGCTCCGATATGCTGCCCAACTCAGCCGTGGCAATGGCCAGCATATCCAGTGCCAGCGCCAGCGGCTGCCCATGGAAGTTGCCGCCGCTCAGAATGGCATCGTCGTCGGGGAAAATGTTGGGGTTGTCGGTTACGGAGTTGCACTCGGTTTCTACCACTTGCTGCACGTAGGCCAGGGCATCGCGGGAGGCGCCGTGTACCTGGGGCATGCACCGGAAAGAGTAGGGGTCCTGCACAGCTAGGCGGGGCTGCTCCTGCAGTTCGCTTTGCACTAACAGCTCTCGTACGCGCTGGGCCACGGTAAGCTGCCCGGCGTGAGGCCGAATCAGGTGCAGGCGCTCATCAAACGGCTCGGCGCGGCCTCCAAAGGCTTCCAGAGACAAGGCCCCAATGACGTCGGCCGCGTTTAGCAGGCGTTGCACGCGCAGCAGGCAGTGCACGGCGTAGGCCAGCATAAACTGCGTGCCATTCAGCAGGGCTAGGCCTTCCTTGGCTTGCAGCGTGAGCGGAGCCCAGCTAAATAGGCTCATGGCATCGGTGGCGGAGAGGCGGTAGCCCATGTAGTTTACCTCACCTAGGCCTAGCAGCGGCAAACATAGGTGGGCTAGCGGTGCCAAATCGCCACTGGCGCCCAACGAGCCCTGCTGATACACCACTGGCAGCATCTCGCGGTTATAAAAATCGAGGAGGCGCTGCACGGTGCTGAGCTGCACGCCGCTGTGGCCGTAGCTCAGGCTTTGAGCTTTCAACAGCAACATCAGGCGCACCAGATCGGCGGGCACTTCCTCCCCGGTGCCGCAGGCATGCGACATCATTAGGTTTACCTGCAACTGCTGGCGCTGCTCGGCGGCAATGGCCTTGTTGCACAGCGCTCCAAACCCGGTATTGATACCATAGATGGGCGCATCGGGGGTGGCTTCGAGGCGCGCGTGCAGGTAGCTGTGGCAGGCCGCAATGCGCTGGCGGGCTTCCTCGCTGAGAACCACAGTGGCATTGGTGCGCAGCAGGTGGCCTAGCGTATCTAGATCGAGGCGAGCAGACGGAGTAAGGGAATGATCCTGAGACATGGGGTGGCAGAGAAGGAGCGGCGGGTGGGGCCAGATGGATTGCCAAAAGTGGGCTTTTCCGGTCGAACAAAAAACCGCATCCCCTACAGAGCCGAAGCCGCCATAAGTGCCTTATACAATTAAGCTATCGGGCTGCGAAGAGCCTTCCCTTATCTGGTCGTAAGCAATAAGATAGCCGGGTGCCACTAGGCCCGGCAGGGCAAGAATGGACTAACAGGAACTATAAGGCGAGAGAAAAAAGGACTTTAAATAGTTCGTAGTAATAATCTGTTTATCAATTATATATGATTGGTTTGGGTGCCAAAATTTTCATGCTTCCTTCACCAAGTAGGTTGTTACTTCAACTGAAAATTTTCTTTCAACCATTTAACAGCTTTCGTTATGAAACGCATTGCATTCATGCTGATAGCAGTTGCCTTTGCTGCATCCGCTATAGCTCAGGGAGATGTGAAAACCAACGTCAAAACCAGCGCCGACGGCAGCCAGAAAGTAACCAAGAAGGTGAAAAATGAAGCCACCGGCGCTACTACCACCACCGAAACGGTAATGCGGCCGAACGGCTCCAAGGTGACGGAAACCACGCATAAAATCGGCCGTACTAAAGTTGGCCAGGATATTCACAAAGCACATATGAAGGTCAAGAAGGCCGTATAGGCCTGCCGGAATAAAGCAAGAAATGCCTCTCACTATATCAGTGGGAGGCATTTTCATTATCGGCCATCACCAATGGTAAAGGCCCTTTTCCAGCCGCTTGCTATTTAGTTAGTTCAGCTAGCACTTCATCCAGCGAGACGGTGCTTTCCAGGCCAGTGCCCAGGTTTTTGAGCTTAAACTGGCCAGCGGCGCGCTCCTCAGAGCCCTGCAGCAGCACGTACGGAATACCTTTTTGATCGGCGTACTGAAACTGCTTTTTCAGCTTGCCTGACTCCGGGAACAGCTCGCTCGGGATACCGGCCTCGCGCAGCCGGCGCAGCACCGGCAGTACCGCCGCTTCGCTTTCGGCATCGAAGTTCGCGACCAAGCAGCGCGTGGTAGTGGCGGCATCGGCCGGGAACAGGTTCAGCTCTTCGAGGCAATCGTAAAGCCGATCAACGCCGAAGGAGAAGCCCACGCCCGACACGCCGGGCAGCCCGAAGGCGCCCGTGAGGTTATCGTAGCGGCCACCGCCGCTCACGCTGCCCATGTTCACGTTGTTGATCTTGATTTCGAAGATGCAGCCCGTGTAATAGCTCAGGCCGCGGGCCAGCGTCACGTCAAACTCCAGGTTCTCAAACTTATCGAACCCGAAGCTCACCAGGTAATCATACACACGCTTCAGGTCCTGCAGACCTTTATAGCCGTCGGCGTTATCGGGTTCTACGCCGGCCGTCACGAAGGCGGCGAGCAGGCGCTCCAGCTTCTCGGCAAAGTCGCCGCCTACGCCCAGTAGGTCGAAGAGACGCTCCGTGGCTTCGGGCGAGAAGCCACGGCTGGCCAGCTCTTTTTCCACGCCTTCGCGCCCAATCTTGTCAAGCTTATCGATGGCCGTAAACAGATCAGTCTCGGTTCCTTCGCCGCCGAGTGCCTGGTAGAATGCGCCCAGTACGCGGCGGTGGTTTATTTTGATGGTGTGCTCCGTGAGGCCTAGGCCAGTCAGCACCTCCGACATCATGAGCACAATTTCTGCCTCGCACAGCAAAGAGTCGGTGCCTACCACGTCGGCGTCGCACTGGTAAAACTCACGGTAGCGGCCGCGCTGGGGGCGGTCGGCGCGCCACACGGGCTGAATCTGGTAGCGCTTGAAGGGGAATACCAGCGTGTTGCGGTTCATGACCACGTAGCGCGCGAAAGGCACCGTGAGGTCGTAGCGCAGGCCTTTCTCGGCTACTTTGGGTAGCAGGCACTTGCTGCGGTTATCGGCGGCCAGGTCTTCGGGCGTTACATCCTTGGCGAAGTCGCCGGAGTTCAGGACTTTAAAGAGCAATTGGTCGCCTTCCTCGCCGTATTTGCCGGTGAGTACCGAGAGGTTTTCCAGCGTCGGAGTTTCGAGGGGCGCGTAGCCGAACTTCTCGAACGTGCGACGAATAATACCGAAGATATAGTTGCGGCGGGCCACCACGGCCGGGCCAAAATCGCGGGTGCCGCGGGGGATGCTGGGTTTTTGGGCGCTCATCAGAAAGTGTGCGAAATGATGACGCGAAGGTACAACGGGCCGTCTGACTTCAACGGGCCTCATGGTAAATGTGGCCTAGGCCACTTCCTGAGCTGTCTCGCACGTATTTCTTAGATCGGCAGAGGGGCGCAAACGGCCGCTAGTTTGGCGACGGCTCGTAGTATATATGGCTTCTGCCGGCCTCAAAGTCTATTTCCTGAATAGCATCCAGCAACGACGGAACCAGCAGAGGCTGGGAGGCCGCATCCAGATAAATGAAGTGGTGCTGCACCGGTTGGGGCACATGGCACAAAATCAGGCGCCGGTCCTGGGCATGCAACAAAAAGGCGTAGGCCAGTAGCAACTCAGTAGTCTCTTCAGAAATAGTGTTCACCAGGCTGAAATCAACCAGAATAGCTGGTTTATCGCTTCGACTAGCCCGGTGTAGGGCGCGCGTAAGTTTCACATCATCGGAAGAAGACGTGTCTGGTGAGAGGATTAGAAGGAATCCGTTTGGCAATACTTCCCGGTGGACATCCAACATTGTAAAAAAGTAATATAATGTGCTAAGTATTACCCCTCTATTAGCGCAGAAATTGTCTGTGGAGTTCGTAAGAGAAACAAGGATAAGTAGGAAAAAAACCTGAAAAATTGTCTGATATTTAGTTATTTCTCCTCAACAGGCTCTACCTGTTGAGCTTGGAAGAGCACAGATGCAGCGAAAGGAGCTTTGAGCGCGGCCCGCAGCCCGGCCTTGCGCAGGCCCTGGTTTGTCCAGTCGTTGCAGGTGCGCAGGGCATGGTAGCGGCCTCGGGCCCGGAAGAAAAAGTCTTCGGGTGAGTAGCCGGCGGGCTGGCGCAGTTGGTACTGGCCTAGGCTGTCGGGTGGGCTAAAGGAATTGCGCACGTAGCTCGTCAGGCGTTGGTATTGCTGCGCCGATATCAGGAGAGGCACCACACGGTGTCCGGCTTTCGGTGCGCTTCGGTAAAAATCGACGTGCATGAGTGTTTTGGAAGGAAAAACCGCGCCCAGAACAGCCTTCGGCCCGGGGAATTTGCCGCCCATTGAGCCCAGGTAAAAACCTTCATTGCCCCACCCGAAGGCCACATATGGGTAGTGCGCAAACCGGGCCGTGAGGCTGGGTTGCTGAAACTCCTGCAGCCAGTCCTGGCCCGTGCGCGCCTCCCGCATTGGCAATACCACATCGGTATGCAGCCCGTTGGAAACCACAAACACAGGGATGCCACCGGGCGTTTGCCGAAAGTCGCGGTTCACGGGCACCAGCGTACCGGTCATCAGCAGCAGAATAAAGGCAACGAAGGCCTGCATACCTCTTAGTATTATTCGACGGAGGGGAGTGGCGGCCATAAGTGGGGCTGCTTCTCTCAAGGAGAGGCGCAAGTTAATACCTCGCTAGGCCAGGTGTAACCCAAAAAGCGCCCGCCCCGCCCGAAAAACAGCTCGCCCGATGAGCTACTCCTGGGAGCAGCCCATCGGGCGAAAGCAGTGGCCTGGAAAGCGGCAGGCTGCCCCGGCTAGTACGCCAGGCGCACTGGCCTACGGTGTGGTTCCGCTAGGAGCGCACCCGAACGGCGGGACGGCGAGGCTCCAGCTGGGCTACGGCGCGGTTCCGTTGTGCCCACTCCTGCTTGTTGGCGCGGGCAACCTGAGGCGTACTGAGCGGCACCATTACCACCGAACCCAGCGCCACCTGTGTCCGGCGCGCATGAAAAGCCACGATGGGGTTTACGGAGTGGTAGCCGAGCACCGTAGTGCGGAACTTGTACTGGCCTAGGGGCAGCTTGTCGGCCCTGAAAACGCCGTTGGCATCCGTTTCCACGGACTTCACGAAGCGGTTGTCGGAAGCGCGCAGCAGAATCACGTTGGCATGCGGAATAGGCTCCTGGGTTTCCCCATCGAACAGGCGGCCACTGATGGTGCCGCTGGCGCTGGCCTTGGGCTGAGTGGCAGCCGCCTCGCGGCCGGCAAAAAGAAGCGAAAGGCCCAACAGGGTACGGATGGCAAAGGAAGTTTTCATGGTGAGGTGCGAAATGAAAGAGTAAGGCGTGGCCGTCCCCGGTGCCTGGCGGGCAGCCGCGGTTCTGTTCCGGAAGGGGCCGGAGACGGTCAGGAAATGCAAGGAGTTGGTGTCGAGCCCAGGCTGACGGGTGGCCTCTAGGCCAGGAGTCTGGTGGGACGGAGCCCCGCCATTACAGGGCGGAGGCCGGAGCACGCGCAAATGCGGCGCTGCATTAGGCTACTAATTAGGTATTGAGAGCGTTTCTGACTGGCCTAGCAGAAGCAGAAACTGCGGATAACGGATAACATAGGATAGTATAAGCGGGCCAGAAGCCAACGGCTATTGCATAGCGTACAGGCGCTGGGTGTGGCGGTTCAGGGCTACCATGTTGGTAGAAACCACCGAGTTGTTGTGCAGGCGCTGTACTTGCTGCAGCGTGGTGCCCAGCATGCGGGAAATGCGGCGGTGGGCAGCCAAGCTCTTGGAAGGATCGAGGCACACCCCTTTCAGCTGCTCCTCATACAACAGCTCGTGCTGGTCGTTGTAGAAGCGTACTACCGTGTGGTCGCGGGCCTGGGTATCGGTTTGCAGAGTCCAGTAGCCGGTTTTGGCGATGATGGGCGCCTCGCTGTAGACGGAGGTTTGGGCAAAGGCCATGGAAACTGGGAGAGCCAGCAGCAGGCAAGAAAGGCTCAGGCGGGAAAGCAGGGAAGTTTTCATGAGTTGAAGGAGAAAAATGTTGGCAAGGAGCTACCTGTCGGCCTACCTGCACCCGCAGGCCCGCCGAAAACAAGCACAGTAAAAGAGGAAGGAGAAAGGGCAGAGGCTATCGAGAAGCCCTGGAATAGCGCCGGCAACCTGGGCAGCTGTACCCTTTGGTTGTAAGGCACATTCGGCGGGCGGGTGGCCATAACTTATCCGGGAGGAAAGTTGCCGCGGGCCGAAGTAGGAGCGGTGTTAGCGGCAGAAGTAGCTACCTGTCTGCCGGTAAATGCTTAGCTATAAGATAGATGTTAGGGAGACTGAAAAGGATGCCTGAGAAGTGAGAAATATTTCTACAATTTTTTCAAGTCTTTTCTGGACTGTTCTCTGATGAGCTTTTGCGCTTGTCGGGGTAACAGTAGAGGGCTTCTGCGGTGCATTGCTGTTGTGGACACCGCTTATTTTCGTAAAAGTTACATCGGACGGAAAAAATATTTTCAGAGAGACTCAGCCGTTGCCAGCAATTAGCCACCGAAGCCACCGCCACCTCCTTGAGGCTGGTTTTCAATCTTCTTGGGCGGCTTGTTGGAGCCCATGTACCACGACAAGCCCAGGTAGGCCACTCTCGACTCCCACTTGTTGTAATAAGTGGCGCGGAAGTCGTTGGTGAAGGTTTCAGTGAGGTTGCGCTGGGTATTGAACACATCGGACACCCGGAAGGTAACGGCGCCCCGGTCGTTGAACAGGCGCTGGCGTAGGGCTATATCCATAGAGCCTACCGGTGCAATGCGGCCCTGGGCCGTGACGGCGGCAGCGCGGTAGTTGCCGGTCAGCTGAATATCCAGCTTGGGCGTGGGAGTGAAGGAGTTCATCAGGCGAGCCGTACCCGACACTACCCGGCGGTTGGCTTCGTTGCCGGTGGCTGCCGTCACGGTGTTCTGGAACAGCGAGCCACTGGCCGTTAGGCGCCACCACTTAGCCACCGGCTGGTTCAGGGAAACCTCCGCGCCGTAGCTGGTGGCCTGCCCAAAGTTGGCGGCATACTGCGCCGTGATAACCGCACCCGCTCCGTAGAGGCGCGTGGCCATCGTATCAAGCCGCACCAAGCGCTGAATGGCATTGGTAGTGTGACGGTAGAACACGGTGGAGGTCAAGGACGCCTGCCCCATCGTAACCTGGTGGCCTAGCTCCAGCGCATTGATGTATTCGGGCCGCAACGTGGGGTTACCGATGCGGTAGCTGCGCTGGTCCTGGTAGAGCGGGAAAGCCAGCAGCTGCATGAAGCCAGGGCGGTTGAGGCGGCGCGAGTAGCTCAGCTGCAGCCGCTGATCGGCGCCGGAGAGCTTGCGGGCTACGGAGGCGGAAGGAAACAGATTCAGGTATTCGAGCTTGAAGGGGCCATTGCCGCCAATCACTTTGCCGCTGGTGTTCGTGTACTCCGCCCGTAGGCCACCCTGCATGGTCCATTTACCGGTTTCCTGCTGGTAGGTAGCGTAGCCAGCCTGCGTGTATTCCTTGAAATCGTAGGCGTAAGAGCGGTCGGGCAGGCGGTTGAACCCGGGGCCGTCGGTCTGCTGGCGCAGGAAATCGTCGGTGCCGCTGTTGGTCTGCCACTGGCCTTTCAGACCCGTATCAAAGCGAGCTTTCTCACCCAAAGGATGCACGTAATCTACCTGGCCACCCACCGCGTGCAGGTTCACGTCCAGGTCCTGCTTCCATTCCAGCAGGTCGGGGCTGCCTTCGGTGTTGCGCTGGGCCACTACTACATCGGCATTCAGATAGCTGTAGTAGGCGTTGCCAGTCAACTCGCGGCCCTTGTGCGCGTCCCAGGTGCGGCGATAATCCACGGAGTTGTCGATGTTATCGACATTCTCTACTACCCCAAACGTGCTCCCGATGCGGGCATTGGTGGCTCCGCTGAGAGTGGCCAGCTGCGTGCCTGCGTTATTGGAGTGGTTGAAGTTGGGCTCTACCGTCACAGTAAGGCTCTGGTTAGCGGGCAGCGTATAATCGAAACCTATGCGGCCACTGGTGTTTTTGGTGTGGCGCACATTGTTGCCCTGCTGGTAGGTGCGCAGCTCCTGGTTTTCCAGGGTGGTATACTGGTCGCTCCACATGCGGCTGTGGTAGGTGTCGTCGCGTAGGTCCAGCGAGGCAAACGTGTTCATCTTGCCCACGCGCCGGTTCAGGCTCAGGCTGGGGTTATATTTCTCGCGTGAACCCAGGTTGAGCATGGCTTGGCCGTTCCAGCCATCTTTTTTCTGCTTTTTGAGGATGATATTGAGCACCCCGCCGGCACCGGCTGCGTCATATCGCGCCGAAGGGTTCGTCACAACCTCTACACGCTCAATGGAGCTGGCCGGAATCTGCTCCAGGCGGTTGCCGCCGGCGCCACTGTTGGCCGAGCTGCTGGGTTTGCCATCAATGAGAATGGTGATGTTGGAGCTGCCCCGCATGCTCACAGTACCATCGGCCGCCACGGTTACGGAGGGCACGTTTTGCAGCACATTTATGGCGGTGCCACCCACGCTGCTCAGGTCTTTTTCTACATTAATTACCTTCTTATCGAGGCTTTCTTGCACGGCGGCCCGCTCACCCTGCACCGTTACGCCGCCAAGCTGCGTAGCGGTAGAGGCCAGTTTCAGGGTGCCCAAACGCACATTGGGAGCAGCTGAAGTCAAAGCAACCGTGCGGCGCAGGCCCTGGTAGCCAATGGCCGAGGCCTTTACTATATACGTGCCCAAACCAAGTGTAGAGAGCGAAAAGCCCCCGTTTTCGCCGGATGCCGCGCCGATTACGAATGTCGAATCCTGAGCGCGCAGCACCACCACGTTAGCAAAGGGTACCGGTTGGCCGTTGGCCTGATCGAGTAAGGTGCCTTGGATAGAGCCGGCAGGTTGCTGCTGAGCGGCGGCGGCCAACGGAAAGAGCATAGCGAGGAACCCCAGACCCTGGAGGGTCCGGCCGAAAGGCGTAGAGGAAGTCATCAGGAAGAAGGAAAAGTGGAAGTTTCGGGCAAGAGGGAGCTGTGTCCGGTGGCCGCGGTTCCGCCGGATGCTCGTTGCAGGAAATCAATCAGAAAAGAGGCCTAGAGAAAAGACCTGGCCCAGCCCGTGCCGCGTGCAGCCCCGTGGCATAGGCCACGCCGGGCTTCGGCAGCGCCAGCATCCGATTGATGCCGGGAGGGATGGTAGGGCATTGGCCGGGGCCTGCAGCAGTGCAAGCGAGGGCCAACGCCATTGTTCAACCAATCACTGAGACAAATATAGTAGAAGGTACTATGTGACGCAAGGTACCTTTGATATTTATTTTCATTTTCTTGAACGAAGCGCAGAAATCCTTGCATCCTGGGGGTTAAAACCCGCATTGCTCGCCGCTTATCACCCATTGGGAAAGCATGGTATGGTCGGCGAGGGCACGACAATAGGAGGCGCAACTACCACTCTAGATGTAGAAAAGCGTTGCACCGTTGCCTCAGTATTTCATCTATTGCCCCAAAAACTTGCTGTAACTGTCGGAGTCTATTTTTCCGAAGCCACTTTATGAAAAACAGTAGCCAGAGCACTTAGCAGCCTCTTATTCGTGGCCTAGGTATCGCCCGGAACTATGCTTTCTATTCTGATGGCATCACGATAGGAGGGAGCTTGTAGGCTTTTGCCAATACATACACTTCATTTTTATAGGTAAAATTATAATTTATTATAAATAAATTTATCTATTTGACGAGCTTAATGGCTCGGATTATGCTCAGTTATCATTAGTGCAGTATGGAATGAATGGCTCTTATTTCTTGCTGTTGGAAGAATTATAGCAACTTTGTCTGTTGGGTTTGCTCTAAAATGCTGTTGGCTGTGGCTGGATATAGTGCGGTAGTCAAAATTTCCAAATGCAGGAATATTTCAATTCTATTAGTACATTAGATGGCCTAGCTGTTGAGCTAGGTAGGCTCCCGCTTCTGAAGCCGCCTGTTTGCGGGCTTCGGCAAAGGAGTAGGCCACCCCTCGGGTAGCTTGCTCCCGTTCTTGCTCCTTGTTTCCCGTCCTCCCCATTTCCCCGTCTGTTGTGTCTTTCACAGTAGAATCTGCGGCTCATTTTGCA
This sequence comes from Hymenobacter gelipurpurascens, assembly GCF_900187375.1. Lineage (NCBI taxonomy): Bacteria > Pseudomonadati > Bacteroidota > Cytophagia > Cytophagales > Hymenobacteraceae > Hymenobacter > Hymenobacter gelipurpurascens. Next base: position 1,392,625 of record NZ_FYEW01000001.1, on the reverse strand, counting down.
GCCGACCTTTCCCTTCCTCCGAAGGGCTGTGCCTCGAACGAGGCCACCCAAACGGCCGTGCACTTGGCACCGCCAGTTGCTTCCGAGCCTGTCACGTCGTATGCCAATATCGTGCTGCCCGGCGACTTTCCTGACCCCACCATCGCCCAGATCGGTGACACGTACTGGGCCAGTGCTACGTCGGCGGAGTGGGGGCCGGTGTTCCCCTTGTTTAAGTCGAGTAATCTGGTGGACTGGGAGCTGGTCAGCCACGTTTTTCCGACCACTGACACCATTCCGGAGTGGGCAGGCACCAACTTCTGGGCCCCCGAAATCTTCCACGAAAACGGTAAGACCTACGTCTACTATACGGCCCGCCAAAAAGGCCGCAACGGCCGTCTGTCCATTGGGGTAGCCAGCGCCGATGATCCGGCCGGCCCCTACACCGACCACGGCCCCCTCGTAGGCCAGCGCCAAGGCTCTATTGATGGCTTCCCGATGCGCGATGAGCATGGTAAGCTGTACCTAGTGTGGAAGGAAGATGGCAATGCATATCAAAACCCCACCCCAATCTGGGCGCAGCGCATCAACGACACCCATACCGCTTTGGTGGGCAAGAAGGTAGAACTGTTCCGCAACGACCCCAGCACCTGGGAAGGCTGCTTGGTGGAGGGCTCGGCCATCATCCGGCACGATGACTATTTCTATATGTTCTATGCCGGCAATGGCTGCTGCGGTAAGTGCTGCACCTATGCTACCGGCGTAGCGCGGGCCAAGAGCCTGCTGGGCCCCTGGGAAAAGTGCCCGCAGAACCCAATTCTTAAGAAAAATGCTACCTGGAAGTGCCCCGGCCACGGCACCGTGGCCCAGTACCAGGGCCGTTGGTTCCTGCTGCATCATGCGTACTACAACCAAAGCCACGAGTTTGTAGGCCGCCAAGGCATCCTAAGTGAGTTTACATTCAATGCGGAAGGCTGGCCGGAGTTTGAGGGAAACAGCCCCCAGGCGGCACCCCTGAAAGATGTGCGCGTGCTGAATATCACGGAAAACTTTGCGGGCAATTGTCTGGCCGGAACCTGGCAGTGGCCTATCGGGCAACAGCCGGAAGTAGGCGTAGCCGATGGCCAGCTGCTGCTTACGGCCAACCCCCGCGGAATTGGTTCAGTAGTGGCCCAGCGCACGTTCACGGCCACGTATAAGGCTACCACTTCGTTGGCTACCTCTTCTCTGGACCACGATACCTTCGCGGGCCTGTGCGCCATCGGCGACCCCGACAATGCCTTGGCATTGGTGGCCGGCAACGGCACCCTGCAGGTGTGGCATGTGAAAGGCGGGCATCACCAGAGCCTGGCTAAGCTCACGTTGCCGGCTGGCCCTACGTTGCACCTGCGCCTGGAGGCCTGGGGGGGCCAGCGCTTCCGCTTCACCTACGGCACCGATGGCAGCACCTGGCAGCCCGTGCTGCTGGATAGCTTTGCGCTCAATGGCGAATACCTACCCCCTTGGGACCGAGGCGTGCGTGTAGGCCTGTTGGCGCAAGGTCTTGATTCGGCTACCGTAGCCTTCAACGATTTTGCCATCCGAAACCAGCGCTAGGCCAGTGTGGCTGGTAGGCAAAGTGGCCTAGCAGCTTGCTTATAAGCTCGCATAGAAAAGCCCCGATAACCGCTTGGTTGTCGGGGCTTTCCTGTTTTGAATGGCCGTGAGCAGGCTGGGTTTATTTCCGAACACCTTGTCCATTAATGGACATATTTACCTAAAGAAGATTTGCTTATTTCAGATGCAATCAACTGATTGATATAATGTTATGTAAATGGCACGGCGCTTGGCTTGTTCTACAGGAAACCCCTTCCTTCCTGTACGAAAATGGACAGAGATATACCTGTTTCTACTCAAAAACGTCTTCAGCGCCGCCGCTGGCTAATAGGCATCGGTATTGTTGTGCTGTTGGCGACGGGCTTGCTGGCCTTCCGTACTGTGCTCAAACCCAGCGTGCAGCGTGCCAACATCCTGACGGCCACCACCGAAACCGGTGACGTAGAGGCCTCGCTTACCGCTGCCGGCGTAATTATTCCGGCCCATGAAGCGGTCATCACTAGTCCCATCCAGAGCACTATCCGGCGGGTTGCGGTGTCCGTGGGGAGCAAAGTGTTGCCAGGCCAGACTATTCTTGAGCTGGACAAAGAGCTGACGAATACGGCCCTGGCCAAACTTCAGGACGAGCAACAGCAGAACCGCAACAAGAATGGCCAGCTGCAGCTGAGCCTCGAAAAAGCCCTCAACGACCTCCGTTCTCAGGAGCAGGTGCAGCAGGTGAAGGTGCGCAGCTTGCAATCATCGCTGCGCGATGAGCAATACATGCTCAAGATTGGTGGCGGTACCTCGGAGAGCGTACGCCAGGCCGAGTTGAACCTGCGGGTAGCCCAACTAGAACTCCAGCGCTTGGGCGAGCAAATCCGGAACCAGCGCGCCGCCAACGCCGCCGATGTGCGGGAGCTGGGCTTCACAATGCAGATTCAGGAGCGCAGCATTGCGGAGCTGGCCGGCAAGCTGGCCCAATCCAACATCAGCAGTCAGCAACCAGGTGTGCTTACCTGGGTGAATGAAGACCTGGGAACTACCGTGCAGGCCGGCGACGCCCTGGCCCGCGTAGCCGACCTAAGCCGGTTCCGGGTGCGCGCCACCATTTCCGACTCTTATGCTGATGCCCTGCACCTCGGCGACCCGGTAGTAATCCGCATCAATGGCACCGATTTGCGCGGCACCATCAGCACCGTGAGCCCAGCCGTGGATAAAGGTGTGGTCACCTTTTACGCTACGTTGGCCCAGGATCATCATCCGGTCCTTAGGTCCAATTTGCGGGCCGATGTATTTGTGGTGACCAAGGCCCTGCGCAACGTGGTGCGTGTGAAAAACGGCCCCTTTTACCAAGGTGGTAAAGAGCAGTCGGTGTTTGTGCTGAAGGAGGGCAAAGCCCAGCGCCGCACCGTGCAATTCGGCGACAGCAACTTCGACTACGTGCAGATAACCAGTGGCCTACGGACCGGTGAGGAGATTATCGTGTCGGATATGAAGGACTACGAGAATACCCCAGAACTCACCCTGAAAAACTAGCTACCCGCATGAAACGGATTCTTCCTTTCCTGTTGCTGTTGGCTGGTATTCCGGCCGCCGCCCAGCCTTCATCCGCTAACCTGACCCTGCAGGAGGTGATTGAGCGTGCGCTAGGCCAGTCGGCCATTGCCAAACAGGCGCAAACCACCCGCGAAAAAAGCTACTGGGACTGGCGCAATTACCAGACGAACTACAAGCCACAGCTAGGCCTGCGCGGCACGCTGCCCGGCATTCGGAAAGATATGGCCTTTGTGGAGCAGGCGGATGGCACTACCAAGTTTGAGGCGGTGCGCAGCAATAGTTCTCATGTCGCCATGACCCTGAGCCAGAACATTGGCCCAACGGGCGGGCAGGTGTACGTGGCATCCGAACTGAAACGCGTTTACCACTTCAACGGCGACCTGAAGGCCTACAACAATCAGCCTTTATCCATTGGGTTTACGCAGCCGCTGGGCATGTTTAACAACCTGCGCTGGGCCCGGCAGATTGAGCCGCTGCGGTATCAGGAAAGCCAGCGTATTTACGTGGAGGAGCGCGAAAGCATTGCCCAGCGCATTACGGAGCTGTATTTTGATGTGTTGCAGCAGCAGGTAAACGCCGAAGTGGCCAGCCAGAACGTGCAGGCCAACGAGGAAATGCTGCGGATAGGGAAGGAGCGCTACCACCTCGGCCTGCTTTCCCAAAGCGACCTGCTCCGGCTGGAGCTGAACCTGCTGAATGCCCGCCAGGCCATGGCTCAGGGGCGCCTCGATGCCCAAAATGCCGCCGTGAGTCTGCAGATCTATACTGGCCTACGAGCCGAAAATTTGCGCCTGGCAGTGCCTGCCGCCGCCCCCCGGCTGGTAGTGCCGGAAGAGCGCGCCCTGGAGCAGGCCCGCCAAAATCGCAGTACGGTGTTGGCCTTTCGGCGGCGGCTGTTGCAGGCGGAGCGCGATGTTGCGCTGGCGCGGGGTACTACGGGGTTTCAGGCCTCGCTCTCGGCGGGCCTGGGCTACGGAAATGAGGCCACCAACCTATGGAATACCTACAATGCACTGCAGAACCGACAGGAAGTGCTCCTGACCTTCTCCATGCCGCTGGTTGACTGGGGCCGCCAGAAATCCATTGTGAAGAGCGCCGAGCTTACTCGCCGCCAAGTGCAGGCCGATGTAGCGCAGGAAGAAGCCAGCTTCGATCAGAGCGTGCAGGTACAGGCAGCCCAACTCAGTACGCTCAGTGAGCAGCTAGACCTGGCTGGCCGCGCCGATTCCTTGGCCCAGCAACGCTACAATATTGCCCAGGCCACCTACAAAGTCGGGCGCATCAGCCTCACCGACCTAACTATCGCCTCCAACGAAAAGGATCAGGCGCGACGGGCCTACATCCTGGCGCTGCGGGCCGCTTGGGTGGCGCACTACCGCCTACGTGCCCTTACGCTGTATGACTTTGAGCGCCAGCTGCCCCTTACTGCTCAATAATTAAGAAGGCGAGAATGCGGTGCAGAGGCAACGACAAGCTCCGCCTACAATCCTGAGTAAACACGTCACCCTAAGCCCCCCGCGAAAGGCCTACTCACCTGGAAATGAGCCGTTGTACGGTTCGTGCTCACAGGAAGCAGGTCCTTCGCGGGAGGCTTAGGGTGACGTGTTTGTGGGCGGCCTTCTGTGCATAATGGCCAACCACGAACAAACTACTACTCAATACCGAACACCGTGTCCGGAAACGGACATATTTTGTTAATCGTTTAATTTGAATATTTATCATAAATTACTGATTTATAAAGATTTATGAATTTGGCACAGCGCTTGGCTATACTAGGTTAGCCCCAGTGGCCTACTGCCCAAAACCGGACAGCCTCTTGACAAGATTCCTTTCTCAACCAGACCTTTCCATGGAAAACATCCTCGCCCAAACTGCCGCTAGGCCACTCGCTTCTACCAGTGATGTAGTTACCGCCAGCGCCCCCGTTATTCAGCTACGCGACATCGAGAAAGTATACCAGACCAAGACCATTGAAACGGTAGCGCTGAACCGCGTGAACCTGACCATCAACAAGGGTGAGTTCGTGTCCATCATGGGGCCTTCAGGCTGCGGCAAATCCACGCTGCTGAGCATCATTGGCCTGCTGGATGAGCCCACCAGCGGCGTGATTGAGCTGGATGGCCGCCCGGTGCAGTCGTACTCCGATAAGGAGCTGGCCTCCTTGCGCAACCAGAAAATCGGGTTCGTTTTCCAGAGCTATCACCTCATCAACGACCTCTCGGTGCTTGATAATGTGGAGCTGCCCTTGCTGTACCGGCCCGGAGTAGGCGGCAAGCAGCGGCGGGAACGGGCCTACGCCGCCCTCGACAAAGTGGGCCTGAGCGCCCGCACCAACCACTTCCCCAGCCAGCTTTCCGGTGGTCAGCGCCAGCGCGTGGCCATTGCAAGGGCCCTGGCTGGCAACCCCGAAATCATCCTGGCCGACGAACCCACCGGCAACCTCGATTCGGTGATGGGCGAGGAGATTATGGACCTACTACTAGGCCTCAACAAACAGGAAGGCACCACCATCGTGATGGTAACCCACGACGAGCAGCAGGCCCGCCGTACCGAGCGCCTCATCCGCTTCTTCGACGGCAGCCAGGTCAGCTAGGCCAGTTGCCGGTTGCGAATTGCCTGTTGCCCGTTTTCTTTCTGAGTTATGAAAATGCTTGCCCCCTCTTTTACTGATCCTGAACTGGTTGCGGCCTGCCTGCAGGGTAGCGCCGCCGCGCAGGAACAGCTCTACCAGCGCTTTGCCCCCAAGATGCTGGCCGTGTGCCTGCGCTACCTGCGCCACGAGTTTGATGCGGAAGATGCCCTGGCCCGCGGTTTCGTGAAGGTATTTCGGGGCCTGGGCCAGTTTGAGGGCACAGGCAGCCTGGAAGGTTGGGTGCGCCGCATTATGGTGCGCGAAGCCCTGAACCTGCTGCGCCGCCGCGAGTCCGTAACGCTCAGCATCGAAGACTGCCACCTAGGCCACCTCGCCACCGAAATGCCCGGTGCCGATGTGGAACTACAGGCCGCCGATTTGCTCCGGCTGGTACAGGAGCTGCCCGCCGGCTACCGGGCCGTGTTCAACCTCTGCGCGCTGGAAGGCTACACCCACCCGGAGGTGGCGGAACTACTTGGCATTTCGGAGGGCACCAGCAAGTCGCAGCTCAGTAAGGCCCGGGCCGTGTTGCAGCGGCAGGTAGCGGCCCTTCATTCCTCCTTTTCTACTTCCTACTCTCACGCTCATGTTGCTTAGCTACCTCAAAATTGCCTGGAAAGTCTTGCTGCGCCGCAAGTTCTTCACCTTCATCAGTCTGTTCGGTATTAGCTTCACGCTCATGGTACTGCTCGTGGTAGCGGCCATGTTCGACCACGTCGTTGGCCCGCATGCTCCCGAAACGCGCCTCGACCGGATGCTCTTTGTTAACTTCCTGCATATCAAGTACAAGAACGGAGGTAACCAGAACTCGCCCGCCAGCTACTACCTGCTCGACCGCTACGTGCGCCCCCTCAAAACGCCGGAGAAAGTAGCGGTGTTTTCCATGTTTCACGCTACCCCCAGTTACGTAGGCAATAACCGCCTCGACCTGGACCTGAAGTATACCGACAATGTGTTCTGGCAGGTGCTGGACTTTACGTTTCGGGAAGGAAAGCCCTTCGGCGAGCCTGAGATGAAGTCGGCGGCCCGAGTGGCGGTTATCAACCAGAGCACGGCCCGCAAATATTTTGGCACCGACAAAGGAGTAGTAGGCCGCACCATTGAAATCAACCAAACCGCTTTTCGGGTGATGGGCGTGGTAGACGATGTGCCGGTGATGCGCGTGTCATCTTACGCCGATGTGTGGGTGCCCTTGTCAACGAGCCCCAACAACCTCAACCAAGTCCGACTGGACGGCGAATACTCTGCTATTATTCTGGCTAAATCGCCGGCTGATAAAGCGGCTGTGCAGGCTGAATTCGACCAGATGGCGAAGCGCATTCCGCTGCCCGACCCCAAGGGAATGGACCATTTGGACGTGCACGCCGACCCGCTGCTGGCCTCGTTTTCGCGCCAGATCATGAACCCCCTGACCGATTATACTTCTGATGGCACGGCTATTCTCTTCTCAATTTTATTTGGCATTGCCATGCTTTTCATGATGCTGCCGGCCCTGAACCTGGTAAACATCAACGTGAGCCGCATCATGGAGCGCTCCTCTGAAATTGGGGTCCGCAAGGCCTTTGGCGCCACCGGCCGCACGCTCATTGGGCAGTTTCTGGTAGAGAATATTTTCCTGACGGCCATTGGTGGTTTGCTAGGCCTGGGACTAGCCTACCTCGCGCTACAGCTGATTGGCGGAGCCCAGATTATGGCCTACTCGCACTTCGAGCTTAACCTCCGGATTTTTGGTTGGGCACTGCTCGTGACCTTACTTTTTGGATTGCTGTCGGGTGTGTACCCAGCCTTCAAAATGTCGCGCTTGTTGCCGGTTCAGGCACTGAAAGGCGGTACCAACTAAGCAGCAGCAGTCGGCCAGTAATACTTCAGCCGCAAGCGAACTACTGTTGGTTTCCCATCTAACTAACTGCCCGCGTAGCGCCTAAGCGCCTGTGTACACGATACTCTAGCAACCCCATGATACGTCATCTGTTTACTCTGATCTGGAACCGTAAGCGGTCCAACTTTCTGCTCATGGCGGAAATACTCCTGTCGTTCTTCGTCCTGTTTGTGGTAAGCTCGCTGCTAGTCAGTAACTTTTACAACTACCGGCAGCCCTTGGGCTTTACTCCTGAAAATGTGTGGGAGTTTGATGTAGATCCAGGCCAGGACACCACCGACCGCAAAGCCACCTTGCGCCTGCTAGTGCAGGAGCTGCAGGCCACGCCGGGCGTAGCCGCCGTCACCTGGACCAGCTCAAACACGCCCTTCTCGTTCAGTAATATGAACACCGATGAGTACCGCTACAAGGAGAAAAAAGCCCCGCTAACCGAGCGCTACGACGCCGACGATAACATGGTGCGCGTGCTAGGCCAGAAGGTAGTGGCCGGCCGCTGGTTCGACCGCCGCGATGATGCCGCCGCCCACAGTCCGGTGGTTGTCAACCAAAAATTTGCCGAGGAAATGTTCGGTGATGAGGCCGCCGTGGGCAAAATAATGACCAATGACAAGCACGACCAGCAGTGGCAGATAATAGGCGTGATAGAGGCCTACCGCTCCGGCAACGACTTTGCCGCCAATGAGCCTGCCCTCTTCGATAGGCGCGTGCTGCAGGACTCCGGCAAAGTCGGCAATACGGAGCTCCCGATTCTGCTGGTGCGCGTGCAGCCCGGCAGCGGTGCCGTGCTGGAGCAGCAGCTGGTTCGCAAAATCAAGCAGGTAACCAAAGGCTGGGATGCCAACGTGAACACCTTGCAGGAAAACCGCCAGGATAAAATGAAGTTCATGCTGACGCCGCTGATTGCACTTGGGCTGGTGGGCCTGTTCCTGATTCTGAATGTGGCCCTAGGCTTGTTCGGCGTGCTGTGGTACAACATCAACCAGCGCAAAGCCGAAATTGGCTTGCGCCGGGCCCTGGGCGCTACCGGCAATAACATTGGTCGGCAGTTTTTGGGCGAAATGCTGGTGGTGACTACGCTGGGCGTGGCAGGTGGGCTTGTGCTGGCCATGCAGTTTCCGCTGTTAGGTGTATTTGGGGTGGCCTCTGCGGTGTATGTGCAGGCCATGCTGCTGGCTACGGTGCTCATCTTCTTGCTCACTGCTATTTGCGCGTGGCAGCCCAGCCGCATTGCTGCCAGCATTCAGCCGGCCGTGTCGTTGCGAGAGGAGTGAGATGGCTCGAGTTCAAGTGCCTCTAACTGGGCAGGCGTCGCAAGGTAGTTTTAGTGGCCTAGACCCTTCAGACTTTCGCGCCAATTTCCGTCCTTCGTGCTCTACTCCATGATATTAATTGTTGACGACGATATAGCCGTGCGCACCTCCTTGGGGCTCCTGCTGAAGCAGGCTGGCTACCCCGCAAAAGGGGTAGCTACGCCCGAGGAAGCCTTGCACGAAGTGCAGGAAGCAACCCCACGCCTCGTGCTGATGGATATGAATTATTCCCTGGATACCTCCGGCCAGGATGGCTTGCGGCTGCTAGGCCAGGTAAAGCAGCTGACGCCGCAGGTGCCCGTGATTCTGATTACCGGCTGGGGCTCCATATCCCTGGCCGTAGAAGGCATGAAGGCCGGCGCTGCGGAGTTCGTGACCAAGCCCTGGCACAACGACTCCCTGCTGCAAACCATCCGGACCATCCTGAGCCTGAGCGAAGCCGCCCCCGAAACCGACCCCGCCGCCCTCAGCCGCCGCCAGCTCGATAAGCAGTATAACTTCCGGGATATTGTGGGCCAGGATGCGCGCTTGCTGCATGTGTTGCGCAGCGTAGGCCAGGTAGCCGCCACCGATGCCTCCGTGCTGATTGAAGGCGAATCGGGTACGGGCAAGGAGTTGATTGCGGAGGCTATCCACCAAAACAGCCAGCGCCGCCGCCAGCCATTTGTGAAAGTGAACCTGGGCGGAATTTCGTCTTCCTTGTTTGAAAGCGAGATGTTCGGTCACCGGCGCGGTGCTTTTACCGATGCCAAAACCGACCGCCAGGGCCGTTTCGAGCTGGCCAACGGCGGCACCATTTTTCTGGATGAGATAGGGGAGCTGGACATGGGAAGCCAGGTGAAGCTGCTGCGCGTACTCCAGGACCGCACCTACGAAGTGCTCGGCGACAGCAAGCCCCGCCGCCTCGATATCCGCGTGATTTGCGCCACTAACCGCAACCTGGCCGAGATGGTGCAGCAAGGCCGTTTCCGCGAGGATCTGTTCTACCGCATCAACCTGATTACGGTGCGCCTGCCCGCCCTGCGCGAGCGGCCCCAGGATATTCCGCTGCTGGTGCAGCATTTCGTGGATGGCCTACGCGCCACCTACAACAAGGCTTCCCTGAAAGTGAGCACCCGCGCCCAACATTGGCTGCAAGAGCAGCCGCTGCCCGGCAATATTCGGGAGCTGAAAAACCTGGTAGAGCGCGCCGTGCTGGTTTCTGGCAAAGACGAGCTGGGCCCTGAAGACTTCCAGGCCCAATTTCAGCGCGTACCCGTGCGCCAGCCCGAACCCGGCGAACTGCCCGAGCCCGGCACCATCACCCTCGACGAGCTGGAGGCCCAGATGATCCGGCGCACGCTGGAGCACTACAGCGGCAACATCAGCCGCGTAGCAAAAGCGCTAGGCCTCAGCCGGGGCGCCCTGTATCGAAGGCTGGAGAAATACGCTATTCCATTTGATGTGGAATAGGCGACCAGAAAACCGACGGTCATGCGTCATTTGGTAGATGCCAGATGATGCATGACTTTCTTTGGTTTAAGAGTTATAGCACCTATTTCCCTCCATGTCTCTCCGCGTAAAGTTTATCCTGTTCGTAGCCATCATTCACGCGGTGCTGATTGTGCTGGCGGGGCAGGTGATGCGCACGAACGCGCCGCTGTTTGTAGGGCTGGAAGCACTGCTGCTCATCAGCATCATTTTCACGGTGCAGCTGTACCGCGGCTTCGTGCGGCCTTTTCAGCTGATTGCGGCAGGCACGGAAGCCATTCGGGCCAAGGATTTCTCCATGAAGTTTGTGCCGGTAGGTCAGCGGGAAATGGACCGGCTAATTGACGTGTATAACCACATGATTGATGAGCTGCGCAAGGAGCGCATAACCCAGCACGAGAAAAGCTATCTGCTCGAAAGCCTGATTCAGGCCTCGCCCGCCGGGGTACTTCTGCTCACCTTCGATGGTCGGATTGAGGGGGTGAACCCGGCCGCCGAGCGGATGCTAGGCCTCTCGGCGGCCCAACTGCTGGGGCAGCGCCCTGCCCAGTTGCCCGGCGACTGGGGCGGAGCGCTAGGCCACCTCTCGGAGCAGGAACCGCAGGTGGTACAGCTCTCGGGTATTCAGACTTACCGGGCCCATACCTCACACTTCCTGGACCGTGGGTTTACGCGGCACTTCATTGTGCTGGAGGAACTGACGCAGGATCTGATTCGGCAGGAAAAACAGGCCTACGAGAAGCTAATCCGGATGATGTCGCACGAAATCAACAACTCCATCGGTGCCATCAACTCCATTCTGCAGAGCTTTCATTACTACGCCCCCCAGCTGAAGCCCACCGATCAGCCCGATTTCACGGAGGCGCTGGATGTCTCCATCAACCGTAATACGCATTTGGCCAACTTCATTGCCAACTTTGCTAACCTGGTGCGCCTGCCACTGCCGCAGCACCAACCTACCGATGTGCACGAACTCCTGCGCACTACCGAGCGCCTGATGCATGTGCAGGTAGGGCGCCGTCGGATTTGCTGGCACTGGGAGCTAGCCGCTGGTCCGGTGGTAGTATCCCTCGACCCCATGCAGTTGGAGCAGGCCTTGCTCAACATCTGCAAAAATGCCCTGGAAGCTATTGGGGAAGACGGCAATATCTGGGTGCGCACGGTGCAGCAGCCCGCCCAAATTATCATTGAAAATGATGGCCCCGGCATTGCGCCCGAGGTGCAGCGCCGCCTGTTCACGCCCTTCTTCAGCACCAAGCGCGACGGCCAGGGCATCGGCCTCACCCTTATCCGCGACATCCTGCTGCAGCACAACTTTACGTTCAGCCTCGCAACCCAGCCCAACGGCCGGACGGCTTTCACTATCCGGTTTTAAGAACAAAAAAACCCGTCCCGCTAAGCCTTATGCCTCGCCGGACGGGTTTCTGTAAGTCTGGTTGATTATTTGCGCTTTGGGGGCGTAGCTGGCTTGCGGACCGGCGCGGCCTTAGTGGCCGGCGCTGCAGTGCCTGTCACGATTTGGCCATTGCGGAAGGTTTTTTTCTCCTGCACGGTCTTGCCATCGGGGCCGAAATAGCTCCATACGCCACTCTCTTTCCCGTTGCGGAACATTCCTGTAATTTCCGGGGTGCCATCTTCCCGCAGCTGCCGGAAAGTGCCCATTTTGAGACCTTTCACATAAGTGGTTTCTGCCTTGAGCTTGCCGGAAGGGTAAAACTCCTGGCCTAGGCCAGTAGGGCGGCCATTCTCATAGACGAGCTTGCTCTGCACAGTGCCCGTAGGAAAGTAAGTGATCTGCTCGCCGGCAAGCTTGCCATTGGCATAAGTTTCATGCTTCTGCACCTGCTTGCCACCCGGATGAAACACGCGCCATTGCCCCACCGGCTGACCGTTTTTATACTGCTGCTCCTCATGCGGGAAGCCGTCCTCGAAAAAGGTAGTCACTTTCCGGTCGCGGCCCTGGTTGGCGTAGTCGATTTTCTGCTGCACCTTCCCCGACTCGTAATAATCTTGCTGGGTGCCTACCAGTACGCCCTGGCGGTACGTCTGCTGGCTTTTCACGGCGCCGCTTTCGTAGTAGGATTTAGCAGGACCGTCAAGGTTGCTGGTGCCGCCCGCCAGGTTTTTGGCCTGAGTAGTCAGGTCGTCGGCCAGCGGGTTTTTGATGGCCCGGCCTACCAAAGTGGCGGGGGCATAAGTGCCTTCGGTACGCAGCTTGCCCGAGCGGTAGTAGCTCCGGTAGCTGCCGCGCCCCGATTTATCGGCCTGCACGTCGGTTTCTATTTGGCCGTTGTCGTAGTACGTTTTGTAGGGTCCGGCTAGCAAGCCGCGGTTGTAGGTGCCTTCGCTCTGCACCTGGCCGTTCTCGAAATAAGTTTTGGCTGCTCCGTTTGCCTGCCCGTTCTGGTAGGTGATTTCGGCCCTGGGCTTGCCCGAAGGATACAGCTCGCGAATAGGACCAGAGGGCTGGCCATTTGATAGAGTAGTCTCCAGCTTTACCTCACCGCTCGGATGATAGAAGCGCAGCGTACCCGTAGGCTGGTCGTTCTCGTAGGTGCCTTCCTGGGCTATCTTGCCCGAGTCGTAGTACGTTTTGAAGGGGCCCTGGCGCACGCCTTGCTGGTACGTTACCTCCAGCCGCCGCCCTCCGTTCGGATGAAACTCCACGTAGGCAGAGTCGCGCTTTCCACCTGCGTAACGCGTTTGAGCCTCCAGTTTACCAGAACGATAGAAGCGTTTGTAAGGGCCTTCCATCAGCGTATCGCCGGACACTATAGCCGAGTATATCTCGTGTTTGCGCGTATTTGTGGAATCGTAGTACGTGGTAAAGCGCTGCAGTTTCTGGGCGTGTGCGGCAGAAGTAGTCAGCAATAAAAAAGCAAAGGCAAAACGTTTCATACCGCAAGAACGGGGGAAATGGCAAAGTATTTTTCAGGGCAAAGAAGAACAGGAGTGGCCTAGAGCGCCAGCTATGCCTTGTAAAGGCACCTTTCTTCAGCTCTGTGCTTCAAAACAAAAGCCCTGCCGTATTTGCGGCAGGGCTTTGTTTACTCCCCATAAAATAAGCTGGGTTAGCTCGGATACGGGCTGATTAGAGCTTTTCTACTACAATGCTGCTTGCGCCACCACCACCGTTGCAGATGCCCGTAACGCCAATTTTGCCGCCTTCGTTCTCCAGTACATTCAGCAGCGTCGTGACGATGCGAGCCCCCGAGGCACCCAGTGGGTGGCCTAGCGATACAGCTCCGCCGTACACGTTTACCTTGCTGCCTTCCAGGTTCAGGAGTTTGTTGTTGGCCAACGATACAACCGAGAAAGCCTCATTGATTTCATAAAAATCAACATCCTTCGCCTCTAGGCCTGCATGTTTCAGTGCCTTGGGAATAGCGAGGGAAGGAGTAGTAGTGAACCACTCGGGCGCCTGCTCAGCATCGGCGAAGCCCCGGATGAGAGCCAGCGGCTTCACACCCAGTTCCTCTGCTTTTTCGCGGCTCATCAGCAAAACGGCAGCGGCACCATCGTTCAACGTAGAGGCGTTGGCCGCCGTAACGGAACCTTCTTTGGTGAAAGCAGGCTTCAGGCCCGCAAACTTGGTGAAGTCTGCTTTGGTGTACTCCTCGTCGTCTTCTACCACGGTGCTTTTGCCGCGTACCGTAATAGTTACCGGAATGATTTCGTCCTTTTTCTTGCCGGCTTTTGCGGCGGCGGCACTGCGCTCATACGACTGCTGCGCGAAGGCGTCCTGCTCCTCGCGGGTGATGCCGTAATGCGCGGCAGTAGCGTCGGCGGCGTTGCCCATAGCGAAGTCATGATACGGGTCCCAAAGGCCGTCCTTCATCAGGCCGTCAATCATCTGGCCATGGCCGTATTTGGCGCCGAAACGGGCCTTGTCGAGGTAATAGGGTACATTCGACATGCTCTCCATGCCGCCAGCCAGAACCACATCGGCCTGGCCTAGCATGATGGCTTGCGCCCCAAACATGATAGCCTTCGTACCGGAAGCACATACTTTATTTACCGTAGTGCATTCCACGGTATCGGGCAGGCCGGCCTTTTTAGAAGCCTGACGGGCAGGTGCCTGGCCTAGGTTGGCCGAAATCACGTTGCCCATAATTACCTGCTGCACTTCCTTCGGATCGACGCCGGCTTTTTCCAAAGCGCCTTTCAACGCAATGGCACCAAGCTCAATGGCGGTAAGCGAAGCCAAGCTGCCACCGAAGGAGCCAATAGGGGTGCGCACAGCCGCAACAATTACTACTTCTTTGATTTGCATAAAATGGGAGGGGTGGGTTAGGTGGTTTGTGGCTTAAAGGTAGAACTTAGATACGAGAGGTTGGAAAAGCACGCTATCAAGTGGCCTAGAGTAGATCTGATGAGGGAATGTTGTCACGCCGAGGATATTGCCAACCAAAAGTGGCCTAGCAGTTTCCTGGATCCTCCTTAATAGCAGAAAGAGTTTGATGACCATCGTGCTAGGCCAGCCAAGTTGCTGGTTAGAAACTGCTCATTACCACCCAGGTTTATTCTTGTCTGGTGGGCGGGTGCTCTTGCGCGGCAACTGCTGCAGATACTGTTGTTCGGCGGCATGCAGAGCCTCTAGGAGCTGGCGCGCCTGCCCTGTGGAAATATTCATTTGCTGGAGGCGGGCCCGCTGGGTCTGTAATTGCGCTTCATCGGATGCGGCTTGCTCCGTGCCGCCCCGTGAGCTGGTTCCTCCGGGTGCTTCGGGTCCGGTTTCCTCGTCGCTGAGCCCCAGTACTGAGCCTGGCGTGCTGCCGCGCGCCACCGGGCGCTGCTCGCCTGTGCCCGGCCGAAAGCCATCTGGCGCAGAGTTGCCGGCATTGCTAGAGGGTTGCTGAGGCGTAGGCCGGCCGGCGGCATTGGGTTCTGGTTGAGGAGCATTACGCGGGTCCTGCGGCTGTGTGGGGTCGTTGAGCTGACCCTGCTGGGTGTTGCCAGGTTTTGAGCGTGGCTGCCGCTCTGCCTTTTCGGGGTCGGAGGTGCGGTGCCGCTCTACATCGGGTGTGCCGTCGGTGCCGGGCGGGGGCGTCTGCGGATCGGTGGCTTTGCGGGCGAGGTAGTTGCGCAGCACTTCGTAATTGTACCGAGCGTCGGTATTGGCTGGGTTTGCCACCAACGCCTGGCGTAGGAGCGCTACCGCCTGGGCATAATCTTCCTTGCGAGTAGCAAGTACGGCCAATTGCTGCAACCCAATGCTTCGGATAGCAGGAGTAGTACTATTGAGCAAGTGTCCATAATAATTCCGGGCCTCAGCGCTACGGCCGGCACGCGCAGTGGCATGCGCAAGGTTTAGCCACACCTGTTCCTCCCGGCTGCCCAGTCTGATAGCAGCCTCCTTGTAGGCTAGTGCCGCCGTAGCATAATCTTGCCGCGCGTAGGCCTGCTGCCCCCGTTCTATGGCGGCATTTCGCTCATGAATGCGGGTGAGCCCGCCCCAGGAACTTAATAGCAGCACGCTTCCTATCAGCAGATTTTTCACGGCCGAATTACTTTAACAGTCACTAACACATCCAGAGTCATCAAGGCTAACGCCAGGAGCAACGGATAACGGTAACGATTATCTGCTACCGAAACGGTCCTAACCTGCTCCGCCTGGCCTTCTACCCGGTTCAAGGCATTCACCAGCAACGGAAACTCATTGCGTCGGTCGGTAAGTTCGAAATATTGCCCGCCGGTCTGCTCAGCAAGTCGGCGCAGCGGAACCGGGGCCAGTCTGCTAATGGCCTCCCGCCCCCGGGCATCGCGCACGTAGCGCCCACCGGGCTGCGGAATGCGGCTTCCTTCCGTTGTACCGACCCCCATCGTGAACACGCGGGCGCCCGAGCGGGCCAGTACTCGGATGGTAGCTTCCAGAGTGCCGCCAAAATCCTCACCGTCCGTTACCAATACAACGGCCGTAGCCCGGGGCACGCTGCCCACAGGCGGTGCCGAAGCGCCCATGCGGCTCAGCACAAGCTCTAGCGGAGGAACTAGGTCGGTGCTGCCTGCCGGAACCAGCGACGTTTGCAGGGTGCTCAGGAAAAGCTGCAGAGCCGCCTGGTCATACGTTAGCGGGCACTGTACATACGCCTCGCCTGAAAAAACTATCAGGCCCAGGCGGTCCGCCTGAAACCGGTTGACAAGCCCAGCCAACTCGGCCTTGGTCTTTTGCAAGCGGGTAGGAGAGACGTCAGGCGCATCCATAGAGCGAGAAAGGTCCACCAGCAGCCAGACATCCTTCCCGGCGGTGCGCACGGGCCGTTGCGTGAGGCCGTAGGCCGGACCCAGAATGGCTACCACCAGCAACCCAAAATACAGGACCCGCAACACGAGCTTCCACCCCAGCGGCCACCCGCTCTGGCCTAGCGGCGACCCCAACCGGCGGGTCCGCAATACATAGCCGATGTAAAAAAATAAAAAAATTACCGCGGCTACTACCTCCGGCCAACCTAGTGTGTAGGCCCAGTTCAGCATAACGGTAAGTGGTTACGAATCATAGGAAAAGCAAAAAAATGGGCAGCGCCATCTGGGCAAATATACACCGCAGCGCTTAGGGTAAAGCCCCGCTGCTGAAGCCCTGCTGCAAGATATTTTTTTAGGAAAGGGTTTGTTTCTCCATTCTAGGTGTATATTTGCACACCTTTTAGACGAAAAGGATGTCCCGCTGGAGAGGTGGGTGAGTGGCTTAAACCAGTAGTTTGCTAAACTGCCGTAGCTCTAAAGGTTACCGGGGGTTCGAATCCCCCCCTCTCCACTGTTTGTCACGTTGAGTTCATTCTTCCGGAAAAAACTCAATTTTTTTCGGGGTGTAGCGTAGCCCGGTATCGCGCCTGCTTTGGGAGCAGGAGGCCGCAGGTTCGAATCCTGCCACCCCGACGTACTTGATAGCCGCCCGCCCACCAATGGGGCGGGCGGCTATTTTGTTTTTGACCCCGTAGCTCAGCTGGATAGAGCAGCTGCCTTCTAAGCAGCCGGTCATGTGTTCGAATCACATCGGGGCCACTCTGTTAATTAGCCACTTAGCATATTTGCTGGGTGGCTTTTTTGTTATCGGTGCTTGCCAGACTGGCCTACAGTTCTCTGCATTTGGGCATTGTGAAGGATGTGAACCAGGCATTTTACTAATGAGACTTGCTTCTTCGTGCTCAACAGGATGGAAAAGCCTGAACGGAGTATTGAGAAGGCTTCCTCTTCAATATACTAAGTGCTGGCGTACATACAGCTGACAAAAAACGAATTCCTTCGCCGTAAAAGCGAGTTGCCTACGGCTCAGCAAACACCCCAGAAGCAGTACATAAATCAAGAGATTTTTAAGGCACTATATTCGCTTGCGTAGCGTTTAGATAAGAATGCCCAAAACCGGGCAAACAGTGGCAAAAACCGGATATTTTCGATATCTTTGCCTACTTAGACTGTCAGCGCTGAACCCTCCGCAATATGAGCGAAACGAAAGAGAAAAAAGCCCCCGCCGAGTACTCCGCGAATAGCATTCAGGTACTCGAAGGGCTCGAAGCCGTGCGCAAGCGTCCTTCCATGTACATTGGGGACACTGGTATCAAAGGCTTGCACCATCTGGTGTGGGAAGTAGTCGATAACTCTATCGATGAAGCTTTGGCCGGTCACTGCGACACGATTCAGGTTACCATCAACGAGAACAACTCCATTACCGTCCGCGACAACGGCCGCGGTATCCCCGTCGATTTCCACCAGAAAGAAGGCCGCTCGGCCCTGGAAGTGGTTATGACGGTGCTGCACGCCGGCGGTAAGTTCGATAAGGACAGCTATAAGGTATCAGGTGGCCTACACGGTGTGGGTGTGAGCTGCGTGAACGCGCTCAGCAAAGACCTGAAAGTGACCGTACGCCGCAACGGCAAAATGTACGAGCAGGAGTACAAAATTGGTGCTCCCCAGTATCCCGTTCGGGAAATTGGCGAAACTGAAGAGCATGGTACGCAGGTAGAGTTTCTGCCCGATGATACGATCTTCACGGAGTCAGTGTACAAGTACGCTACGGTAGCCTCGCGTCTGCGGGAACTGTCGTACCTGAATAAGGGTATCCGCATCACCCTGACTGACCGTCGGGAGAAAGGTGAGAACGGCGCTGAGTTCCTGACCGAGGATTTCTACTCGGAAGGTGGCCTAGCGGAGTTCGTGCAGTACCTCGATGGCTCGGAGCGCCGGGCGCTTATGCCTGCGCCTATTCACGTAATCAGTGAGAAGGGCAACACGCCGGTAGAAGTAGCCCTGCAATACAACGACTCGTACCAGGAGAACATCTTCAGCTACGTAAATAACATCAACACCCACGAAGGTGGCACGCACGTAGCGGGCTTTCGCTCGGCCCTGACCCGCACCCTGAAGGCGTACGCCGACAAGTCGGGCAAGCTGGAAAAGGCGAAGGTGGAAATTTCGGGTGAGGACTTCCGCGAGGGTCTGACGGCCGTTATTTCGGTGAAAGTGCAGGAGCCTCAGTTTGAAGGCCAGACCAAAACCAAGCTGGGCAACAACGAGGTAAGCGGCGCCGTGAACACGGCGGTAGGCGAAATCCTGACGCAGTATCTGGAGGAAAACCCGAAGGAGGCCGGCATCATCGTCGAGAAAGTGATTCTGGCTGCCAAGGCCCGGATTGCGGCTCGTAAGGCCCGCGAGATGGTGCAGCGCAAAACGGTGCTGGGCTCTACCTCCCTGCCCGGTAAGCTGGCCGACTGCTCCGAATCGGATCCGGAAATCTGCGAGCTGTACCTTGTCGAAGGTGACTCAGCAGGTGGCACGGCCAAACAAGGCCGTAACCGCGCGTTCCAAGCTATTCTGCCGCTCCGTGGTAAGATCCTGAACGTTGAGAAAGCCCAGGAGCACCGGATTCTGGAAAACGAAGAAATTCGGAACATGATTACGGCCCTAGGTGTGTCCTTTGGGGTGAATGCCGACGTGGAGAAGGGAATTGAGGCCGATGCCAAGGCTCTCAACACCACCAAGCTGCGCTACCACAAGGTCATCATCATGACCGACGCCGACATCGACGGCTCGCACATCCGGACCCTGATCCTGACCTTCTTCTTCCGCTACATGCGGGAGCTGGTAGACAACGGCTATATCTACATCGCGCTGCCGCCGCTGTACCTCGTGAAGCGCGGTAAAGAAGAGCGCTACTGCTGGACGGAAACCGAGCGCCAGCAGGCGCAGGAAGACATGGGCCGCGGCAAACCAGAAACGGTGAACGTGCAGCGCTACAAAGGTCTGGGCGAAATGAACGCCGAGCAGCTCTGGAGCACCACCATGCAGCCCTCAACCCGCTCTCTCAAGCAGGTAACCGTTGAATCGGCTGCTGAAGCTGACCACCTGTTCTCCATGCTGATGGGTGATGAAGTGGCGCCCCGGCGCGAGTTCATCGAGAAAAACGCCAAATACGCGAAACTCGACGTGTAAGCACGAAAAGGCCCGCTGCAAAGCGGGCCTTTTTTATTTTATAATCTCTAGGCCACATGCGGCAACTTATTTCTTCAGGTGCACCCTGGGAGACGATTGTGGGATACTCCCGCGCGGTGCGGGTAGGCAACGTTGTAGAAGTAGCCGGCACCACCGCCCAGGACGGCGCTACTATAACTGGCCTAGATGCGTATACTCAAGCCAAGCGAATACTGGAGAAGATAGGCCTAGCATTCCGGGAAGCCGGCGCCGGCTACCAGCATGTGGTGCGTACGCGCATCTATCTGACGGATATCAACGACTGGGAAGCAGTGGGCAGAGCGCATGGCGAGGTTTTTAGTGCCATCCGTCCGGCCTCCACTATGCTGGAAGTGAAAGCCTTAATCGATCCTCGGCTACTGGTTGAGATGGAGGCCACGGCTATTATTCTAGATTAGATTTACTACCAAGGCCATTTGCTCGTATTTTGTCTGGCCTTTCCTTCCTCGTATGAAACTCTTCAAGTCCGCAGACCTCATTCGCAAAAGCAAGTACATCAGCCGCGACCTGAGCTGGTTGCGGTTTAATTACCGCGTGCTGGACCAAGCCAAAGACCCGAGCCGGTCGTTGTTTGACCGGCTGCGGTTTATGGCCATCACCTCCTCGAACCTCGATGAGTTCTTCATGATTCGGGTGGGCTCGTTGTATAACTATCTAGATTACGGCAAGGAACGCGTCGATTACTCTGGCCTACGGGAGCTGCCGTTCCGCCGGAAGCTGCTGGATTTCGCGCACCGGTTCGTCAACGACCAGTCGATGACCTATCTGAACGAGTTGAAGCCGCTGTTCGAGAAGAACGGCTTCAACGTGCTGAAGATGTCGGAGCTGACAGAGCTGGAGCTGAAGAAGGCCGATGGCTACTTCAAGAACACCATCTTCCCGCTGCTCACGCCCATGGTCTACGACTCGTACCATGGCTTCCCGCTGATGATGAACTCCATGCTCATTTTCGGAGTCGTGACGCGCTCGGCGGGCGGTGATGCGGAGGCCGAGAAAGGGCAAGAGCGCCTGACGTTTGTGCAGATTCCCCAGAACCTGTCGCGGTTCTTTGAGCTTACGCGCAAAGACAAAGTCATCTTCGTGCCTATTGAGGAAATCGTGCGGGCCAACCTGCCGAAACTTTTCCGCAACGTGGAAATTGTGTCGGCCGATATGTTCCGCATTACCCGCAACGGCGACTTCACGCTGGAGGAATCCGATGATATCGACGTTGACTTCATCAAGGAAATTCAGCTAGGCCTCAAGACGCGCAAAAAGGGCCGTGTGGTGCGCCTGGAAGTGGAGCCGAATGCCTCTAATGCGCTTACAGGCGTGCTGAAGGAGCGCTGGAATATTGATAACGGCAACGTGTTCGTCATCAACTCTCTCATTGATATGAAGGGGGTGTTGCAGATTCTGAAACACCCAAATTTCCGTGGCAAAGCGGCCAAGATTCCTTCGACGGTTACGCCCCTGAGCCTGCCCGAAGGAGCTGAAGAAAACCTCTTCGAATACCTGAAGACGCACGATGTGCTGCTGCACCACCCCTACAACAGCATTGAGCCGGTAGTGGAGCTGCTGGAGCAGGCTGCGGAAGATCCGCATGTACTGGGTATCAAACAGACCATCTATCGCCTTGCCGACGACTCGCGCGTGACGGCAGCACTGCTGAAGGCCGCCGAGAACGGCAAGCACGTATCGGTGCTGTTTGAGGTGAAGGCGCGCTTTGATGAGGAGCGTAATATCCGGGAAGGTGCGCGGCTGGAGAAGGCCGGTTGCTTCGTGATTTATGGGGTGAGCAAGTACAAGACGCACACCAAAATGCTCATGATCATCCGGAAGGAAGGGGAGAAGGTGACGCGCTACGTGCACATCGGCTCCGGCAACTACAACGAGCAAACCTCCCGCATCTACACCGACGTGAGCCTGCTCACAACCAACGATGTGTACGGCCACGATGTGTCGGAATTCTTCAACGTAATCACGGGCCACTCGCAGCCCGACGATTACGAATATCTGATTACGGCACCGAAGGACATGCGTCAGCAGCTTATTTCGCTGATTCGGGAGGAAGTGCGCAATGCTAAAAAGGGCTTGCCCAGCGGCATCGTGATGAAGATGAACTCCCTTGAAGACCGGGAGATGATGGATGAGTTCTACCGGGCTTCCAAAGCCGGAGTGCCCATTCGATTCATTGTGCGCGGTATTTGCTGCCTGCGGCCCGGTAGGCCAGGTCTAAGCGAGAACATTGAAGTGCGCAGCATCGTGGGCGACTTTCTGGAGCACTCCCGCATGTTCTATTTCCACCAAGCCGGCGACCCTAAAGTGTACGCAGGCTCTGCCGACCTGATGGTGCGCTCCTTTGATCGGCGTATTGAGGCCCTGTTTCTGATTGTGAACCCGCAGCTGAAGCGCGAGGCCATCAACATTCTATACTTCAATCTCAAGGATAACCAGAATACTTACCTGATGCGGGAAGACGGTGCCTACATCCGTCGCCAGCCCGCCGAAGATGAGCCCGTGTTCAACGTGCACAAGGAGTTTTACCAGCGCAACTTTGGCATGGTGGCTGAAACGGCTTTGTACGACGAATACCTGTGTCGGGCAGAGGTTTCGGCCATTCATAACACCGCAGATGGGCAGGAGTCCATTCCGGCCGATGACCGGCCCAACGCCCCCGACCCCGCTGACTCGCAGCCGGAGCCACCGGTACCGGTAGATTTGGGCGGAGAGGAATTTCAGCCCATAGCGTAAAATCAGGCCTGTCATGCATCAAAAGGAAGCCCCAGACTTACAAGAGTCTGGGGCTTCCTTTTGATGCATGACAGGCCTAGTGGCTTATTCTATTTCCGTAGGCCTGCTTTGTACAGTGGTTTTCGGGGAGCCTATCTTGTGGTCGTCTTTGGAGCGAAACTCCTCGAAATGCTCCTCAAACAAGGTTTGCAGCATCCCGTCTTTCAAGCCGATATCGGGTACAATCATCTGGTGGATGTTGGCCCATTCCATGGCGGATAGGTAAATCTGGCCAGCTGGAATGATGACGTCGGCGCGGTCGGGGTTCAGCAGGGCTACGTTCACGCGCTCATCCATGCTCATGCTCATCAGGTGGTCGAGGATGGTGCCGATGCGGCGGCGCGAAACCGGCTTATCTACCGATGGCTGAGCCATGCTGTAGAGCTTGTTGATGTTGCCTCCCGTACCAATGGCGCGGGAAACGTGGTAGCGGCGGCCGTTTTCCTTTACCCACTCCTCCATGTGCTGCCACGTAGCATTCTGGGCATCGGTGCCCGCTAGGCCAGATTCGGCCTGCTGCATGCGCCGGATGGAGCCTACCTCAAACGACTGCGAGGCTACTTTGCGGCGGTTGTAGTAGATGTTGAACTCGGTACTGCCGCCGCCCACATCAATGTGGAGGTAGTGCTTGTTGTCTTCGAGTAAGTGCTCAATTACGCGGTTGATGTAGGCCGCTTCTGCTTGGCCATCAATCACCTGCACCGTCATGCCAAGTTCTTGCTGAATGCGGGCCGCCACTTCCTGGCCATTGAGGGCCGTGCGCATAGCGGAAGTGGCGCAGATGAGGTAATGGTTGGGTGCTACATCATGCACCTCCATCAGGAGCCGCAAGGCGTGCAGAAACTTGATGAACTTCTCCTGTTTTTTCTCCGAAATCTCGCCGGTCGCAAATACGTCTTCGCCAAGCCGCAAGGGGTAGCGGACATACTCTACGCGCTTCAGACGGTACTTATCGCCGTAGTGCAGCACTGCCGAAATCTGGCAACGCACCGCGTTCGATCCTATATCAATGGCGGCTAATTTCAGGAGAGGATAGTCCATCGGCAGAACAGGAAGTGGAAGTTGATTGGCCAAATATAGCCGTTCCGGGTGGGTATGGAAGTGGCCTAGGCCAGTGCTACTACACAACACGCCTTGCCCCCGAAGGAACAAGGCGTGCTAAGCATCAGGATGCCATTCAATTATCGATGCGGAAACCTAGTCCAAACTGTATAAGGCCATTTTCCGGCGACTTCTGATACGATACCGACAAGGCAAACTGATCGGAAACGGGGGCAATGTAGAAACCCGCGCCGTAGCCATCGTGCCAGCCATCGGGCGACGACCCTTTATAGTACACGCGGCCCTTGTCGTAGAAGCCAAAGACGCCGTAGGAGAACGGCAGGAAGGATGTACGTACCCGGCCCAGGGCCAAGCGCAGTTCCGTGTTTACGTACAGACTGGCGTCGCCGGTAAAGCGGTTGCGGTAGTAGCCCCGTAGGTTTTCGCGTAGGCCTAAGCTGGTGAACTTGTAGAACGGAATTTCGTCGTCGTTGCCGTAGTTTGTGGCGCCGCCCGCCTTGAGCACGAGCGTTACCGGAATACCCAAACGGGCTGTACCGTAGTAATCTGCATAGCCTTGGGTCAAGCCAAAGTTGCCTTTTCCACGGTTTAGCTGATGGTAACTATCGTGCTGCACCCGCAGTCGTACGCCGCGGCGGGCAAAGTTCTGCCGGTCGCGCAGGTCCAGGTCCAGCAGTGCATTCAGGCCAATAAGGCGCTGAAAACTGGCATTCGGAACATCAGTGGCCGGATCCGGATTCTGCAGCAACTGGCCTAGATAGCTGTTATTGGCGTAGTTAGACGTGTACTGCTCGTAAGTGGGGCCTATGCGAAATACACTACGCTGCAAAAACACCCGCTCCGTGAAGGCACCCAGGGTAAAGCCTTTGTAACGGGCTTTGTAGAAGTTGTCGTTGTAAAGATTCTGGTCCTTGGTAGTGTTGTTGCCGAGGCCGAAGAAGTTATAGAACGGGAAAAAGTTGCCGTACTCGGTGCGGGCGCCAATGTCCCACTTGCCAAACGCGTAGCGGTAGCGCGAGGCCAGCGCCACCTGGAAGTTGCCGTTGCTGGAGCCCCGCACATCAAACGAGTACATCGATTTGAAACCGGGCTTGCGGAAGCCCTGCTGCACAAAATCGGCCCCAATTCCGGCCCCGAATCCGTCGCTCTGGTTGTAGATGATGGTAGCTCGAGGCTTGTAGCTGTTGTACTCAAACTGCTCCCGGTCGTAGCGGTTGATGGTGGGGCGGGCGGAGAAGTGGTTGTCGGTTTCGGGGCCGGCTTTCAGTTCCGTATCGGGCACGTCGTACACCTTCGTAAGCGCCCGTAGGCCACTTACGCGTGAGTCGTCGGCAATCTGGTCTTTCCCCTCGCCACCAATGATGCGCACCAGCACGCTGTTACTTGCGGCGCCCGTTACTGTGAACGTATCCTTGCCATCTAGGCCATAGAGGCTTACTTCTTTGGTCTCACTGGGCAGGAAGGTGCGGTCAAACAGCGGTTCGCCGTTGGGGCCGTTGCCTTCCTTGGCTTTATCAAACATGCGTACCCGCACGTTGCCATCGGGTTGGCGGTCTACCTGAAAGACTTCGGCCTTATTGGAGCCTACTACATCAACGCGCTTAGCCAACAGGTGGTAATACTCGTCGAGGGCTTTGGGCAGTTCCTGAATGCGAGCTTTCAGCTTGCGGTTCAGGTCATTGCCGGAGAGCGGCATCATCTCGGGTGGGAGCTGGGCCGTGGCTTCGTCAATGGCCGCCGGCGTGATCTGGGCCTGCAGGTAGCGCCCGATTTCCTGCCATTGCTCCCGGTTCAGAGACTGTAGCAGGAATCTATCCAGGTGGCGGGCGGGCCAGTTAAGGCTTTTCATATCATGAAACTCCGACTGGAAGTCCTCGATGCTCGGCACGGCCCACTCCCGGTTGGCCAGGTAGGTCAGCTTGCCATTCCAGAGCGTAAACGACTGGTCCCGGTCGCGCGGAATGGGCTTGTACACGGTCTTTTTGCCGTCTTCGTAGCCCGCCCATTTCCAGTTATCTTCGTGCTTGCCGAAGTCGGCCACCAGCATATCAAATGCCCGTGCGCGGCCCAGAGCCACGGCATCAATGCGGTTATCGTTGTCTTTATACAGCTGCCGGAAAAAGCTGAAGGAACGCCGGATGTTATCGGCGCCGCCGTAGCCCGGCAAGTTGGGCTTCGGATCGACGGGGCGGTCTTCCAGCGTGCCCAACAAACCGGCGTATTCCTGGCGGTAGGGGCCTAGCTGGTTGTTGTCGGGTAGCACGAACAGCCGGGGGCGCGCATGCAGAATATCCGTCTTATCTAGCAGAGAAGTAATAACCAGACCCGAATAGGGGTGCGCCGTGGGCGTAATGCCGCGCAGCACGTCGGCGGCAAAGGAGTTGCGCAGCTCTGGGGGCAGAATGCGCGTCACGTCCTTATCTACGGAGCGGAATACGTACTCCGAGGAGTCGGCGGCAATGAGCTTGAGCGAGGTAGTCTGGCGTCCACCCCCGCGTCCGAAGGGCCGTAGGCCACCTTTTTCGGTCGCTAGGTTTAAGGTCTGGACTTGCACGGGCTGCGTCCAGGAAGTGCGGTACAAGTCGCCGAGCCAAAACCTGGATGAGCCAGTGCCGACATACTGAGGGCCAGCAGCCAGCTGTTGGGTGGGCTGAAAGGCAGCATCAGTCTTCATTTCTGCCACGCCTTTAGGGGCCGTGGGGCATTCCGGGATAAAGCTGTTGACCGGAATATTGGGCAGGCGCGGCTCCTGGCAAGCCGATTGAAACAAGGTAGCCGTGTAGGCCTCTTTGGCGGTAGAACCGTTGCCCTCAAAGGTGTAAAAAGCGGAAGTTACCTTGCCATCGGCGTAGTAATCGAGCCGCGAGAATCCTTCCTGGGACTCATTGAATTGGGAGTTGCGGTTGTGACCTACGTGTTGCTTCTGGGCGAAGGAGCCTGAAACTATGTGGTAGCTGTCATCATTGCGGGTCAGCTGCAGGCTGAAATCGTGGGCGGCGGCGTACACCGCGCCGGGGTTTTCGCGCAGCGTGTTCAGCATTTCCTTCTGGAATTCCTGATAGGCCGGGTTTGCCATATCGCGCGGCGTGCCTACGTTTTGGCGGTAGGCCGCATAAATAGTGCCCGCCACTGGTGGCAGCAAGTGGCGGCTTAGGGGCATGCTGCCACCGTATACGCCATTGCTAAGCACGGGCTGGTGGCCTACGAGCAGCACGTTACGCCCTTTAGTATCGTCCAGCACATCCTGCAGCTGCTCCCGGAATTCCTCCTTCGTCATGGTTTTGCAGTCCGTGTTGGGCGCTTCCGTTTTCTCATACGGGTGCGTCCACCAGGGCGAGTTGATGGCCACGAGGCGCACCTGGGGCGCTACATCTATCACCTCTGGGCCAGGACAGCCTCCGGTAGGAGCGAAGGCATTCTGATCGGGGAGCTTGTCTTCGATGTATTTCTCGAGGCGGCGTACACGCTTCAGGCCATCGGGGCCGGAATTAGCCCAGTCCTTATCACCAGGTACAAAGTACAGCTTGCCATTGGGTAGGCCCTGGACCAGTGCAATCAGGGCATCGGCGCGGGCGGTTTGGCCGGCTTGGCTAGAGTCGCGCTTGCTTCCCAGGCCCTCGTTGCCCACAATATCACCCAGATGCACTAACGTAAATGTACCGCGCTGCTGCTCCAGCGTGCGGCGCAGGGCCTGCAGGTGGCTCGCGGGCAATTCTGCCGTGGCCGTATTGCCGAGTAGGAATACAGTATGCGCGGGCGTGACCGACTGCGAAAAAGCGGGAAAAGTGACTGCCAGACCTAGGCCTGCCAGAAATGCACCAGTGTAACGTAGAGGCATAAAGAAGTCATAGTGGAGCCTGTTCTACGGAGATTAAGTCGCAACGATTTAATTCTGTTTTAATTTATGCCAGTTGCGCTTGTACTTCTTCTATTTGGGTCTGCCTCTGATGAGGCAAGTGGCCTACGGAGCAGACGTTGCAGTAGTAGCACAACGACACAGGGCAGGGCCACCCAAAGCACCTCAGTGAGCAGCACCCGAGTAGCCCATTCGCCTACAAACTTCTTCACTTCAATAGGGGATACCGCAATGGGCCGCAGGCTCAGGAAATAGCGCTCCGCATCAAATGGGCTGAAGAAAGCAACTCCCAGTCCACCTGTTGTCATGCCATCGAGCAAGCCATGCGAGGCAGTAGCCAGAAACAACAGGAGCCATAGTCGCCCACTCGGAACTGCCCTCCCAGGATTGGCCCGAAGCTGCTGTAGGCCAGTAAGAGCCGACGCTAGCGCCGCGGCCGCCAGCAAGGAATGCGTAAGGCCGCGGTGGCCCCACAAACTGCCGTAGGCCACCTGAAACTTAAAACCGATTACGTCAATATCGGGCAGAAATGCACAGGCTGCGGCCGCCAGCCACCACTGCCAATAGCGTTTGTCGGGAAGCAGCAGTTTCCCTAGAGTGGCACCCAACAGTGTGTGCCCGAAAATAGAAGCCATAGGGCCAATGCTAGTTTTAGTTGCCTGATAGTAATTCCTGCGCCACACGCGGAACGCCGGTAGTGGCGGGCTCCCGTACAAAATGCACGTTTGGCCCTGCCGAAACCGGCGGCTGATTGGGGTCGATTATATATATCGGGCAATCGGGGCGGGTATAGTGTAGCAAGCTGGCAGCGGGGTATACCTGCAGCGAAGTCCCGACCACCAGAAATACATCGGCGGTGGCAGCTTCCTGCATGGCCTGCTCCATAAGCGGCACCTGCTCCCCAAACCATACAATATTAGGCCGCAACTGATGGCCTTTTTCACAGACATCACCAAGCTGAATTACATCGGAAGTCATCGGGTACACCAGCTCCTCATGGCGGGTGCTGCGCGATTCCATCAGCTTACCATGCAGATGAATCACGTGGGAGCTACCGGCCCGCTCATGTAGGTCGTCTACATTTTGGGTCACGATAACTACATCGTAGGCCTGTTCCAACGCCACCAGGGCCAGATGGCCCGCATTGGGTTGCGCCAGCCGGGCTGCTTGGCGCCGCTGGTTATAGAAATCAAGCACTAGCTCCGGATTACGGGCCCAGCCTTCTGGTGAGGCTACATCTTCCACGCGGTGCCCTTCCCAAAGCCCATCGGAGCCCCGGAAGGTGGCTAGGCCACTCTCTGCACTAATGCCCGCGCCGGTCAGTACTACCAGTTTTTCTCTCATAGTATCGGGGTTAATTGAATGCAGTAGAGACGATAGTAAGGCAGTTCCTGTTGCCCGGTAAAGTGGTTTTTACGTTTCCTGAACAGCCATTCCCTGCCAGCAATGGCCTACAGACTGCAGTTACTCGAAGCGCTTTAGCTCATTCTGGCTGAACGTCCACTCAGGTGTAAATACCTGTTCCTGACTGGCGTCGAGCGCAAACCAGGCTCCGTAAGATTGGAATGAGTCGGGCTTCAGGACGTGCATTTGCTGGGCCGGCATATAGCTCTGCGCCAGCAAGGCAACCCGGCGGCCTATACTGGGCTGCAGGGCCACATCCAGCACCAACACGGCATGCCCCGGCGAGCCACCCCGAATGAGCACGTCGCCGGGCTGCACCTGTGCCAGCGGAACCGACACCAGTTCCCTGCTCAACGACAATGTGCCCGCGTACGTGAAAATCTGGTCCATATACCGCCGAAAAACCGCGTGAGTGGGCAATTCTGCGGGTTTTGAAGCAGGAAGGACCTGCTCGCCGGCCACTCGGAAAGTGCGGCCGCTATACCAATCCTGAAAGCGGATATCGTGCCCACTGGTCAAATGGAAATGCACCTGTGTAGGGTCTTGGCTAAATAGATATTCTGCCCGCAACCGAATCACGGCATCAGCGCACTGCTGCAGGTCGCGGGAGCCGGTATTCAGGTTCAATACGGCCGCGTGTACATCCTGGCGGTCCTTCAACTCGCCATTGTGCAGGTGCACCGATGAGCCGGTCGGCAGCAAAGGCAAATACCGCAGCCACTGCCCAAAGCTACCCGAGGTTACCGCTACCCGCTCATAGCCCGTCGGAGCTGGAAAGCGGGCGGCAAGGCTCTGTTTAGGGTTGTATTGGCCTTTCTGGAGCCACTGGTACTGGCCTACGGCTGAGGTCGGGAGTTGCTGGGCAGCAGGTAAGGCAGGGGTTGTAATAGCACCACTTAAGCCAAAGCAAAGGCTCATGATGCTTAATAGAGTATACGCCGAGTTCATAAAGAATTGGGTAGGGCAATAGAGCTGAATAAAGATATGGATTTCAAGATATCTTAACAGCTAGAAAGGCTCCAACCGCACTGGTCAGAGCCTTTCTAGCTGTTAAATAGTAGTATTTGGAAACCTACTTCGCTTTCGTAGCCGCTTTTTTAGCGGTAGTGCCCGTAGCTTTCTTGGCGGCCGGTTTCTTGGCGGCTGGCTTTTTAGCCGCCGTTTTTTTGGCGGGCTTATCCGCCGTATCAGCGGCTGTAGCGGCAGGTGCTTTCTTCGCGAAACGGCCTCCTTTAGCAGGCTTATCTGGGGTAGCATCTGCTAGCTCCAGGCAGCGTTCCAGCGTAAGTTCAGCAGGCTCTTCGCCTTTCGGAATCTTCACGTTTTTCTTGCCTACCACAATGTAAGGGCCGAAACGGCCATTGAGTACCTGCACATCCGGGTTGGTCGGGAAGTCTTTGATGAGGCGCTCTGCATCCGATTTGCGCTTAGCCTCAATCAAATCTACTCCTTCCTGAGCCGTGATGGTGTGCGGGTCCTGCTCCTTGGTGAGGGAGTAGAACTTGCTGTCGTGACGGATGTAAGGTCCGAAGCGGCCTAGGGCAGCCGTCATGTCCTTGTCCTCAAATTGGCCTACAATACGTGGCAGCTTGAAGAGTTCCAGCGCTTCTTCCAGCGTGATATTCTCAATGAACTGCCCTTTGCGCAAGCTGGCGTACACAGCCTTTTCGCCTTCCGGGGCACCTTCCTTCGGCTCTATCTGCACATACGGCCCAAAGCGGCCTAGGCGCGCCGTTAGCTTCTGCCCGGTTTCGGGGTGTAAGCCTATCTCGCGGGTGCTGCCCAGGGTGCTGCGCTCAATATCCTGGCCACGCTCCACTGTTTCGTGGAACTTGCCATAGAAACCGGATAACATGTCGGTCCACACTTCGCGGCCGTTGGCAATCTGGTCAAACTCGTCCTCTACCTTCGCTGTGAACTGATAGTCCACAATCACAGGGAAGTGCTCTACCAGGAAGTCGTTGACAACCATGGCCGTATCCGTCGGGAATAGCTTGGCTTTGTCGGCGCCGAAGGTTTCGGTTTTTACTTCGGTTTTCACCGTGTCGCCGTCCAGCGTTAGCACATGGAACTTGCGCTCCTTGCCTTCGCGGGAATCTTTCTCCACGTAGCCACGCTTCTGGATGGTGCTGATGGTAGGAGCATATGTAGACGGACGCCCAATGCCCATTTCCTCCATCTTCTTTACCAGAGAAGCTTCTGTGTATCGCGCAGCCGGCGCCGCAAACCGCTCCGTAGCCCGCAACTGTTGCAGCGGCAACGACTGGCCTACGGACAGTGGGGGCAACCCGCGCGAGAAAGTCGATTCGGTAGGAGCTTCGTCCTGCACTTCCTCATCCTTAGATTCGGCGTAAGCTTTCAGGAAACCTTCGAAAGTGATTACCTCGCCCGTAGCCGTGAGCATCGTGCCCGGCTGGGTGCTGATGCTGATAGATGCCACCGTCCGCTCAATCACGGCATCGGCCATCTGCGAGGCCATTGCCCGCTTCCGGATAAGGTCGTAGAGGCGCTGCTCCTGCGAGTCAGACCCGGCTTTCACCAAGGCAAAGTCAGTAGGCCTGATGGCTTCGTGGGCCTCCTGGGCCGAGGCCGACTTGGTTTTAAACTGGCGGGTTTGCGCGAATTCCGGCCCGTAGGCCCGGCTGATTTCTTCTTTAGCGGCGGCCAGGGCATCCTGCGAGAGGTTTACCGAGTCCGTCCGCATGTAACTGATTTTACCCGCCTCATAAAGCTTCTGGGCTACGCTCATGGTCTGCGCCACCGAGAAACCCAGCTTGCGCGAGGCTTCCTGCTGCAGAGTAGAAGTAGTAAACGGCGGCGCTGGGCTGCGTTTGCCGGGTTTCTTCTCTAAGTTCTCAATAGAATAGGAAGCGCCTACGCAACGGGCCAGGAAAGCTTCTGCTTCTTCCAGCACCTTAAAGCGGGTCGGCAGCTCGGCTTCCAGCACCGCACCACGGCCAGCATCAAACTTGGCTACCACGCGGTACGCAGAGGAAGTTTTGAACTGGTTGATTTCCCGCTCACGCTCCACTACCAGCCGCACCGCTACTGATTGTACCCGGCCAGCCGAAAGCCCCGCTTTTACCTTTTTCCATAGCACCGGCGACAGCTCGAAGCCTACCAGTCGGTCCAGTACCCGGCGGGCCTGCTGGGCATTCACTAAGTCCAGGTTAATCTCCCGGGGGGTATCAATAGCGTGCAGAATAGCATTCTTGGTGATTTCCCGGAACACAATTCGCCGCGTCTTGTCGCTGCTGAGGTTCAGCGTTTCCGACAGATGCCACGAAATAGCTTCGCCTTCGCGGTCATCGTCACTGGCCAACCATACCGTCTCGGCTTCCTTAGCCAGCTTTTTCAGTTGGCTGATAATCTCCCGCTTGTCTGCCGAAACCACATAGGTAGGCTTAAAGCCATTCGCTATGTCGATGGCATTATTATCCTTGGGTAAGTCCCGCACGTGACCGAAGCTGGACTTGACAATAAAGTCTTTGCCCAGATAACCTTCAATCGTTTTGGCCTTTGCCGGAGACTCTACTATAACTAGATTTTTGACCATACAAGGAGGCAGATGCTTCTAACGCTGGGTGGGTACTCATGTAAAAACGGCGAGCCCAACGTAAAGTTGAATTTTGCCGCAAAGATGCTGGAATAATCCGGCGCAACCACGCAGTCCGCTAATAATGCGTAGGCGGGTATACTATAAGGAGCAACTGGGGGAAGTTGGTTCAACCACTTTGCGAAGGCAATTAGCTAAGAATGCGGCAGTTAATATTTTTAGCCAACTTTTTTGCGGCAAAGCTCGCTGCAACACGGTATTTGTTACCTTTGTAAGTCTTGGAACTCGTCCACCTGTAGTTCCGTTCGTGCACCGCCTCATCTCAGAGGTTTCGCCACCACTCCTTCGTTTATGGCTTCAGCTAAGATGCCCAAGAACAATCTTCCGGAAACCGATATGCCGGAGACGCTAGACTCAGTCGCCTCTACGTCCACTAACGGTTCTATGCCTGCCACTCGGCCCTCGGATAACTCTACGCGGAAGCGGGGGAGTAGCCCGCAGATAACGTCCTCGGCTGATTCTGACTATGTGAATGAGCAGCTTAACCGCGTGCTCTACGCCCTCGATGCCTTTAAAAAAGGCGACGTATCGGTGCGACTCACCAAGCAGAACGACGACATTTTTGCGGAAATAGCAGAGGCCTACAACTCCATGGTGGAGATGATTGGTGGCGTAGGAGGAGAGGTGTCGCGCATATCGAAGGTAGCTGGGGTTGAGGGTAACCTCAAGGCTCGTGCCTCGGCTGATAATGCCGCCGGTTTCTGGCGCGACATGATCAACAACATCAACGGCCTGGTGGATAGCATTGCCGTTCCTGTATTGGAAGTAGGCAAGGTGTTGAAGAACATCAGCAAAGGAAACCTGGATGAAACCTTCCAGATTCCGGTGTCAGGTGACTTCAAGGTGATGGCCGAAACCATCAACAAGACCATTGACAACCTCAACCTGTTTGCCGGCGAAGTAACGCGCGTGGCCCAGGAAGTAGGTACCGAGGGTAAGCTAGGTGGACAAGCTTCCGTACCGAACGTAGGCGGTATCTGGAAAGAGCTGACTGACAACGTAAACTACATGGCCTCCAACCTGACCTCTCAGGTACGAGACATTGCCAACGTAGCTACCGCTGTAGCAAAGGGTGACCTGACCCAGAAGATTACGGTAGATGTAAAAGGCGAGCTGCTGCAGTTGAAGCAGAACCTCAACCAAATGGTGGACTCGCTGAACCTGTTTGCTGGTGAGGTAACCCGCGTAGCGCAGGAAGTAGGTACGGAAGGTAAGCTGGGTGGCCAGGCCTCTGTACCAAACGTTGGCGGCGTATGGAAGCAGCTAACGGACAACGTAAACACGATGGCCTCGAACCTGACGCTTCAGGTACGAGACATTGCAAACGTAGCTACCGCCGTAGCAAAGGGTGACCTGACTCAAAAAATCACGGTTGATGTAAAGGGCGAGCTGCTGCAACTCAAGCAGAACCTGAACCAAATGGTGGACTCGCTGAACCTGTTCGCCGGCGAAGTAACCCGCGTGGCCCAAGAGGTAGGCACCGAAGGCCGCCTTGGCGGCCAGGCAGTCGTGCCGAATGTGGCCGGCGTGTGGAAAGAACTGACGGACAACGTAAACTACATGGCCTCGAACCTGACTTTGCAGGTGCGAGATATTGCCAACGTGGCTACTGCCGTAGCAAAAGGTGACCTAAGCCAGAAGATTACGGTAGATGTAAAGGGCGAGCTGCTACAATTGAAGCAGAACCTCAACCAAATGGTGGACTCGCTGAACCTGTTCGCCGGCGAAGTAACCCGCGTGGCACTTGAGGTAGGCACCGATGGAAAGCTGGGTGGCCAAGCCTCCGTACCGAATGTGGCCGGCGTGTGGAAAGAACTGACGGACAACGTAAACTACATGGCCTCGAACCTGACGCTTCAGGTACGAGATATTGCCAACGTAGCAACCGCCGTAGCCCGCGGTGACCTGAGCCAGAAAATGGCCGTTGATGTGAAAGGAGAAATCCTGGAGCTGAAGAACATCCTCAATCAGATGGTGGACTCGCTGAACATCTTCGGTGATGAAGTAACCCGCGTGGCCCGCGAAGTAGGTACCGAGGGTAAGCTAGGCGGCCAAGCCAACGTGCCCCGCGTAGGTGGTACCTGGAAGGAACTGACGGACAACGTAAACACGATGGCCTCGAACCTGACGCTTCAGGTGCGGGATATTGCCAACGTAGCTACCGCCGTAGCAAAGGGTGACCTGACCCAGAAGATGACAGTGGATGTAAAAGGCGAGATTCTCGACCTGAAGAACATCCTGAATCAGATGGTGGACTCGCTCAATATTTTTGCCGGCGAGGTAACCCGTGTGGCGCGCGAGGTAGGTACGGAAGGTATTCTGGGTGGTCAGGCCAATGTGCCGAGTGTATCGGGTACCTGGAAGGACCTTACCGATAACGTAAACACGATGGCCTCGAACCTGACCTCTCAGGTGCGAGACATTGCCAACGTAGCAACCGCCGTAGCTCGTGGCGACTTGAGCCAGAAGGTGACGGTAAACGTGCGCGGCGAGCTGTTGCAGCTGAAGGAAAACCTCAACCAGATGGTGGACTCGCTGAACACGTTCGGCGACGAAGTAACCCGCGTGGCACGCGAAGTAGGTACGGAAGGCCGCCTCGGTGGTCAGGCCGTAGTACCAAACGTACGCG
The DNA here is from genome assembly GCF_900187375.1 of Hymenobacter gelipurpurascens. NCBI lineage: Bacteria > Pseudomonadati > Bacteroidota > Cytophagia > Cytophagales > Hymenobacteraceae > Hymenobacter > Hymenobacter gelipurpurascens. The sequence continues at coordinate 1,357,416 of NZ_FYEW01000001.1, read as the reverse complement.
GTACCTGGAAAGACCTGACGGATAACGTAAACACGATGGCAGCCTCACTTACCTCTCAGGTACGAGACATTGCTAACGTAACTACCGCCGTAGCCCGCGGCGACCTAAGCCAGAAAGTATCAGTTGATGTTAAAGGCGAGTTGCTCGACCTGAAGGACAACATTAACCGGATGGTGGACTCCCTGAACATCTTCGCTGGCGAGGTAACCCGCGTGGCGCAGGAAGTAGGTACGGAAGGCCGCTTGGGTGGCCAAGCCAATGTGCCTAACGTATCGGGCGTTTGGAAGGACCTGACCGACAACGTAAATACGATGGCGGCCAACCTTACCACGCAGGTACGTGGCCTAGTGAAAGTAGTAACGGCCGTATCGCAAGGTGACTTGACCCAGAAGCTGACGCTGGACGCCAAAGGCGAAGTAGCGGACCTGGCCGAAACCATCAACCGAATGGTGGATGACCTGAACCGACTGGCGGTAGAAGTTAGCCGTGTGGCGAAAGTTGCTGGCGTGGAAGGCAAACTGACGGAGCGCGCCTCGGTAAGTGATGTGAGCGGCTCCTGGAAAGAACTGGTAGACACCCTTAACGCTCTGATCGAGTCGATTGCCTCGCCAGTACTGGAAGTGAGCCGCGTGGTACGCGCCATTTCGGAAGGTGACCTGACGCAGCAAGTAGAAATTCAGACGACTGGTGATATTCTCGCTATGTCGAATGCTCTAAACCTTGCCGTAGACAACCTCAACGAGCTGCTCGGCGAAATCAACGAGTCGTCGCAGATTGTGGGCGAGTCGTCGGAGGAGATGGTGCTAAAAGGTCAGGAGATGAGCCGCGTAACCGTGGACGTTGCCTTGGCCATGCAGCAAATGGCAGAAGGTGCACAGAACCAAGCACTCAAAACTGACCAGGCATTCAAGCTGATCGAAGAGATTATGCAGGCCACCAAAGAAACGGCTGGTAAGGCCGACGTTGGTATTAAGGCAGCTATTCTTGGTGAGCAAACCTCGCAGCTCGGTCTGAAAACGGTAGCTGAAGTGGTAAAAAACATGGAGGAAATCAGCAGTGCAGCTGCCCAAACCTCTAAAACCATTGAAGTACTAAGCACACGGTCGGGAGAAATCAGCAAGTCGCTGGGCGTTATCACCGACATTGCGGCCCAGACCAACCTGCTGGCTCTGAACGCCGCCATCGAAGCAGCCCGAGCCGGTGAAGCTGGTCGTGGTTTCGCGGTAGTAGCCGAAGAAATCCGGAAACTGGCCGAAGGCTCACGCAAATCGGCCAACGAAATTGCTACGCTAGTAGAGGACGTTCGAAAGGATACTACCTCTGCTGCAACTGCAATTTCGACCATGGAAGGCCGGGTATTGAAAGGCAAAAACGCCACGTTCGAGGCCAGCTCGGCCTTTAAGAACATTGCGACCAGCAGCGGCGAAACCCTGCGTACTTCACGCGACATTCTGACGGCAACGGAGATTCAGAAAACCTCCATTGGCGACGTAGTAAAGTATGTAGAGGAAGTGGTAGCTATTGCCGAGCAAACGGCATCGGGCACCCAGCAGGTGGCCAGCACAGCCAAGCAGCTCTCCACTTCTATGCAGGAACTGACTACCAGCAGCCAGAACCTGACGGATATTGCAGATGACCTGCAACTAGGTCTATCGGCCTTCCAGTTGATGGAAGATCTGGAGCCAGAACCCGAGCCGGAGCCAGAGCCCATCCGTCGTCGTCAGACGCGCCGCAATGCGGTAGCTGCCCCGGCTCCCGCTCCGGCAGCACCTGCTACGCGGACTCGGCGAGTTGCTCCAGCGGCCGCAGATCAAGCTTCTAGGCCAGCAAAAGCAGCTTCTAGGCGTGTAAGAGCGCTGAATACGGCTGTGAAGCCAACGGACCCTGTTACTCCTGAAAAAGAGAATGCTTCTACCCGCAAGTCTTCCCGCCGTACAGCGCCAGTTGTAGCTGCCAAGGAAGTAGCTACAGCTGAAAAGCCTCGGAAGGCAAGCAAAGCCAAGTAACCACACTTCAATTTGTATCGACGAAATACCAGACCTGCTTCTCTAAGAAAGCGGTCTGGTGCTTCGCTCTCCCGTTTTAGGTATGGCTGACGCCGATAAAAACGCCAAGCAAGAAGCCCTTATTCAACTTATCGTCTTTCGATTGGGCGAGGAAGAGTATGGGATTCGGATTGAGCAAGTGAAGGAGGTGACCATCACCCCGGAAATTGCCCGAATGCCGAAGACACCCTCCTTCGTAAAAGGCATTGCCAACCTGCGGGGCGATATTGTGACTATCATCGATTTGGAGGAGCGGTTTCAGCTTCGTCCGGTTGGTGAAGAACTGCCAAACGTAACGTATACCCTGGCCATTGAGGCCAAGGATTACACTATTGGAATAATGGTACGGGAAGTCCCTCAGCCACTTTCCATCCCGATTTCCATCATTGAGAAGGCGCCGGAATTTATCCAGGATATCAATATCCATGATAAATACATTGAAGGTATCGCCAAAACCAATGGCCGCATCATTGTGGTATTGGATATGCTGAAGCTGCTTACCCCAAGCGAAATAATGCAGTTACAGCCCAAAGGGGAATCTTCCGCTGCGGCTGCGCGTACAAAAGCCTGAGTTTAACGCACTGTTCAGCTTCCTTCTCTTTCTTCAGACCTACTTCCTTTTTATGAAAAACCGCATCCTCATCGTCGATGACTCCTTTTACATGCGCACGATGCTTAAAAATATGCTTACCGACGCCGGCTATGAGGTAGTAGGAGAGGCGGCAAATGGACAGCAGGCACTGGATCTGGCTGCAGAAACCCGGCCCGATCTGATTACGCTGGACGTTATTCTGCCAGATAATACTGGCCTAGATGTACTGAAAGGGATCAAGCAGGTGCAGCCGGAAGTGAAGGTGGTGATGTGCTCAGCAGTTGGCCAGGAGGTAATTGTGAATGAAGCCCTGGAAAGCGGTGCCACGGCTTACATCGTGAAGCCGTTCTCAGAGGAAAAGGTGCTTGAAATTGTGGGCATTGCCCTACAGGACTCAGAAGCGGCGCAGTCCTAAGTTGATTTGAGTGCCTGGCTTCCAGATTTTTCTGTTAGCCAACTTGTTCCTTCGCGTAGCTATTCCGTGCTTAATCTTCTTTCTCCTTTTACCTTATTGCTTGGTAACCTGCCCACATTTGTGGCGGCAGAGCTAACCCGGCTGTTGCATACCGATCCTGCTTTGCGGGTAGTAGGCAACGCTATGGGCTCTGACGAACTGTCTCGGCAGGCGCGGCTATTGCAACCAGGAGTAGTGGTAGTGGGAGAAAGTCAGCTGTTGGGGCTTGAAGTCCTGCGCAGACAATACAACGGGCCGGTATTATTATATACTACCCAGCAGCCTTTGCCTGGGATGCTGCGAGAGGTAGCCCGTTTTGGCGTTTATGATTACATAAAGCCAGCACCTGCGCAGAATGGACCCGAGTTGATGGAATGGCGCCGCCAGGTGAAGCGTAAAGTAAATGCTGCTCGCCCGAAGCCTACTGCCGCACTTCCCTTAACTGATGGAATGCGCCCTGTAGCTGCTCCGTTGCCACCGCGTGGGGTAGTAGTTATTGGGGGCTCCACTGGAGGTGCACCGGCCGTAGAACATGTGCTTCGGTTGTTACCGGTTGACTTTCCTTGGGCCGTTGTAGTTGCTGTGCATTTACCAGCATCCTTCACCGATACGCTGGTAGAACGCCTGCGCCGCGTTTCGGCACTTCCGGTTGCGGCAGCTACTAAAGGCAGCGCGCTGGAAGCAGGAAAAGTGCTGGTGGCACCTGGTGGCACAAATAGCATCATCAAAGTAGGCGCAATGTATCCCTGGCTGGGTTGGCAAACTGATTTTGTGAGCGAAACCAGCCTGGATGTACCCTCCGTGGATATTCTCATGCAATCAGTGGCCCGAACGGTTGGGCGCAATGTGGTGGGCATAGTCCTGACTGGCCTAGGCCATGATGGCACCAGTGGGGCCCGTCATATTCGGGAGCAGGGTGGGGTGGTAATAGCTCAGGATGAAGCTTCTTCTGCTGTGTTTAGCATGCCCAAATCGGTTATTGAAGCGGGGCTGGCCAATGCAGTATTGCCGCTGCACGATGTAGCTGGGTTTTTGGTACGACATGTAGCCTCTAGGCCACTTAGGCATCTAGGCCTGTTTTCTGCTACTCCTCAAACTTTGCACTCATGAAGTCGAGGGAGCAGGAATACCGGGAAATATTCATGTCGGAGGCGCTCGAGTATTACGACGCCATGAGCCGCCATATCAGTGAGCTGGAGCGCAATCCAACGGATGAGCCCGCCCTGAATGAGCTCTTCCGGCTCATGCACAACCTCAAATCGAATGCCCGGGCTATGGGCTTTATTCCCATCGGGGAGGTTGCGCACCACATGGAAACCATTTTCGGGCTCATTCGCAGCAAGGAAATGACCTTCACTGGGACCGTAGTGCCGGTTCTGTTCAAAGGAATTGATACCATCGGAGAAATGGTGCGGGCCGTTGGTGCCGACCAGGAACTGCCGGATGTGGTTCGCCTGCTCGACAACCTCGACCGCTTAGTGAAGGGTGAAGAGCCTGTGCTGGAGGAAGCGGTAGAAGACGATGAAGAAGCCGGCCGCAAGCTGGAGCTTTCGGATCTGGTATATATCCAGATCAAAAAGCTCGACCACTTGCTTAACCTGGTAGGAGAGCTGATAATTGACCGCGACCGGGTCCTGACGCTTAGTCAGGAAATTGGGAATCCGGCTCTTATAGCGGCGGCGGCGCACTTCTCACGTATCGCCGACGATCTGCAGTACAGCGTCATGGATGCTCGCCTGGTAGGCGTTGGATCTCTCTTCAACAAGTTTCCACGGGTGGTGCGCGATGTGTCTGCCGCGGAACAGAAGGATGTGGAGCTGACCGTAGTCGGGGAGGATATCCAGATTGACCGTAACATTCTGCAGATCATCACGGATGCTTTGCTGCACTTGGTCCGGAACGCCATTGGCCATGGCTTGGAAACACCAGCCGAGCGTGAAGCTTCCGGCAAGCCTGCCCAAGGGCATCTGACCCTCTCTGCGCAGGCAGAGCGGGATGATGTGTTGATTCAGGTAATTGATGACGGCCGCGGAATCAATGTAAATAGTGTGCGCCGCAAGGCCATTGAGCGCGGCCTGGTAGGGGCCGATGTGGCAGCTACTCTCTCAGATGAGGCCGTGCAGGCGTTTCTCTTTGAGCCCGGCTTTTCGATGGCCAAGGAAGTAACCGAAATTTCGGGAAGGGGCGTCGGTCTTGATGTCGTGAAACTGGCTATTGACTCGCTCGGCGGGCAGCTTCGGGTTGACTCGGTGCTAGGCCAGGGCACAACCTTTACCTTGGTGCTGCCGACGTCCATCGCCGTAAAGGGTGCTTTGCTATTTGTACTGGAAGACCGCAACTATGCCATTCCGCTCATGCACACCGATTCGGTGGTTTCGTTGCAGCCAGACGATTTCCACGTAGTGGGCGGTATGTTGCTGGCGCGCGTACAAGAAGAAAATGTGCCCGTGGTGCCCTTGCGCCGCTTATTGCACAACGGCGACGGGCCGCTGCCGGCTGCTAACAAAGCAGACTTACACGGCCGCCAGGATATTATTATCGTGAATTACAGCAACCGTAAGCTGGGCCTTATCGTTGATCGGTTCCTGCGTCAGCAGGACATCGTGATTAAGCCCATGAGCAAGCCGCTGGATACCATTGATTTGTTTGGTGGCGTTACGCTACTAGGCAGTGGGCAAGTGTGTTTGGTACTTGATGTACCGGCCCTTACCCGTCTGTTTTTAGCCCGACGACCTTAACCAACGACACGAAGACCTCCAACTACTGGCCTAGGCCAGTAGCCTCACCAACTGAATGACTCCTATGGATTTGCACATGACGGAACTGGAGCGGGACATTATCCGCGAAATCCTGAACATCGGGCTGGCTCGCGCCGCCGATTCGTTCGCGGTTATTGCCCAGGAAAAGGTGCTCCTCGAAGTTCCTAACCTCAATATCGTATCGGGGAGCACAATTCTGGAGAAAGTTAGCGAGCTGCAGCAGCAGCATGTTATCATTCAGTCAGATATCCGGGGAGATTTCAATGGCACAACGCTCATGTTCTTTTCCGGCCAGCATGTGCAGCGCCTTTCGCGCGTGTGTTTGCGGATGACGACTTCCGATTCCGTTCATATTGATGATATGCAGGAGTCCCTGCTGCTGGAAATCAGCAATATTATTACCGGTGCGCTGGTGACGCAGTTGGCTAATATATTGAAAGCCAGTATATACGGTGCTCCGCCTGTGCATCCGAAAGGGGACATGACGAAGGCCCTGCAAATTCTGATGTCGGACCGCCCGATGGTGCAGCCGCTGATTTTCTCGGTTATCACGCAGTTCTCGGATAAGGCAAACTCGGTGGAGTTGCCGCTCATGATTTTCTTCGATCGGGATACGTTTGAGAAGATTCTCGACATTATCCGCACCTATGATTTTATGGGTGGCCAGCAGGCCGATTAGTCCTTTTGCAGGCCTCTCGGCCTGTTCGCGTCGCCGTGGCCTCCGGGGCTGGGACAGAGCTACTGAAGCTGTGTCGTAGCTAAGCGGGGGCCTTGGTGTTTTCCTGATTTTCCTTTCAACCTCTCCTCTCACATGGCTGGCTCAACAACATCCTCATTAGAGCAGAAACTTGCTCATTTCGACCCCAACGCCCTCGGCGACACTGCTGGCGGCTTGTTCGGGTTACCGTTCACGCCCGAAGAGGCCCAAGTAGTAGTAGTGCCCGTTCCATGGGAAGTTACCGTGTCGTACCGTGCCGGAACGGCTGAAGGACCTGCCGCCATCCGGGAGGCCTCGTTGCAGGTTGACCTCTACGACCCAGACCTGCCCGATGCGTGGCGTATGGGCCTGGCCATGGAAGAGCCCGATGAGCAGATTGCAGCCCAGAGCCTGGAGCTGCGCCCCATTGCGGAAGAGTATATTGGGTGGTTGGAAGATGGTGAGCCCGAGGAAGGGCACAAGAAATTCTCACCTGTGCCCGCTCGGATAGGCCTACAGGGTCAGGCCCTGCTGGAATGGCTCAAGGCTAAAACCGGCGCGTTGCTGGATGCCGGTAAAGGGGTAGTAGTACTGGGCGGCGACCATAGCACGCCCCTGGGCTACATGCACGCGCTGGCTGAGCGTCACGAGGAATTCGGCATTCTGCAGATTGATGCGCACTGTGACTTGCGCCCGGCCTACGAAGGCTTTGAGTTTTCGCACGCGTCCATCATGTACAATGCCCTGAAGCTGCCGCAGGTGAAGAAGCTGGTGCAAGTAGGTATCCGCGACTACTGCCAGCAGGAAGCTGAGTACATCGAGCAAAGCAATGGCCGCGTAGCCCTGTTTGCCGACCGCTTTCTGCAGGCTGAAATGCTTGGTGGCAAATCATGGAAGAAGGAGTGCAAAAAGATCATTGCCCAGCTGCCCCAAAAAGTGTACCTCAGCTTTGATATTGACGGCCTCGACCCCAAGCTGTGCCCCGGCACCGGCACCCCTGTACCAGGTGGCCTAGAGTTTGAGCAGGCACTGTACCTGCTGCGTATGGTAGTACATTCGGGCCGTACCATCATCGGCTGCGACCTGAACGAGGTAGCACCCGGTGATACCGAATGGAACGCCATCGTAGGTGCCCGCCTGCTGTATCATATGGCCAACTGGATGGGCGTTTCGCAAGGCCGGCTGAAGGCTAAAGCGGTAGAGAAATAGGGGAGGCCCAACGTCAGGAGCGTTTTTGCGTATCGGGTGCTAGGCCTAGAGTGGCCTAGCATCTCTCTCCTCACTCCAACCCTACACTACTCATGGGATTTATTCTCAAGTTCCTGCTCTCGGCCATCATTACGTATGTGCTGGCCAAGTTTCTCCCCGGCTCACATATTGGCGGTTTTGGCGATGCCATTATCCTGGTAGTTGTGCTGGCCATTTTGAATGCGGTAGTGAAGCCGATTCTAAAAATTATCGGCCTCCCCATCACCATTCTCACGCTAGGCCTGTTTCTGTTTGTCATCAACGCTCTTATCGTGATGCTGGCCAGCTACTTGCTCACCGGCTTTGAAATTGACGGCTTTATATCAGCCCTGATTTTCAGCGTAGTTCTTTCGCTAGTAACATCGGTAGTCGATATGATTGTGGATTAACGCCACACTGACCTATAGCAAAAAGCCCCAGCTGCCATGGCAGCTGGGGCTTTTTGTTGAGGCTAGGCCTCTTCTTGTAACGAGGCTCTGCGCCGATGGCGCCAGGCCCGTATAAGTACTACAGCAGCAGTACCAAGAACCAGCAGGGGCCACGCGGTTACAAGCGCCAGCACGAGGCCCGTAAGGAGCTCCCAGCCATTAAAGAACGCCTGTGCAAACCGGCTGCTGAAGGAGAGAATAGGGGCATCGGGCGTATTCAGAGCCAGCACCTGATAATAGGTTAGCGTGATGGTAGAATAGGTGACTTGGTCGTTGAGGGTTTTGAGCCGGCTTTCGGTCGATTCGATTTCCTCACGCACTTCTCCAATCTTTTCCTCGATGGCCAGAATGTCCTCAATCTTCTTGGCCTTGGTTAGGAGCGCCACGTAGCGATGCTCAACGGCTCGCTTGGTAAGCAGCCGTGCCGATACATCGGCATGTACGGACGTTACATCATCGGTGCTAAGGGTTTTAGACTCTAGCGCGCCCAGCCCATTGAGGCTATGGAGTAGGGACTGAAACCGCCCTGGCGCAACCCTGATTTTCATTTGATGCTCCCACTTGCCTTCCTCCCGCTCCTCCGAGGCGTCCGAGATGTAAGCCCCATATGCTTTCGTCAGGCTGTCCATGCGGGAGTTGGCGCGGATCAGGTCGGCCACTTTCACCCGAACATCGGCATGATAGATGATCTTCCGGGTTGAAGCAGGAGCGGCCGTCGGAAGAGTTCCATCAGTGGGTAAGCCAGGCTGAGGTGCCTCAGGAGGTGTAGGAGCAGCAGGGGCCGCAAGCGCCGCTGCGTCCATCGACGGAGCTTCCATCAACTCGTTAACCTTTAGTTGTTTATCCGATGCTGCATTGGGCTCTTGTTGCTTCTCGCATGAGCCTAGCGTGAGCAAACCACTGATACAGAGGAATAAGATGGTGCTTTTCATGGGCGTATAAAGTAGAGAGTGGATCGGCCCCGCTAATGCTATCTGGAATATGAACGGGACATATAGGATAACTAGTATAGAGACAAAAAAGCCCGACTTCGGAGGAAGTCGGGCTTTTTAGTAGGTCTAGGCCAGGTTTAGAGGCGTCGGATCTGAGCACCCAGCGCCGTCAGACGCTTATCGATGTACTGATAACCGCGGTCAATCTGCTCCACGTTCTCAATTACGCTGCGGCCATCGGCTGAAAGTGCCGCGATAAGCAGGGCCACACCTGCCCGAATATCCGGCGAGGTCATGGTAATGCCGTGCAGCTGGTTGCGCTGGTCGAGGCCAATAACGGTGGCGCGGTGCGGGTCGCAGAGAATGATTTGGGCCCCCATATCGATGAGCTTATCCACGAAGAACAGACGCGACTCAAACATCTTCTGGTGAATGAGCACTGTGCCTTTGGCTTGCGTGGCTACTACCAGCAGTACGCTCAGCAGGTCAGGCGTGAGGCCAGGCCAGGTATGGTCGGAAATGGTCAGGATGCTGCCGTCGAGGTACGTGGCAATTTCGTAGTGCTCCTGAGCGGGCACGAAGATATCGTCGCCGCGGAATTCCAGCTGAATGCCAAGCTTGCGGAACGTGTCCGGAATCAGGCCCAGCTCCTGAATCTGGCAATCCTTGATGGTAATTTCCGAACCCGTCATGGCGGCTAGGCCAATAAAGGAGCCGATTTCGATCATGTCGGGCAGCATGCGGTGCTCCGTGCCACCCAGGCGCTCCACACCTTCAATAGTGAGCAGGTTGGAACCGATGCCATTGATTTTCGCACCCATGCGCACCAGCATTTTGCAAAGCTGCTGCAGATAAGGCTCGCAGGCGGCATTGTAAATGGTGGTGATGCCTTCGGCCAGAACCGCGCCCATCACAATGTTTGCGGTGCCCGTAACGGAGGCTTCGTCAAGGAGCATATAGGCGCCGTGCAGGCGCCCTTCGGTGCTGATGCGGTAGAAGTCTTTGCCTTCCAGGGTGAGCTTACCACCCAGTTTTTCCAGGCCTACAAAGTGCGTGTCAAGGGGCCGCCGGCCGATTTTGTCGCCGCCGGGCTTGGGCAACTGACACTTGCCGAAGCGCGCCAGCATGGGCCCCAGAATCATAACAGAACCCCGCAAAGCGCGACCTTGCGCCACAAACTCGGGAGTGTCGAGGTAGTCCAGGTTTACGGCATCAGCCTGGAAGCGGTATGTATCTGGCGAGAGCTTACCAACTTTTACACCCATGTCGCGCAGCAACTCAATGAGCTTATTGACGTCGCGGATTTCGGGAATGTTGCTGATCGTGACGGGCTCATCGGTGAGCAACACCGCGCACAAAATCTGGAGAGCTTCGTTCTTAGCGCCCTGGGGCACGATTTCGCCTTTCAGCGCTTTACCGCCGATTACTTCAAAAGAGGCCATGTAGGAGAGAAGTTAGAAGCTAGAAGCCAGAAGCTGGAATTTTTGCGGCTACGCTTATTCCAGCCTATGACTGCTAGTTTCTTAAGAAAATTACTGAGGAGGTTGTTGTGGTTCCTGGCGGCCTTTTTTGCCGCCACGGCGCTGCTGCTTGTCGCGCCGGTTATTGTTGCCGCCGGAACTGCCCCGCCGTATATCCCGGTCCTGGCGCGGCTGCGACACGACGAAGGATGCCTGCCGGCCAGAGCCAGCTGGGGAGGTCGGCACGGTGAGAAACTCAAACAAATTCTGCGCATCCACCTGTTCTGGGTCAAGGGTGAGCTGCCCACCGGAAAGCTCCTTGAGGTGCTTCAGAATCGTGACGTCCTTGGCGTTTTCCTTGTTATGGGAACGGTACAGGAACTTCATTGTGCGGCCAATCACGATGGTAGCCTGCTCGCGCTCCGTAGGGTCTTCGAGCGTAATGGCCTGCGCTATGAGTTGCTCCACGGCCCGGCCATAAGCGCGCAGTTTGGGGCCTTTGCTGGGGTAGGCCACCCGAGCCGGCTTAGTTTGGTTAGCAGGAGCGGCCAGCGGGAATGGGCTGTCCACATCCAGCTCGCCATCGGCCATTTCGAAGATGTGATTCCACACCTTTTGCTGGCTTTCGGGCTGGTCGCGGAGACTGGGCTGAATCCGGAAGATAAGCTGCACGATTTGCTGCGCCCGGCGCGTGCGCTCGGCGCGGTCCTCTACATCACGGAGCTGCTGGACGAGCTGAAACGTGCTCTGGCCGTACTCACGCTGGAGGAGTTCGTGTTTATGAAGAGAAGGAAGAGTCATAGGAAAGCAGTAGACAGACGAATGCTGCCAGACAAATATACGCCAAACCTCAGCCCTAGGCCTCTTTCTCTTGCGGAGCAGTCGGCAAAGGCTGAGTTGGAAAGGTGAAATTGGATAATTTTTAAGACTTGCTCAGCCTTTATCCTACTTACCAAGCAAGAAAACAAGCGCTAGGCCACCTGAGAGTGGCCTAGCGCTTGTTCTGAACGCAGAAGGAAATGATAGGTTTAGGCTTTAGACGATGCGCAATTTGGCAAAGCTCAGCAGCAACGTCTTCTCCCCAACTTCTTCAAACTGAATAATGGCTTTTACCGAGCCGTTCTGGTTTTCGAGTTTCGTCACCTGCCCAAAACCAAATTTCGGATGCTCCACGCGCTGCCCGTTTTGCAGGTTGCTGGTATCGGAAGGCTGAAAGTCAGAAGGTGCCACGTACTTGGTGGCTACCGTTTTGCGCGGCGCTGCTGGAATGAGGTTGCTGCGGCGCTCTAGTACATGGCCAAAGGCCGAGTCCATGGGGCTGCCAGCCGGACCTGAAGAGAACTTGAAATCAACATACTGCGGATCAATTTCGTCGAGAAAGCGGCTTTTCTCGCAGCTGCGCAGGTTGCCCCACTGATAGCGCGAGGTAGCGTAGCTCAGCGTGAGCTTCTTCTCGGCCCGCGTGATGGCCACGTAAAACAGGCGGCGCTCTTCCTCCAAATCAGCCCGCGACGTAATCATCATCTGGGAAGGGAAGAGGTTTTCCTCCATGCCCACGATGTATACATTGCGGAACTCCAGGCCCTTGGCCGAGTGAATGGTCATAAGCGTCACCTGCTCGCCTTCGCTCTGCGCGTCCTTGGTGTCGGCGTCGGTCACGAGGGCAATATCCTGCAGGAAGGCACCCAGCGACTTATCCTCCCGCTCGGGGTCCTCGGTGTAGGCCTTCACCCCGTTCAGGAGTTCCTGAATGTTCTCGTAGCGGGAGAGGCCCTCGATGCTCTTGTCAGCATACAGCTCCTCAATCATGCCCGAGTTCTTGGCAATGAACTTGGCCGCCTCAAAGGCATCTTCCTTGGCCGCTACAGCGGTATAGGCCTTTATCTTCTCCGCGAAATCGACAATCGGATTCGCTGTGCGAGTCGGCAAAAACTTGTCGGCATTGCTGACCACTTCCCAGATGGTGTGGTTCGATTCCTCGGCCGAGTTGATGAGCTTGGCCAGCGTGGTATCGCCGATGCCGCGCTTGGGGTAGTTGATGACGCGGCGCAGGGCCTGCTCGTCATTGGGGTTTACCGTCAGGCGCAGGTAGGCCACTAAGTCCTTGATTTCCTTGCGCTGATAGAAGCTCAGGCCGCCTACAATCTTATACTTGATGTTGAGCTTGCGCAAGGATTCCTCCATCGCCCGGCTCTGGGCATTGGTGCGGTACAGGATGGCAAAGTCGTCGTAGGAAAGATGGTGGTTCATCTTGTCCTCGTAGATGCTTTGCGCCACCAGTTTGCCCTCCTCGTTATCGGAGGCAGCTTTCAGCACTTCAATCAGCGGGCCGTCCTCGTTATCCGAGAAAACGTCTTTGCGCAGCTGAGCTTGGTTGTTCTTGATAACCGAGTTGGCGGCCCACACAATGTTCTTGGTGGAGCGGTAGTTCTGCTCCAGCTTGAACACCTGCAGCTCCGGGTAGTCTTTCTCGAAATTTAGAATGTTCTGAATATCAGCGCCCCGGAAGGCGTAAATGCTTTGCGCATCATCACCCACCACGCAGATGTTGCGCTCCTTGGCCGCCAGCTTGCGCGCAATCAGGTACTGCGAGTAGTTGGTGTCCTGGTACTCATCCACCATCACATACTTGAAGATGTTCTGGTACTTGTTCAGTACATCGGGGTGGTCTTTGAACAGGACGTTGGTCTGGTAGAGCAAGTCGTCGAAGTCCATGGCACCGGCCTTGAAGCACCGGCTGGCGTACTGCTGGTACAGCACCCCGATCTTGGGGCGGAGGGCGGCCTCATCGTCCTGCTTGATTACGGGGTCGTTGAGGTATTGCTGCACCGAAATGAGCTTGTTTTTCGCCGCCGAAATACGGCCGAGCACGAGGTTGGGCTTGTAGAGCTTATCGTCCAGCTCCAGCTCTTTCACAATCTGGCCGATCAGAGTTTTGGAATCCTGAGTATCGTAGATAGTGAAGGAGCGGGGGTAGCCGATTTTATCGGCTTCGGAGCGCAGAATGCGGGCGAAAATGCTGTGGAAGGTGCCCATCCAGAGGTTTTTGGCCTCGGGGCCAACTACCTTTTCAATACGGGCGCGCATCTCCTTGGCCGCCTTGTTGGTAAAGGTGAGGGCCAGGATGTTGAACGGATCAACGTTTTTTTCCAGCAGGTTGGCAATGCGGTAAGTGAGCACCCGGGTTTTGCCCGAGCCGGCACCCGCTATAATCATGCAGGGGCCATCGATTTGCATCACGGCAGCGGCCTGCGAGGGGTTCAATAGAGAAAGATAATCGAGTCCCATTCGGTCTATTAGTCGGAAACTAAGCTTATTGGCTACTTAGCAAAGGTAGGGCTTTGGTAGGGGAATGCCGAGGCCGTTTTGCAGCGTTTGAGGAGGAAAAGTGGCCTAGAACAGCCAGGTATACCCCCAGCCGACCAAGGCACTCACGCCAATCCAGAGGATGAGATTCACCTTGCCCCAGCGCAGCGCGCCCACCGAAAGCACTGCCCATACGAGGCTAAACCAATCTGGCGAAGCTTGAATTCCCTGCGGCCACACAACTGCCTGGCCGAGATAAATGCCGAGGTTCAGGATAACCCCCACCACAGCTGCCGTGACGACACTCAAGGCCGCTTTCACACGGTCATCCTGGCGCGTGCGCTCCACCAGCGGGGCGCCCACAAAAATGAACAGGAAGCTCGGCAGGAAGGTGTAAAAAGTGGTGAGCAGGAGCCCCGCCGCCCCCCACACCACCGAGTGCCCACCGTGTTGCCAGGCACCCATGAACCCGACGAAGGTGAGCACCATAATAAGTGGGCCCGGCGTGGTTTCGCCGAGGGCCAAGCCATCGACCATTTGCAGGCGTGTGAGCCAGTGAAATTTCTCGACTGCTACCTGGGCCACATAAGGCAGCACGGCGTAGGCCCCGCCGAACGTAACCAGCGCCGCCGTAGTGAAAAACCGCGTCAGCTGCCACCAGAAGCTCCATTCGCCAGTGAGCAGCCCGGCAGCTGCTACCGGAATTATCCAGAGGCCTAGCGCAATCAGGAGGGCTTTGGCCACTCGTCTAGGCCACTTGTGGTTACTAGGTTCAGTAGTTGGAATAGTTTCCGGGGCTGTTAGCTTCATGCCCAGCCAGGTTGGCTGCCAGCGTTGCACCAATAGGCCGAGCAGCAAGGCGCTGAACACTACCACCGGGAACGGCAAGTGGCCTACGAACAGCGCCAGAAAGCTGGCCAGTGCCATCAGCATATGTAGAGGCGTTTTCAGGGCTTTTTCTCCAATCTTCAACAGCGCCCCCAGCACAATGGCAACTACGGCCGGCTTCAGTCCATACAGCAGCCCAGCCACCGCGGGCACCGTGCCATATTCCACATACGCCCAGCTCAAGCCCAGCAGCATAAACACCGAGGGCAGCACGAACAGGCCGCCCGCCACTAGGCCACCCCGCACGCCGTGGAGCAGCCACCCAATGTAGGTGGCCAGCTGTTGCGCCTCGGGGCCGGGTAGGAGCATGCAATAGTTCAAAGCATGCAGAAACTGCTCCTCATCCAGCCAGCGGCGGCGTTCTACCACATACTCGTTCATCATGGCAATCTGGCCAGCTGGCCCGCCGAAGCTGATGAACCCGAGCTTCAGCCAGAAGCGAAATGCCTCCGCGAAAGACACTGGCGCCGCAACGGGAACATCGGCTGAAGCAACAGGTAAAGCTGATTCCATAGGGCAAGAGTAAGGAGAAAAGCATTAGGGCGTTGAAGGTGGCCTAAAACTGTCATTCCGAGCAAAGCGAGGAATCTGGCTCACTTATAAGAAGCTAACCCAGATTCCTCGCTTTGCTCGGAATGACAGTTTTGGTGGTCTATCGAACTGGCCACTGGCCTAGGCCAGTACCTGAATCACTGCTTCCGAGAACCGCTCCATTTCCTCCAGCTGCGGGCTGCACTGGAGCAGGAACAGATCGACGCCCACAGCTTCGAAGGCGGCGATGCGCTCGGCTACCTGGTCGGGGGTGCCGGTGAGGCCGGAGCGCAGGCCACGGTTCGAGACCGAGTAATCCTGCAGCGATACCTGGTTTTCGAGCTGAGTGCCAGCCAGCCACTGCTGGTAGTTTTTGTAGCCGGCCGCCGAACCGTTCACGTTGGTGATGCGCTCCAGCTCCTTCTTCACTTCCTGCTCCGTGTTGCGCACCACAGAGTAGGCAGCCACCCCAAACTTCATGGGTGGCAAGCCGAGCTTCTCACGGCGCTGGCTCAGGTCCTGAATGCGGCGGCCGATGGCCTCGGGCTCGTCGCCGTGCATGACGTAGCCGTCGCACTGTGCGGCAATGAGGTTTTTGGCGGCTTCCGATTCGCCACCGGCGTAGAGGAACGGCCGGGGGCGCGACACCGGCTTGGGCTGCAGAATGGAGTCGGTTACCTTGTAGAACTTGCCCTCGAAGGTGAAGTGGTCCTGCTTCCAGAGGTTATCGACCACGTGCAGCCACTCGGCGGTGCGGGCGTAACGGTCGTCGTGCTGCTCGAAGTGCACGCCGTACTTCTTGGCCTCATCCTGCCACCACGACGACACCACGTTCAATGACAACCGGCCACCACTGATGTGGTCGATGTTGGCGGCTTGCTTGGCCAGCAGGGCCGGCGAGTGGAAGGTGGGCCGCACGGCCACCATCAGCTCTAGTTTCTTCGTGACGGCGGCCAGGGCGGCGGCCGTGCTCCAGGCATCCAGGGAAGGGGCTTCTTCGCCCTTGATATCGTTGAGATTCAGCTCCGCGATGAGCGAAAGGTCGTAGCCGAGCTCTTCGCTGCGTTGGGCCAGCGTTTTCACATAGTCCCAGTCGGCGCGCATGTTTTCGTCCTCGACGTTGCGCAGCCACCCGCCAAAAACGGGCATCCAATATCCGTATCTCATTATTGTGCGATGAGGTCAGCGGGGGAAGAAGTAATGAAATCAGCACCAACAGGTGCTGCGCCTGACTTAGCGCCGGGCAGCTGCGTTTCGAGGTAGTCCACGAAGCGGGCGTAGGGGTCGAAGCCCACCACATTCACGGCGTCGGCCACGAAGTTGGAGAGGGCGTTGATGTCGTAGAATAGCACGTCGCCGGTGCGGTCATCAATCAGGTATTCGATGCCACCCACGTCAATCTTAGCAGCGGCCACAATGCGCTCCACGGCTTCAATTACCTCGGCTGGGGGCGTGAAAGCTTCCACCTGAATACCTTTTTTAGGCGCCTCCGTGAGGCAGAACTCCGCCGATTGTTCCTCCGGAATCTGGCAGATTTCGGCGGGGCAGAGGTTGAAACTTTCGCCGGTGGTGTACACCTTCATGGCGTACAGAAACTTGCCATTCAGCGTTTCTACGCGGTGAATGTTGCCGCCGTGGGGCGTTACGTATTCCTGTACCAAGGCCGTTTGGTCGATGCCTAGGTCAATCTGGCCAGCGGCCACGGCCGCCTCTACGCCTTCAATCGTGTCAAAGCGGATAATGCCCGCGCCGCTGCCGCCAATGTTCACTTTCACCACGATGGGGAACTGCAGTTGCCGGGCGGCATCTGCAATACGTGAGGCGTGGTTTACTACAAAGGACTTCGGGAACTTCAGGCCCAATGAAGAGAACAAGGAAAGCTGACGGGCCTTGTTAGTTTCGATGGCCGTAGCCGCCGAGCCATTGATAATGCGCGTACCAATACGCTCCAGGTGCGTGGCATAGCCAGCCGTGTGGAAGATGCCCTGGCCGTGACCGCGCAAATAGGCTGAGGAACTCATGCGGTTCACTACCAAGGAGTAGCGGCTCTCTTTTTCCGAGGGGTCGAAGAGGTGATGAGCGGCGTCGATTTTCTCGTAGGCCAGTCCGCGGCGGTCCAGCTCGGCAAACAGGGGCTTAAACCACTCAGGGTGTTCGAAATAGATGCCAATGGGCTTTTGAGCGTGCGACATGAAGTAAGGAGGGGAAATAATGGAAACAGCGAAAAGAAACCGGCCTACCTAAGCGGTTTTCGGCCAGCGAAAAGCTCAGCGCCGGACAGGCGCAGATGTATTCTGAGAGAAGCACGTAGTGGCCTATAAGCCTGCTGAAACCCGATTCTCTGGCGCTAGTGGCCTACACGACAGCCAACCCGCGAGAGTACACGGCCGCCGAATCGGCGCAGCAGAAAACACAGAGAAGGTAAAGCGCCGGCAGAAATCAGCGCAGCGGCCGCCAGCATTCCCAATGAATGCATCGGGGAAGGCGAAAACCGTAGACTACGAAGCGTAGAGGCTACCTAACAACAACAACCCATGCACACGCAAGGCATGCAAACGGCCTGGGTGCGCAGGGCACAACAAGGCTGTTGCATAGCAACGAAAGCGGGAGAAGGGGCGAGAAAGTTGTTGGTAGTAGCCACGGCAACTTGTTTTTATATGGTCAGGACTTGGCACCGTTCCAGCTCATCACTGGGGGTTGCCGGCGTTTCGTCGAGCCTGTCTCTCCACGCCTCTGTATAAAAACAATCCTTTGGTCAGAAAGAATTGACTCCTCAAAGGTAAGGCGTCAGAATTGAAAGTTGCAATAGTGGCCTAGCCGCAATATTTCGGGGTAAGTTTATACGTCTAGGCACTACACGAGAAAGCCGCCGCCACTCAGCCCTGAGTGAGCGGCGGCTTGGCCTTTTGGTGAAAAACGGGCTGCCTATTTCTTCACAGTAGTGGTAGGCGTCCAGCCGCCGCCCAGGGAGCGATATAGATCGATGAGGCGCAGGAACTGCTGGCGGCGGGTATTGCTCAGGTTCAACTCAGCTTCCAGCACGCTGCGCTGGGCCGTGATGACCTCCAGATAGGTGGCGTAGTTGGCTTTAAACAGGTCATCGGAGATGGAAACGGCCTGGTTGAGAGCTTCTACTTCTTGCTGCTGCAACTCGTACATGCGCTGGTAGTTGCCGATGCCGCGCAGGTTGGTTACCACTTCCTCGAAGCCCGTTTGCATAGCTTTCTGATACTCAAAGTAGGCCACCTGCTGCTCGGCGGCGGATCGGCTGTAGTTGGCCTTGAGCGCGTTGCGGTTGATGATCGGACCCGCAAGTCCGGCCAGCGCACCAATAGCTAAGGAACTAGGCGCATTGAACAGGAGGGAAGCTTTGTAGGCATTCAGGCCCACGTACGGCGTGAGCGTGAGCGAAGGCAGAAAGGCGGCGCGGGCGGCAGCAACATCGGCGCGGGCGGCCACCAGCTCCAGCTCAGCTTGTTGCACATCGGGGCGCTTTAGGAGCATAGTGGCGGGCAAACCGGCCTGCACACGGGCGGGTAAGGGCTGCTGCAAAATGGGCAAGCCACGCGCAATGCGCTGCGGATAACGGCCTAGTAGTCGGTTTAGCTCGTTTTCGGCGGCTACAATGCGCTGACGGGCTTCGGCTTCCAGGCTGCGGGTGCGCAGGAGCTGCGCCCTGAACTGCTGCACGGCCAGCTCGTTGGCCCGGCCGGCTTGCTTCTGCACTTTTACTATCTTTAGGCCACTTTCCTGCAGGCGCTGGTTTTTGCCCAGCACGGCCAGCTCATTATCCAGGGCCAGCAAATCGAAATACAGACTAGCTACTTGCGCAACCAAGGCCGTTTCTACCAGATGGCGGCCTTTCTCGGTAGCGAGCAGGCGCAGGTAAGCGGCCTGTTTGCGCTGACTTAGCTTACCCCACAAGTCGATTTCCCAGGAACTGCGTAGGCCCAGAAAAAAGTCAGGAGTGGGCGTAGGGATGCGCTGGCGGCTATCAATGTTGGGCGAGAGGTTGGTATCGTAGTTGCCGACACCGTTTAGTGTGTAGGCGCCGTAGCGGTCTACGCCGGCGCTGGCTACGGCATCCACACTGGGCAGCAAGGCGCCGCGCTGCACCCGCAGGTTGGCCCGGGCTATTTCAATACGCTGTACCGCAATCCGCAAATCTGGATTTGCCTGCAGGGCGGTATCAATGAGGCATACCAGATTCTTATCCCCGAAAAACTGCCGCCACGTCAACGCCGCCACGCCCGCCGAATCCGGGGTGGCTGCCTGCGTGAAGCTGGCTGGCATGGGAGAAGCGGCCGGAGTCGGAACGGGCTCGGCAACGCGGCAGCCCGTGGCCAGCGCTAGGCCAGTCAGGGCTGGAAGAAATCGACGGGTAAAAATGCTAAGGGGAGGAAAGGTCATGGAGGAAGACTAGCGGTAAGTGGTAGCTAGTAGCTAGACGGTTATAATCAGGTGTGTCATGCTGCGCTTGTTGGGGCAGCTCGCGTGCTGATGTTGCTGCAGTAATTGTCATGCTGAGCGTAGTCGAAGCATCTCTACCTCTGGCTAAACAACTGGCCTAGAGAAGCGGTAGAGATGCTTCGACTGCGCTCAGCATGACGACCAAGTTTGAATGCCCTGGCTGCTAGATTGAATTTGCGGGCAGTACTATGCCGTGGCGTGAACTGGTTCGGCTTCGGTTAGCTGTTTGGGCTTCTTCTTTTTGGCCTTGCCTTCGCGCCCGGCGAAGAGCACATACAGCCCCGGAATCAGGACGACGCCGAACAGGGTGCCGATGAACATGCCGCCTGCCGCGGCCGTACCGATGGAGCGGTTGCCAAGGGCGCCCGCGCCAGTGGCTATGCACAGCGGAATCAGGCCGGCAATGAAGGCGAAGGAAGTCATCAGGATAGGGCGGAGGCGCGAGTAACCACCTTCCACGGCGGCCTCTAGAGCTGAGGCACCTTCTTTGCGGCGCAGCACCGCAAACTCAATGATGAGGATGGCGTTTTTACCCAGCAGGCCAATTAGCATAACCAGCGAAACCTGGGCGTAGATGTTGTTTTCCAGGCCTAGCAGCTTCAGGAATAGGAAGGCCCCGAAGATGCCGGTAGGCAGGCTCAGGATTACCGGCAGCGGCAGCAGGAAGCTCTCATACTGGGCCGCCAGCAGTAGGTACACAAACACCAGCACGATGGCAAACACGTAGAGCGCCTGGTTGCCGCTCAGAATTTGCTCGCGCGTCATGCCGCTCCACTCGTAGCTGTAGCCGCGGGGCAGCTCTTTGGCGGCTACCTGCTCAATGGTCTTAATCACGTCGCCGGAGGAGAAGCCGGGGGCGGCGTCGCCGTTGAGCATGGCTGAGGTGTACATGTTGTAGCGCGTGAGCTGCTCGGGGCCGTACACGCGTTCCAAGCGCACAAAGCTGGAGTAGGGCACCATCTCGTTGCGGTCGTTCTTGACGTACATTTTCAGCACATCTTCGGGCTTGGTCCGGAAGCTGGGATCGGCCTGCACCATCACCTTGTACATCTGCCCGAAGCGGATGAAGTTGGAGGCGTAAAACGAGCCCATGAGGGTTTGCAGCGTGCTCATGGCCTTATCCACAGTCACGCCCTTCTTGGCGGCCTGGTCCTGATCGACGTGAATGAGGTACTGTGGGAAGCTGGCATCGAAGCCGGTGAAGGCCGCGCCCACGGCGGGTGTTTTGGCCAGGGCCGTGATGAAGTCGTTGGAAACTTTGGCCGTTTGCTGCAAGTCGCCGCGTCCGGTGCGGTCGAGGAGGCGCAGCTCGAAGCCGCTGGAGTTACCGAAGCCGGGCACGGTGGGCGGTGGGAAGAACTGAATGTCAGCGTCGTTGATGTGCTTGGTTTGCTCGTTGAGCAGGGCAATCAGCTCCGTTACGGACTCCTTCCGGTCGTCCCAGGCCTTGAGGTTGATCATGCTCATGCCGTAAGAAGCGCCGGCCACCTCGTTCATAAGGCTATAGCCAGCCAGCGTCGAAACGGACTCTACCGGGCCGAGCTTGGCAGCGGCTTTCTGAATCTGGTCGAGCACTTTCTCGGTGCGTTCCACTGTGGCGCCGGGCGGCGTGGTCACGTTCACGTAAATCATGCCCTGGTCTTCCGTCGGGATGAAGCCGGAAGGAAGGATGGAGTTTACGCCCCAGGTTGCCACGCAGAAACCGATCAGTAGGCCTATGGTAATGATGCGGTGATTAGCCACGGTTCGCACCAGGTTGCGGTAGCCGGTAGCCATCGACTCATAGCGGCGGTTGAAGCCCGCAAAGAACCGATCCATTAGGCCTAGCCGTCGGCCATCGGCGGCATCCGGCGTATCGCCTTCAATGGCGTGCGTGGGCTTCAGCATCAGCGCGCACAGAGCCGGTGTGAGGGTGAGGGCATTCACCCCGGAAATCACGATGGAAATAGCCAGCGTGAGGGAGAACTGGCGGTAGAACACGCCTACCGGGCCTTCCATGAACGATACCGGCACGAATACCGCCGACATCACCAGCGTAATGGCTACTATGGCGCCCCCAATTTCCGACATGGCTTCCAGGGTAGCATCCATGGCGGAAAGGTGCTTCTCGTGCATTTTAGCGTGCACCGCTTCCACCACTACAATGGCATTATCGACCACAATACCAATGGCCAGCACCAGCGCAAAGAGCGTGAGCAGGTTGATGCTGAAGCCCAGTAGCTGCATGAAAAACAGCGTGCCCACCAACGCCACCGGCACGGCCAGCGCCGGAATCAGCGTGGAGCGCCAGTCTTGCAGAAACAGGTACACCACCACGAACACCAGCAGGAAGGCCTCCACCAGCGTGCGCAGTACCTCATGGATAGACGCATCGAGGAACCGCGACACGTCGTAGGCCACGTTGTAGGTCATGCCGGGCGGAAACGACGATACCTTTAGGTCGGCCATGCGCTCCTTCACCTGCTTAATTACATCGGAGGCGTTGGAGCCGGGGCGCTGCTTGAGCATGATGGCTGCTGAGGGCTTGCCATCAATCTTGGATACCATGCCGTAGCTGAGTACGTCGAACTTCACTTTGGCCACGTCCTTGAGGCGAAGCATGGAGCCGTCGGGCTCGGCGCGCAGCACAATATCCTCGTACTGCTTGGGCTCGAAGAGCTTGCCGGTGTAGCGCAGTACATATTGCAGCACCTGCGCATCCTGGCCCGAGCTCTCGCCCGATTTACCCGGCGCCGCCTCCACGTTCTGGGCCCGGATGGCTTCGATTACTTCATCAGCCGACACGTTGTAGGCCAGCATGCGGTCGGGCTGCAGCCACACGCGCATGGAGTACTCGCGCTGGCCCATGATTTCAGCGAAGCCCACGCCATCAATGCGCTTGAGCTCCTGCAATACGTTGATATCAGCGAAGTTGTAGATGAACTTCTCGCTCACCTTGGGGTCTTCGCTCATCACGTTGAGGTAGAGCAGCATGCTGTTCACCTCTTTCTCAGTACTCACGCCCGCCTTGATAACCTCTTCCGGCAACTCGTCGATTACCGTTTGCACGCGGTTCTGCACGTTTACGGCCGCCAGGTCGGGGTCGGTGCCTACCTGGAAGAACACCGTAATGAGCGTGATGCCGCTGTTGCTGCTCACCGAGGAAATGTAGGTCATGCCCGGCACGCCATTGATGGCGCGTTCCAGGGGCGTAGCCACGGCCTTGGCGCAGACTTCCGCGTTGGCGCCGGTGTAGCGGGCCGTAACGGTTACGGAAGGCGGTACAATGTCGGGGAACTGCGTGATGGGCAGCGTGAACAGCGCTAGGCCACCTAACAGGGTAATAAACAAGGATATGACCAGCGACAACACCGGCCGCCGAATGAACAATGCAAGCATAGCAACAACATCAGGAGGGGAGAAAAGCAGGCGACTGGCCTAGGCGGCCGTATTACGCCACGACGCGTTCAGACTTCCAGGAGCAATGTCCCCTCGCAAGCCTAAAAGCCGAACACGCCGTGACGTTTTGCCTACGGCAGCACCGATACGAGGCTGCTGAGCGTGACCATCCGGGGGGTGATTTGGGCGCCGTTGCGCAAATCTTGGGTGCCTTCGCACACCACGCGCTGCCCCGGTTTCAGGCCCGAGGCCACCAGGTAATAGGTGGCTAGCCGTGTTTTGGGCTTGAACTCGTGCTGCTGCACCTTGCCGGCGTTATCCACCAGGAAAACATAGTTTTTGTCCTGAATCTCGAACACCGCTTTCTGAGGCACCAGTACTGCATCAGATACGGTATTGGTGATGCGTACCTTGCCGCTAGCACCGTGGCGTAGGAGTTTGTCGGGGTTGTCAAAACGAGCCCGGAAGGCAATGGAGCCGGTATTGGCCTGAAACTGACCTTCTACGGTTTCAATTTTGCCCTTCACATTGTAGGTAGAGCCATCGGCCAGCACCAGGCGGGCGTTGTTGGTGCTGCGGGCCGAGTCTTGCTGACCGTTGCGGGTATATTCTAAATACTCGGCCTCCGAAACGTTGAAGTAGGCATATACGGCCCGCGTATCCGACACCGTTGTGAGCAGGGTGCCATCTTCAATTACGCTGCCCATTTTGAGCGGAATGCGGTTAATAACCCCATCAAACGGAGCGCGCACTTGCGTGTAGGAGAGGCTAAGCGCGGCGGCAGTTTCGGCGGAGCGGGCCTCGTCGATCTGGGCCTGGGCGGCGCAGTATTTGGCCTGTGCTACGTCGAGTTCCGTCTTGGAAATGATGTTTTTGGCGGTCAGCAACTGCACGCGGCTTAGCTCCAGCTTGGCTACCTGGGCTTGGGCTTTGGCGCTGCCGAGCACGGCACGGGCCTGGCTGAGCTGGGTTTTGTAGGGCGCATCGTTGATGCGGAACAGCAGTTGCCCTTTGCGGACAGGCTTACCCTCATCCACGTAAATCTGCTCCAGAAAACCTTCTACCCGCGCCCTGATTTCTACGTTGCGCACGGCCTGAATATCGGCTACGTACTCGTGACTCAGTACTGTGTCGCGGGCTACGAGTTGCGCCACGGGCAGCGTGGGAGGTGCTTCGGGCTTGGTGTTTTCCGCTTGCGAGTTGGCGCCGCAGCCGCTCAGGCCCAAGCCTAGCAGCGGCGGAAAAAGTAAGGTAAGAACCGTGTAGCGAAAGGAACGGAGAGGAAACATACGGAGGAGGGGACAACCCGCACGGAAATCGTGTAGGATGTTTCAAAGCTCCTTCCGTAACATTAGCATGAAATTAGAATGACATTAGAAGACATTAAAAAAGCCTCTTTGCTGCCGGACGGAGCATTTTTAGGCATGGAGTAGAATGCTGCCGCCGCCCACACGTAATCGAGGGAGGTTAGTGGGGAATGAGCACCCGGAGGCTGGCCTGGCTGCGAAGCGGCCGCTGAGCTAGGCCTCTGCCTGGTACTGAAGCCGGTTGCTCAGCGGAACCTCCCAGAAGTGCAGCAGCTCTGCGTGAAGCGCGCGCACGGAGCGCTTTTCGTCTTCCGTGGCCAGGGTTTGTTCGGCGTAGCTAAGCAGGAGGGTGGCCTGGGTGTGCACGGCCGATTTTCGCTCCTTGGTATGCGCGGCTTCAGCTGTTAGGGCCAGGGCCCGAAGAAGCCGCCGGAACACGGTGTGGTTGCCTTTGGCGTTCAGGCGCACCAGATCGAATAGGAGCCTTAGGTAGCCGGGAAAATCCAGGGCCGTAGTCAGCACTCGGGGCTGCTCTCCGTCGGAACGCAGGCGGGAGGGGAAGGTCCGGCTGGCCAACCGCTGGCTGGTCAGCCCCAGGTAATCAATGGCCATGATGGCAGTAGTCGTGTCGTTGATGCCGGGCGAAAGCGACCGGAGGGCAATATCAACGAGCTGCTGAATACCAAAGGCCACATCCTGTTCGGTATTACGATGCCGCCCGATAACCAGGTGGCTGGGTAGCTCCTCCAAGGCCTTTGCAGAAAGTGGGCTTGCCGCTGCCGAATCGGGCTGCACCTGGAACAGCAGGGTTTGCTCCCCTACAAACGCTCCAATGGCTTGCTCTATGCGCAGCAACGCGTTGTGCTGAGTGGCCCACTCCAGAAGTGCCGGCCCATCTATCCGCTGCACATATCCGGCCTGCGAAGTGCGCACAGGCCGCCAGGTAGCAGCGTTTTCAGAAAAAGCAGACAGAAGCGCTTCTGATTCGGGCAGCTCAGCAGGCTCGCCCAGTTCCTTGGGGAACATCCTGTTCATGGCCTGCAAGGTTTCTTCACTGATGCGCTGCAGAATAGTGCCCGTTTGCAACGATTCGGCAATGTGGTGGATGAAATAGATGAGAGCCACCACGCCGCCCAGCGCGAAAACCAGGCCTAGCAGCACCGCCGTAGAGGGCACAAAGCGCTGCTCATCAGTGCCCCGAATGGTGCCCAGCACAATCAGGCAATACGTAAATACGCCCACGAAATACCCCATCACCACCTGGTTGCCCCGGTCGCTCATGAAGTTGCGCAGCACCCGTGGCGAGTACTGGCTGCTTACCTGCGAGATGGAAGAAAGGGTAAGGGAAAATACCAGCGCCGCTACCGTGAGCATAGAGCCCGCAATGGCCGTGAGCATGCCCCGCGAGCCCTCGGCCCCTGCACCAAACAGCAAGGGAAACTGCTTGTCGCCATCGAAGGAGGTGCGCGCATCAAACTCAATCACGCCGTAGGCCACTCCGCAGGCCCCCAACACTATCAGACACGGCACGAACCACAAGGATTCCCGCAATTTCTGCCAGTATTGTTGAGGGTTAAAAAGCATAAGGCAGTAAGTCAGGGTAGAAGAGCCGGTGGCCGGGGCATGCCACGTACGTATACCCCAATGAGCAGGGTGCGGAAAATGCTTGTCCAGGAAGTGAAAAAACCTGGTCCATAGAGTTTGTGCAGTACCTAATTAGGGCATACGCGCTCCTGATCAGAAGGACCATTTCAGGCCACCAACGAAAAGCAGCAAGCTATTCGGTGGGGTAGGTAGTGTCAGCGTGCGATTTAGGGCTCCCAGGAAGTTGAAGCATGGGTTAGACTATCGGGCGTGAAGGAGTAGCCGGCCCGGCACTCGGCCAGCGCCCTGCGGGCTTCCTGCAACTCTACCTCAGTTGCTGTTTCGAGCAGAGGGGTAGCAAATGCGTAGTCTTCGGGGTAATCGGGGCCCTGGAAGAGCAAGTACAGATTGAGCCCCGTGGAAAGCAGCAGTGTGCCTACCAGTAGCCACACCAAGAGCCGGTTTCGGGAGGCGGAAGAAGTGGATCTTGCCATCATCAGCGCAAAACACGCCCGGCAAGATTAGAACCGTATGAGAAGAATATTAGAAGATATTAACGCCCACACTGGCCTAGGAGGCCGCGGGCAACGACACTTCGGCCGTGGTGCCCTGGCCTACTGCTGAGGTCAGGCGAATGTCGCCGCCATGCACAAGCACAATTTTGCGCGTCATGGGCAGGCCTAGGCCATAGCCGGGGGCACTGTTGCCGTTGCCGGCCCGGTAGAGGGGCTCGTAAATCCGGGCCAGCTCGTGGGGTTCCATGCCAATACCCGAGTCTGTCACTTTAACCTGAATAACACCCGGGCTCAAGTAGCCCAACTCAACCTGCACCTCCGCTGAGGAGTATTTGCAAGCGTTATCAATGATGTTCAGGAGGGCGGTAGTAAGGAGTTGGGCGTTGCCGCGCACCGTAAACATATCCTCCACTTCCGGCGGCAGCAGCCCGAATTGCAACTTTATGGCGCGGCCCGGGTGCTTGGTTTCGCAGGTGCCGATGGCTTGGGTCAGGCATTCATCGAGTCGCACGGGCTCCTGCTGAAACGCGGGGTCCGTGACTTTCGCCAGGGAGAGCAGGCCGTTGGTGAGGGCAATCAGCTTCTTTATTTCTTCCACCGCCGAGCTCATGCTGTGCTTGGCTTCCGGCAGGTCGTGGTCGTAGGCCAGGGAGGTTTCCAGCGTGCCGAGGACGTTGGCCAGCGGCGTCCGAAGCTCGTGGGAAGCGTTACTCAGGAAGGTTTTCTGCGATTCAAAGGCCTGCTCCACGCCGCCCAGCATATGGTTGAAAGTGCGGGCCAGTTGGGCAATTTCATCGGTGCCATTGCCTTCATCTACGCGGGCGTTCAGGCGCGAGGCCGTGATGCGCTCCACCTGGCCTACAATGCGGGCAATCGGCTTCAACGACTCATCGGCAAAATACCAGCCGGCCAGGATAATGAGCACCAACGAGCCAATATTGGCGGCCAGCAAGATCAGACCTAACTTCTCTAATTGCTGATGCCCAAAATCGTCGTGACCCGCCGAAAAAATCCAGTAGGGGTGGCCGTGGTGCTTGTAGTAAATCCCGATGGTTTCCAGCAAGCCGTCTTTAAAATGCACCGGCCGGCCCGGCCGAATTTTAGCCAGATACTGGGAGTTGAACTTCTGGCTGAGATTGTCGGCGCTGGTGTAGAGCAGGTGCTGGCCCTCCCCGTAAATACTGATCTGTTCGCCCGGCACTGTGAATAAGTCGCGGCGGTGTAGGGTGCGCAGGAGCTGTTCGTTCAGGGTGTCGCGGCGCACAATTACGCGGGCCGTCATGGTAGCCTTTCCGGCCAGGCGGTTTAGGAAGCGCTGCTCCCGCGTAGTAGCATGGAAATAATACAGGAAGATCGAAAAACACAGCTGGATGCCCACTACGAGTAGCGTAAAGCGCAATATCAGCTTGTTCCGGATCAGCATAGAGGTGAAATGGGGAAGTGAACGTTAGAGTGGCCTAGGCCATTCTTTAGTGGGGCTAGTGTGTCATTGCGAGCGGAGCGAAGCAATCTTTCCTTGTCGCACGCTCTTTATCTGCAGTCACGAAGAGTTGTGAAAAACTCGTGCTTTGAGGAAGGAAAGATTGCTTCGTCCTTCGTCCTCGCAATGACGGATGGGGCGTTGTCTGGCGAATTCGAGCCCGAAAAGAGCAATGATTAGTTACGCTCTTCTCCGGGTACATCGACACTGGTTTGATGCGCCACCTGCTCGCCATGACGAAGCACGCTACCCCTCGCGGAGCACGTAGCCCATGCCTACCACCGTATGTATTAGCTTGGTGTCGTAGCCTTTGTCGAGCTTTTTGCGCAGGTAGCTCACGTACACGTCAATCACGTTAGTGTTGGTATCGAAGTTGAGCTCCCAGACTTTCTCGGCAATATCCACGCGCGAAATGACCTTGCCCCGGTTCAGCAGCAGATACTCCAACAAGGAGTATTCCTTGGTTGTGAGGTCGATGCGCTGGCCGGCGCGCGTCACGGTTTTGGAATCGAGATTCAGCTCCAGATCGGCAATGCGCAGCGGGTGCTTACGCGCCGCCTCGGTGTGGCGGCGCGTAAGCACCCGCGCCCGCAACAGCAACTCCTTGAACTCGAAGGGCTTCACGAGGTAATCGTCGGTGCCGGCCTCAAACCCGGTTACCTTGTCATCGAGGCTGTCGAGGGCCGTGAGCAGCAGAATGGGCACGTGCGGGTCCTGCAGCCGGATCTGTCGGCACAGCTCAAAGCCGTTGATGTAGGGCAGATTCACGTCCAGAATAATCAACTCGTAGCGCTGCTGCTGGGCCAGAGAGTGGCCCATGCGTCCGTCGTAGGCCACTTCAATTTCGTATCCTTCGTTTTCAAAACCTTTCCTGACAAACGAAGCGAGCTTGGGCTCATCTTCCACCAACAGTATTTTCATGCTGGCTGCAAGGTACATAACTCCCTGTACCCTTTTGCGGTAAAAGGAGTTGTTCTAGGCCACTTCGCAAGCCAACTCCGGAGCAGCGGCCCGCGTCTTTTGGTGGCTATAACTTCTCACTCCGTTACTTCGCAGCTGATTTCAGGTCAGAGGTATGCACACAGGAAAAGAAGGTCAGCAGATTTCGAACACTTCCTCACCGTCCGGACAAGGCGGGGAAAAAGCTAACAGCAAGCAACGGCTGGCCATTCTCTGCCTTTCCGATAGCTTAGGGGGGCTGGAAATCAATACCATCAAGTTCTCAGGCTGGATGCGGGAGCGGGGCTGGGACATTACGCTGCTGATTCCGCCCGCCTCGCCGCTTGCCGAGTGGGCCGCCTGCGAACAACTGGCCTACGAAACGATAAGCACCCGCCGCAAATCTGTGGCACTGCCCGCCGCCCAGCAAGTAGCGCAGTACCTGCGCAAGCATGGCATCAGCCGGCTGCTGGTTACGCAGAACAAAGACCTGGGCTTCGTAGTGTTGCTCAAGCTGTTGTTGGGCAATGAGTTGCACGTAGTCTATCAGCAGCACATGCAGATCGGGATTCCGAAACGCGACTGGTTTCACACCTGGCGTTTCAGTCTGATTGAAGCGTGGCTTTCGCCACTACCTGGCCTAGCGCGGCAAGTAACTGAGATGACGCGCTTCAACCCAGCCCGGGTGCATGTAGTGCCGCTGGGAATAGACTTAGCACGTTTCCTGGAGCCGGGCCTGACTCAGCAGGAGGCGCGCGAGCAACTCCAGCTACCGCAGCACCCCTTGCTGCTGGGCGTGCTAGGCCGGTTTGATGATGGCAAAGGCCAGGACTTTGTCATTGACGTGCTGCATCAGCTCCGCACCCAACACCAGCAACCCGTAGAGCTGGTCCTCATGGGCGAGCTGACCCGCAACGAAGGCGACGAATACTGGCAGCACCTGCAGGCGCAAATCACGCGACTAGGGCTGCGGGAGCAGGTGCATATCCTCCCGTTTAGCCCTAAAACGGAAGTATTCTACCGCGCCATTGATGTGTTTGTGCTGGCCTCCGTGAGCGAAACCTACGGCATGGTAACAATTGAGGCCATGGCCGCGGGCCTGCCGGTGGTAGCCAGCGCCACCGGCGGCACCCTGGAAATTGTGCAGGATGGCCAGACTGGCCTACTGTACCCCTTGCGCAATGTAGCGGCGTGCGTACACCAGGTGCTGCAGTGCCTGACGCAACCCGCGCTGCGGGAGGCGCTAGGCCAGTCGGCGAGCCAGCGGGCCCAGGCGGAGTACTCGTACGTGCGGCAGTGCGAGCTCACTGAGCAGATTCTGCTGAAGCTGGCCTAATTCCGGTATCTTTGCGGCGCTGTTTCTTGTAGTGAACTGGGGTAGGGGCGTAGATGTTGGCTAAGTCATTTCGCGGCACCCAGGAGAACCAAGAGGCACGATTAGCGAGCAAACTACGACATGATCATCATACAAAATACCGTCATCTCGGATGACGTGCGGGATAATTTCTTCGTGTGCAATCTGGAAGCCTGCAAAGGTGCCTGCTGCGTAGAAGGCGACCTGGGTGCCCCCCTGGAAGCCAATGAGCTGCAGATTCTGGAACAGGAATACGCGGCCATCAAGCCCTTTCTGACGGAAGCCGGGCAGCAGGCCATTGAGCAGCAAGGTCTCTACATCAAAGACTGGGAAGGCGACTACAGCACCACTACCATCAACGACCGGGAGTGCGCCTACGCGCTCTACGATGAGCGCGGTATTCTGAAGTGCGGCATCGAGCAGGCTTATCTGGCCGGTGCCACCAGCTTCAAGAAGCCCATCAGCTGCCACCTATATCCCATCCGCATCACGAAGTACGAGGACTTCGATGCCCTCAACTACGACCGTTGGAATATCTGCAACCCGGCCTGTTCATTCGGCGCGAACTTGGGTGTACGCATCTATCAGTTCCTGAAAGAACCACTCGTGCGCAAATACGGCGAGGAGTGGTACGGCGAACTGGTGCACGAGATTGAGCACGGCACACCCGAGAAATAGTCAAGATAAGAGGCCTATACAACGGGCTAGGCCAGTACGCACAAAAAAGGCTAACCAGTTGGTTAGCCTTTTTTGTGCTGGATAATTTACTGGTCTACATGTTTGTAGTTCCCTAGTTAGGAACCCACACCGAGTAGCTGCGGGCCTGTACCGGGAAGTTGCCGTAACCGTTGGCATCCGTGGTGATGGTGCCAGCATAGTTGCCAGTCTTGTCGGTCAGCGTGGCGCTTTTGAAAGGGGAAGTGATGCCTTTGGTACGGGCAGATCCGCCGTCATTCAAGATCATCATCAAGCCTTTGTGGGTGGCGTCGCCGGCGCGGGAGTAGGCGTAATAATCGGCATCATCCACGCTGGTGTATTCGTAGGCCGAGCCGAAAGCATTAGCCTTCCGGATCTGCATCAGCTTGCTGATTTGCGTGCCCAGGTTGTAGTTGTAATAGTCTTTGTAGAAGACGCAGGGGTAACCTTTCTCGCGGGTCAGAATGTAGGCGTAGGCCAGCATTTTGAGGTTTACCACTGGCGAAAACAGCGCGCCGCCGGTCTGGTCGGTGTCGTGGTTATCTACGAAGGAGACCGACAGTGGCCCGTTGGCTTCCGTGAAGCCCGCAAATTGCAGCCCGCGCATATCCCAGGCACCGTTGCCGCTGCTCATGCTCTGGAAGGTATAGTGCAGCGGCACGTCGAACAGACTGGTGCGGCCGCCCGTCGCCGACGCGTAGTTATTCATATCTGTGAGGTTGCGGAACCAAGCCTCACTCACCGCAAAGCGGCCGCTGGTGCCTTTCACCGCATCCAGCCACTCATTCACAAAGCCGGTCTGAATGTGTTTGGTGGCATCGAGGCGGTAGCCGTCTAGGCCTAGCTTGGTCGTAATCCAGTTGCCCCAGTTCTTGGTTTCCGTCCGCTGATTTACGTCGGCGTATCGGATTTCCGAGCCTAGCAGGTTATCGTAGGCATCACCGTTGGCGTAGGAGTTGAAATCCCAGGCATTCCACTGATACCAGCCATTATTAGGCGCCTGCTGCGTACCGTTGAAGTTGTAATAGTGCCACTTAAACGAGCTATACGTGTTGCCACGACCCGGATAGGTGAAGCTGGTGTACACGTTGTAATTGGTGCCGTTGTAGCTGAATTGCTCCTGTGCATCGGCCGAGGTCAGATGGTTCATTACCATATCCTCGTACACCTGAATGCCTTTGCCGTGCAGTGCCGTAATGGCCGACTGTAGCTGGGACAGTGTGCCGTAGCGGGTGGCAACCGTGCCTTTCTGATTGAATTCGCCCAGGTCGTAGCGGTCATATACGCCGTAGCCTACATCATTGATGCCACTGCCTTTGTAGGCCGGTGGCAGCCAAACAGCCGTGAAACCGGCCGTGCTGAACTCGGTGGCTTTGCTGCCCAGCACCTGCCACCAAGTGCCCTGCGTATTGCTGATCGGCACATCCCAGTAAAACCCTTGCAGCATCACGCCATTAACGGCCGTAGCATTTTGGGTGTTGTTGGAAGCTACCGGAGCAGCAGGAGAGGAGGGCGCTAGGTTCTCTTTGGAGCAAGAAGCAGTGAGCAATGCTCCGCCTAGCAGCAGGCCTACAAGAGGCTGCCGAAATGGGGTTTTCATACGGTGGGTGTTTTGGTTGTGGGGGTATTGAGAACGTTACAATACTAGAGCATAGAACCCGGAAATGTTCCATAATATTTTGTTAATCCTATGCTGTATTGACGTGCTAACAATGCTATAATGACGAGTATTTGCGCATACAGGCACTAATAGTAGAAACACCTAGAAATTCGTTCGAAAAATGAGTGAGTACTCACCTTTCGGTGATGTGGCTGGCAAACGAAAAGTATGAGCAAACAAAAAGCCCAACCCCGCGAGGTTGGGCTTTCCAAATCTAGAAGCAGGAGTGGCCTAAAGCTCCGAAAAATCGAAGGAGGTTTCCAGGAACTTGGTGGTGAAGTCACCGGCCTTGAATTTCTCGTTGTCCATGAGCTTCAGGTGGAAGGGAATGGTGGTCTTCACGCCTTCTACCACAAACTCCGAAAGGGCACGCTTCATCTTCACGATGCACTCCTCGCGGGTTTGCGCTACCGTGATGAGCTTGGCAATCATCGAGTCGTAGTTCGAAGGAATCTGGTAGCCAGCATACACGTGCGTATCAACGCGCACGCCGTGGCCGCCCGGAATGTGCAGCACCGTGATTTTGCCGGGCGAAGGACGGAAGTCCTTCGTGGGGTCCTCGGCGTTGATGCGGCACTCCATGGCGTGCATTCGGGGGAAGTAGTTGTCGCCCGAAATCGGGATGCCAGCCGCTACCTTGATCTGTTCCTTGATGAGGTCGTAGTTGATGATTTCCTCCGTCACGGGGTGCTCCACCTGAATACGGGTGTTCATCTCCATGAAATAGAAATCCCGGTTCTTATCCACCAGGAACTCAATGGTACCTACGCCTTCGTAGTTGATAGCCGAGGCACCAGCAATAGCTGCCGCGCCCATTTTTTCGCGCAGCTCTTCCGTCATGAAAGGCGAAGGGGCTTCTTCCACCAGCTTTTGGTGGCGACGCTGGATAGAGCAGTCGCGCTCCGAAAGGTGGCACACGCGGCCGTACTGATCGCCGCACACCTGAATCTCGATGTGGCGCGGTTCCTCTACGAACTTCTCCAAGTACACGCCGTCATTGCCGAAAGCGGCTTTGGCTTCGGTGCGGGCGTCGTTCCAGGCTTTCTCAAACTCGTCTTCGGAGTTGATGATGCGCATACCGCGGCCACCGCCGCCAGCCGTAGCCTTCAGGATAACCGGATACTTGATTTTAGCGGCTACCTTTTTGCCTTGCTCCACCGAGTCGAGCAGGCCTACGGAGCCGGGAATGCACGGTACGCCGGCCGCAATCATCGTGGCTTTGGCCGAAGCCTTGTCGCCCATCTGATTAATCATCTCGGGCGTAGCCCCGATGAACTTGATGCCGTTTTCCTGACAAACACGCGAGAACTCTGCGTTTTCCGAGAGGAAGCCGTAGCCAGGGTGGATGGCATCGGCGTTGGTGATTTCGGCCGCTGCAATTAGCGTCGGGATGCTCAGGTAGCTCTGGGCCGAGGGAGGCGGGCCAATGCAAACTGCCTCATCCGCAAAGCGGACGTGCAGGCTTTCCTTATCGGCGGTAGAATAAACGGCCACCGTTTTGATGCCCATTTCCTTGCAGGTACGAATAATGCGCAATGCAATTTCGCCCCGGTTAGCAATCAGTATTTTCTTGAACACAGCTCGTGGGGTAGAAGTGAGAAATGAGAGCTTGGAAGTCAGACCGGGCTTCTAGGCCACTTCTTGTCTGAGCTCCAAGCTCTCATTTCTAGGTTCTCAAATTACATCGGCTCAATGAGGAACAGCGGCTGGTCGTACTCCACCGGCGAGGCGTTTTCAACCATGGCCTTCACAATGCGGCCCGATTGCTCAGCCTCAATCTCATTAAACAGCTTCATGGCTTCGATGATGCAAATCACCTGACCCTTTTCTACTAGGTCACCAACCTGCACGAACGCGGGGCTGTCTGGGCCGCTGCTGCGGTAGAAGGTGCCAATCATCGGCGACTTCAGCGGAACTTGGTTGCCGTTGCTGGCTGCTTCAGCAGCCGGTGCGGGTGCAGCCGCTGTTGGAGCCGATGGGGCCGGTGCGGCTGCAGGAGTAGCGGCCGGAGCCGCTGCCGCTGGAGCCGACATGCTTACCACGGGCTTGTAGCTGGGGTCGCGCTGAACCGAGATCTTAAACTCTTCAGTCTCGATGTTTACTTTGTTCAGACCTGACTTGGCAATGAAGTCGATCAGTTCCTGTAGTTCTTTGGCTTTCATGGCGGCGGGAGAGGGCTTGCTGGACTGCTTATTTGACTCTTTCGACATAGGAGTAGTCGCTGGTCTTGATGCGGATTTTGGTATCGGTATCAATAAACAGGGGCACCTGTATGCGGGCTCCGGTTTCTACAATGGCGGGCTTCAGCGTGTTGGTAGCGGTGTCGCCTTTCAGGCCGGGCTCGGTGTAGGTCACTACCAGCTCTACCGTGGTGGGCAACTCGGCGGTAAGCGGCTGCTCGGTTTCGGCGTGGAACAGGATGGTTGCTACCTGGCCTTCCTTCATCAGGTCGGCGAAGGGCACCATGGCTTCAGGCAGAACTACCTGCTCAAACGTTTCATTGTCCATGAACGTGTAGCCGTACTCGTCTTTGAACAGGTACTGATGGGGGCGCTGCTCTACGCGGGCGGTTTCTACTTTCACGCCGGCATTGAACGTGTTATCAAGCACACGGCCAGTTTTAATGTTGCGGAGTTTAGTACGTACAAAAGCCGGACCTTTGCCGGGCTTTACGTGCTGAAATTCGGTGATGACGTGCAACTCGCCGTTGTAGTTCAAAACGAGCCCGTTGCGAAAATCTGCGGTCGTGGCCATGGTGGGAGAAAGAGTTAAGAGAGGAAAACTAAGCGAAAGGAGCTGGAAACTGGTGTCCTAGGCCTATATCTTCAACATTCAGTAAATGAGTAAACAGGGTGGAAACGCAACGTGCCGACCCGAAAATATGGCGGGGCGGCACGTCGGGAGTGCAAGTATAGAGGTTTTCTGGTTTCGCGCCGCCGTATTTAGGCAGCGGAAGGGCCGGGCTTAGGGTCGTAGGCCCATTTGAGGTAAAGTGCACCCCACGTGAAACCACCGCCAAACGCAGCAATAATCAGGTTGTCGCCTTTGCGGAGCTGCTGCTCATAATCGGCCAGGCACAGCGGAATAGTACCGTTGGTGGTATTGCCATACCGATGAATATTGAGCATTACCTTCTCTGGGCCGATACCTACGCGGTGCGCCGTTGCGTCAATAATCCGCTTGTTAGCCTGGTGCGGCACCAGCCAATCGATGGTATCGGCGGTAAGGCCGTTGCGCTCAGAAACCTGGGCAGCTACATCGGCCATATTCTTCACGGCAAACTTGAATACCGCCGCGCCTTCCTGGTGCACGTAATGCTCGCGCTGTGCCACAGTTTCAGCAGAGGGCGGACGGCGTGAGCCACCGGCTTTCTGGTGCAGGTATTGCTCGCCGTGGCCATCGGAGTGCAACTCCTGATCCAATAGGCCTAGGCCATCGGTATTGGGTTCCAGGAGCACGGCGCCGGCACCATCACCAAAAATGATGCAGGTGGAGCGGTCCGTGTAATCAATGATGCTCGACATCTTGTCGGCGCCTACTACCACTACCTTTTTGTAGGTGCCGGTAGCAATGAACTGGGAGCCGGTAGCCAAGGCATACATGAAGCCCGAGCAGGCAGCCTGCATATCAAAGCTGAACGCTTTGGTCGCGCCAATAGCCGCCGAAATGATGTTGGCCGTAGCCGGAAATACTAGGTCGGGTGTGGTGGTGGCGCAGATGAGCAGGTCGATATCGGCGGCAGCTAGGCCAGTCTTAGCCAGAAGCTGCTCTACGGCCTTGATGCCCATGACCGAGGTGCCCTGGTTTTCGCCCTTTAGAATGTGTCGCTCCTTAATTCCCGTTCGGCTCATGATCCACTCGTCGGTCGTATCGACCATCGTTTCGAGTTCCTGGTTCGTGAGCACGTAGTCGGGCACATAGGCGCCCACTCCGGTTATGGCAGCGGTAATCTTCATTATAAAAGAGACGGAAAACGCGGCAAAGAAAAGTCCGGCTCTCGGCCGGACTTTGTCGCTAAGACTTGAAGGTGCTTTTTATCTGGTCGGAGATGCCAGAGCTGGCCATTTGGTAGCCTTGTTGCAGCATATTGCTGATAGCAATGGGTGTGCTTACTCCGTGCCCGATAATCGCGTTATCGTTGATGCCTAGGATGGGAGAACCACCCACGGCTTCATAGTTGAATTTGTCGAAGAATGGGTCCTGATGCATTTGCTTCTCGACCAGAATCTCATAAATAGATTCGGCCATTTTCAGCAGGACATTGCCCGTATAACCATCACAGACAATTACATCAGCTTTGTCATTGAACAGGTCGCGTCCTTCAATATTACCAATGAAGCGAATATGGGGATTCACTTTCAGTAGTTGATGAGCTGCCTGCGTAGTGGCAGTGCCTTTACCTTCTTCCTCACCCAGGTTCATGAGGCCTACTTTCGGCTTCGCGATACCTAAAACATACTGGGCGTACAAAGAGCCAAGCTCTCCAAACTGCTCTAGCATTTCGGGCTTACATTCAGCATTGACTCCTACATCCAGCATAATGCCTAGGCCACCATGCTGCTTCGGAACGAAGCTCGCAATGGCGGGGCGAATTACGCCGGGCACTGACTTTACACTGAACATTGCCCCTACGAGCATAGCACCGGTGTTGCCGGCCGAGCAAAAGGCTTCTACTTCGCCAGCGTGTAGCATGCGGTAACCCACGGCAATGCTGGAGTCCTGCTTTTGCTGGTAGGCTTTGGCCGGATGCTCACCCATTTCGATAATCTGCGAAGCAGGTACCAGAATGAGATTTTCGGCATCGGAGCCATATTGCTGAAGCAGAGGGCGTACAGCGTCTTCCTGGCCGATGAGCACTATCTGTGCCTTGCCGGCCAGCGCTTTCGCAGCCAGCACTGCACCATCGACGGCTGCCTGAGGGGCAAAATCGCCCCCCATTGCGTCCAGGGCTATCTTCATGAACGAGGTATCAAAGAGGTCCGGGAGAGATGCCCTAGGCCACCCTGGCTCTCCGGCCACCGGCAGCGTGGGCTGCAGCGGCCGGAGAGCTCACTAAAGGCTACCTAAAGGCAGAAAAGCGGCGGATGCTACTATTCTTCGTCGCTGTCGGTAGCAGCAGGAGCCGCTACAGGAGCATAATTCTTGATAGCTACTTTACCGTGCAGGTACAAGTCGCCGTCTACTACGTACGCTTTATG
This sequence comes from Hymenobacter gelipurpurascens, assembly GCF_900187375.1. Lineage (NCBI taxonomy): Bacteria > Pseudomonadati > Bacteroidota > Cytophagia > Cytophagales > Hymenobacteraceae > Hymenobacter > Hymenobacter gelipurpurascens. Next base: position 1,319,495 of record NZ_FYEW01000001.1, on the reverse strand, counting down.
ACGCAGGTGCGTTTCGCCGGTGTTCGTGCAGATGCTGATAGCTTTTGGGTGCAGCTTATCGTGGGTACGACGTTTGTCGCGGCGGGTTTTGGAGGTTCGGCGCTTAGGATGAGCCATGAGTCAGGAAATGTTGAATGTTGAAGTGTATCTATTGAAAGGGTTCAAGCGACCCAGCACGCTTACTAGTTGAGGTTGCGCAGCGCGTTCCAGCGCGGATCGGTGTCGTCGCTGTCATCGTCATCATCGCCTTCCTGGCGAGTGGTGAAGATGAGCTTGGCGTCGGCATCGGGGTTATCATCGGGCTCATCCTGGAAGCGCGGGTGCAGCTTTTTCATGGGCAGCGCCAGACCGATGTAGTCGAACAGGTGCTGAGCCAGAGGCAGCGTCTGGGTGTCGGGCGTGATTTGCAGCACATTGTCGTCCAGTTCCAGGTTCTGGTCGCCGAAGCGCACCAGCAGCTGCTCGTGCGCGTCTACCTGCTGGTCGTACTCATCCAGGCTCCGGTCGCAGATCTGGCGTACGGTGCCGTGCAGGTCAAAGTCCAGGGTCAGCAAACGGTCTGTTTTGATCAGGGTAACATCCGCATGAATGTTGCCATCGGGGATGAGCTCCTGATCAAACTGCTCAAAAAAGGCGCGGTCGAGCTCAAACGCAAAATGGTGCGTTTTATCGGCCAGACGGGCGATGTTGAGGTCGTATTGAGTGTCCTTTTTCACAGGGGTATTTATAGCAGGGGGCAAAAGTAGAAAGATTTCCCCGTTTTTTAAAAGTAGATACGGTCTGGGCCAGTCGGCTACGCGTTTTTCAGAATGAAGTCGGGCGGTATGCCTAACCGTTCGTACAAGCGTTTCGCCAGGTCCAGAGTCACGCGGCGTTTGCCGCTCAGGATCTGGGAGAGGCGCCCGGCCGGCACCTCCAGTAGCTGGGCCAGTTCTTTTTGCTTGAGGCGCATCTGTTGGCGCTTCAGCTCAATCATTTCAGCCAGCGAGGTAGGCAGGTTAGGAATAGGTAGTAGGCCTAGCTTGTCCTCGTACGTGTCAAGGGCCGCAATCAGCTCCCGCAATTCCGTTTCTAGCGCGGCATTGCCCTCTACTCCGGCAGCTACCAAGGCGTCAAGACGGCGCAGGGCAGTTCGGTAATCGGTAGGGGTTTGAAGCAGCATACCAGCAGATAAACAGGAGAGAGCAGCGCATGGCTACGGTTTTGGAGCTGCAAATCTACAGTCTAGTTCTGAAAGCACAAACAAAATTTCGTTTTTGGAAATAAAATTCTGCTTTTGATGGGCCAATAAGGAGTTGGTTTTCGCCCAAAATGCAACGGCCACCATCCTGATAATGAGATGGTGGCCGTTAGCCAGCTCAGAATACAGCGGGGTTACTCGTAACGGCCCCCGCGCGGCGCTGGTCCCGGAATCAGGGGTTTGATTTCTGCTAAGGCCTTGCGCTGGCGCACCAAGTCGCAGGCCATGTATAAGGCTTCCCGGAAGGAGGTAGGATCGGCTTTAAACTGGCCCGCTAAGCCGTAAGCGGTGCCATGGTCGGGTGAGGTGCGGATGACGGGAAGGCCCGCCGTGAAGTTGACGCCGCGCTCAAACGCAATAGTTTTAAACGGGATCAGGCCCTGGTCGTGATACAAGGAAAGCGTGGCATCGAACTGGCGGAACTGGCCGGTGCCGAAGTAGCCATCGGCGGGGAAAGGCCCGTAGGCCAGGTGGCCTTCCTCCTGAAACTGCTTGAGAACGGGCGTTACGGTTTCTATTTCCTCGGTGCCTAACAGGCCGTTTTCGCCGGCGTGGGGGTTGAGCCCCAGCACAGCAACGCGCGGTTTTTCAATGCCGAAATCCTGCTTCAGGGAGTTGATGAGAATACGCAGCTTGGTTGTCAGAAGCTCCTTGGTGAGGCGGCTGGGCACGTCTTTGAGCGGAATATGGCCCGTGACGGTAGCTACCCGCAACTCATCGGTGGCGAGCAGCATGAGGCTTTCGGGCGCTTCAAAGAAGGTGGTCAGAAACTCCGTGTGGCCAGGGTAGCGGAAATCGTCGGCCTGCGTGTTTTCCTTGCTGATGGGTGCTGTCACGAGGGCGTCGAGCAGGCCGGCTTTCAGGTCGCGGGCGGCGGCTAGCAGACTCTGGCGCGCTGCTGCGCCGCTGGCCGCGCTGGGCTGACCGGGAGTAAGGTGATAGTCCTCGTCCCAGCACGTGACGGCGTTGTGCTTACCGGGCGCAATATCGGCGGCCTCGCGCACCTGGCGGAAGGTGAGGGGCTCCGCCTGCGGATCAACGGGAAAGTCGTCGAAAAGGACGGTGGCGGTGCCGTACACAACCGGCGTGCAGAACTTAAGCAGCCGCTGATCTAAAAAGGTCTTATAGATAATTTCCGGGCCAATACCGGCTAAGTCGCCGACGGATATGCCTATGCGTGGAAGCATTCTGGTAAGTGCTGTTGAATGAAAAGGAGCAACTGGCAGGGGAGTGGCCTAGCGTAACGCAGGAACTGAGTACCCGGTGCGGCGCTAGGCCACTCCCCTGCGGGAAGGATGCTATACCGTAGCTTTCCGCTTCAGGAAGTCGTAGGTGAGGCGTACGGCAGAGCCGGTGCCCCCTTTGCCCCGGTACGAATCGGGAGCGGTGAGGAAGGCAGGGCCAGCAATATCAAAGTGCACCCATGGGCAACCCTCGATGAAGCGCTCCAGGAACTTACCGGCCGAAATAGCGCCGGCTTCGGCTTTGCCCATGTTGGAAAGGTCGGCTACGCTGCTCTTGATGTGGTCATCGTATTCGTCCCACATCGGAAACTCCACCAGGCGCTCATGCGTGCGGTTGCCGGACTGCTTCAGCTCCAGCATGGTTTGCTCTTCGGCGGTGCCCATGTACACGATACCCTCAGTGCCGATGGCGCGAACGGCGGAGCCAGTAAGGGTAGCATAATCCAGCACCAGCTCGGGGTTATATTTCTTGGCAAACGCCAGTGCATCGGCCAGAATCAGGCGGCCTTCGGCATCGGTGTTCATTACCTCCACCGTCAGGCCGCTGTACATAGTAATTACATCGCTGGGGGCCAGGGCGGGGCCGCCGGGGCGGTTATCGGTAGCGGGCACCAGGCCTATTACGTGCAGCTTAACCTTGTTTTTGGCCAGTGCCGTGAGCACGCCGGTAACTACAGCCGCGCCGGCCATGTCGCACTTCATCAGGTCCATGCTGTTGGGCGTGGGCTTCAGGCTGAGTCCGCCGGTGTCAAATACTACGCCTTTGCCTACCAGCACATAAGGCTTTTCATTGGTGGCGCCTTCGGGCTTGTACTCCATAATGGTGAAGGTGGGCGGCTCGGGACTACCCTGGTTCACGGCTAGTAGGCCACCCATACGAAGGGCCTCAATGCGCACAAAGTCCAGAATTTCCGTCTGGAAGCCAGCATCATCTCCGGCGGCTTGCATGCGGTTGGCCAGCTGGGTTGCGTTGAGGTGGCTGTAGGGCATGTTCACCAGGTCGCGGGCCAGGTACACGCCTTGCAGCACACCATCCAGCTCCTGTACTTTTTCGGTGCTCAGCTGAGGGCCTACCAGCGTAATGAGCTGCAAATCGGGAGTCTTCTTCGACTTCTCGTCGGTTTTATAGCCCTCAAACTGATAAGCGCTAAGAGCAATGCCTTCTGCCAGCGCCAGTGCGCCATCCGGAGTCAAGTCGTTGATGAACAGCTCCGGAATCTTGTCGGTTTTCAGCAGGGCGTGCAGTTTGTTACCGGCTTTGCGAAGCGCCTCGGCCGTCAGATCTGCCGTTTTCTTCGCTTCTGCTACCACATAGTAGTGGTGGTGCGTGTATTGGTTGATGCTGATGAGTTTTTCATCGGCGGCCAGCTGGCTGGCCACGTACGCCCGAACGGGCTCCGGCAGATCGGCGGCGGCATTGATGGGGAGCTCCGTAGTGCCGGCCGGCAGAATAAATACGGTGTCTGCAAAAGAAGGAAAATCGGCAGCGTAGGCGAGAGATAAGGGCATAGGGCGGGGAGGTAAAGCCAGCTGCTGCCTCTACTCCGAGCTCGAGGCGCGGAGAAACGGCAGCCACCGGCGTATCTTTGGGCGTGAAGGTAGCCCTTTTGTAGAACCGAATACAGCGAACGGATAAGTTCGCCATTCGTTCCGACCGCAGTGGCAGAAGCTGGAGCCTTTTGTTCCAGCGACTGGCCTACGGTGGAGCTTCTACAGCGCAATCTGGTGGCCTACCTACTCTTCTTGCACTTACTTCCAGTAGTATGGATTCCGTTAAAGCCAAAAAACACCTCGGGCAGCACTTTCTGGCCGATCCGAACATTGCCCGCAACATTGTGGAAGCCCTGCGCCTGCCCGATGGCGTGACGGAGGTTCTGGAAATAGGGCCGGGCATGGGCGTGCTCACGGGCACGCTGCTGCAGCACAAGGAATACCGCACCTCCGTGGTAGAAATCGACCGGGATTCAGTGGCGTACCTACACAAGCATTTTCCTGCGCTGGAAGACCGAATTTACTCCCAGGACTTTCTGAAAATGGACTTGGGGAAGCTGTACAATAATCAGCCCATTGCCATCATCGGAAACTTTCCTTACAACATCAGCAGCCAGATCTACTTCCAGGTGCTGGCCCACCGCCATCAGGTGCGCGAGTGCGTGGGCATGATTCAGAAGGAAGTAGCCGACCGCCTCGCCGAAGGACCAGGCAGTAAGACCTACGGCATTCTGAGCGTGCTGCTGCAGGCGTTTTATACCATCGAGTACCTGTTCACGGTGCCGCCGCACGTGTTCAACCCGCCGCCCAAAGTGCAGTCGGCCGTTATTCGCCTGACCCGCAACACTACTCAGCAGCTGGACTGTGACGAGAAGCTTTTCTTCAAGGTGGTGAAACAAGCCTTCCAGACCCGCCGCAAAACTCTACGCAACGCTCTGAAGCCCTTCGGGATGCCTGCTGAAACTACTACGGACCCTATTTTCGATAAGCGCGCCGAACAACTAAGCGTGGCTGACTTTGTGGGGCTGACAAAGCATGTGGAGCAGCATCAAGTGGCGTAGCCTAGTCATGCGTCAGACCTTGCTATTAGGCTGTTCTGTCGTACTGCTAGTAAGCTGTAACCCGGACGAGGGTTCTTGGGAGCCAATACCAAGGCTAAAAGGCTATCAGTCAAGAACAGATTATGAAGGCTTCACCAGTGTCGGCTACCAAAACCACTGGTTTACTTCCACCAAGGCAATGGATATTGGCCATGTAGACTCATATGCCGCAGTGGGGAGCTACTTGATTTTTTGCGATTCTGAGTTCAACAAGTGTTTTTTACTTAATAAGACTGCCACCAACTTTGCAGCCGCTCAAGCATCATCGCAGGGCCCACTGACGCGGCAGCAGTGCCAAGTAAAACTTTATCAAGCAGTGGGTGATTCAAGCTTGGTCCTAACTTCCCTTCCCTGATTCTACCATGTCACTCTGCCTCGTCATCGACGAAATGCACCCGAGCCTGCCCGATTTGATGGAGAAAATCGGGGTGCAGCTTCACTACCGTCCCGATCTGAAAGCCACGGAGGTAGCCGCTGCGCTGGCCGCACACCCGTATGATGGCCTAATGGTGCGCTCCAAGCTGCGGGTGACGGCCGAGCTACTGGCCTACGGACCGCAGCTACGCTACGTGTGCCGGGCCGGAGCTGGGGTTGACAATATTGACGAAGAAGCACTGACTGCCGCCGGTGTAACGCTGCTGAACGCGCCCGAGGGCAACCGTGACGCAGTGGGAGAGTATGCAGTAGGCCTGTTGCTGGCACTGTTTCGCAACATCGTGCGGGCCGATAACGAGGTACGTGCAGGCCTGTGGCGCCGTGAAGCTAACCGGGGCGAGGAAATAGGCGGGAAGACTATTGGCCTGCTGGGCTATGGCCACATGGGCAAGGCATTCGCCCGCCGGCTGCAGGCTTTCGACTGCACCGTACTGGCCTACGACCACGACCCGAACTGCGAAGCCAACCACCATGCCACGCTGGTGAGCCTGCCGGAGCTGCAGGCGCGGGCCGAGGTGCTGAGCCTACATATTCCTTATTCATCCGCCAATCATCACTTCGTAAACGACGCATTTCTGCAGGGTTTTCAGAGCCCGCTGTGGCTGCTCAACACGGCCCGCGGTGAAGTGCTCGACCATGCCGCCTTGGTGCAAGTCTTGCGCGAAGGGCAGATTAAAGGGGCCGCGCTGGATGTGCTGGAAAACGAGAAGCTAGCCACCCTGAGCCCTGAGCAGCAAGCACGTTTCGAGTATCTGACGGCCGCGCCCAACGTCATTATGTCGCCGCATATTGGCGGCTGGAGCTTTCAGTCGTACCAGCGGATAAATGAGGTGCTGGCCCGAAAGCTGAAGGTCTTTTTAGGGGTGTAAGCTGTGGCCTAGCATTTGTTTTTGGTCTTCCATCGAACGTCATGCTGAGCTTGTCGAAGCATGACGGTCATTGGGGCCGCCGTTCTTGGTACCTATAAAACCTAATGGAACATACCAACAGCGTTCTTACTGGGCAGCGCGGTCTTGCCAGTCAGGTAAACATCTACTTTCCGGGCGGCTTCTCGGCCTTCGGAAATAGCCCATACCACCAACGACTGCCCACGGCGCATGTCGCCAGCCACAAACACGTTGGGCACAGTGGTTTGGTAGGAATGTTCGGAAGCCCGGACGTTGCCACGCTCATCCAGGGCCACCCCCAGTTGCTCCAGTAAGCCCGCATATTGGGGCGAGGTGAAGCCTACAGCCAGCAGCACCAGCTGGCACGGAATTTCACGCTCCGATTCTTCTAGTTCCTCAAACCGAATGCGGCGGCCTAGTACGTCGGTTTCCCAGGTTACGTCGGTTACCAGTAGGGCACGCACCTGGCCTAGCTCGTCGCTGAGGAAGGCTTTGGTGTGGATGCCCCAATAGCGGTGGCAGCCTTCTTCGTGAGAGGTGCTGGTGCGGAAGATGGCCGGTTCCTGGGGCCAGGGCGTATGGGCGGGCCGCTCGGGGCTGGGCTGGTGCATCAGGGCAAACTGCTTGACGGAGCGCGCCTGCTGGCGGTTGGCCGTGCCTACGCAGTCGGAGCCCGTGTCGCCACTCCCAATCACCACCACGTCTAGGCCAGTCGCCAGCACTTCCTCGTCGGAGAGCGGCAGGTTGCTTACGCGGCGGTTATGCTGCGTGAGGTAGGGCATGGCGAAGTGTATGCCCTGCAGTTTCCGGCCCGGAATAGGCAAGTCGCGCGGTACGGTGGCGCCGCCGCAAAGCACTACTGCATCAAACGTGCGCGTCAGCTCATCCGCCAGTATGTTTTTGCCGACTTCCGTGTTGCAGCGAAACACCACGCCATCTTCTTCCAGCAGCTGAATGCGCCGGTCAATTACCCACTTTTCCAGCTTAAAATCGGGTACGCCGTAGCGCAGGAGGCCACCCGGCAGGTCGTCGCGCTCAAATACGGTAACCGTATGGCCGGCTTTCGTTAGCTGTGCCGCCGCTGCCAGGCCGGCCGGCCCTGAGCCCACTACGGCCACCGTTTTGCCCGACTTGAGCACCGGCGCCGTGGGCTGCACGTAGCCTTTGGAGAAGGCAATTTCAATAATGTGCTTCTCGATTTCCTCAATGGCCACCGGCGCCCGGTTAATGCTCAGCACGCACGCCGACTCACAGGGCGCCGGACAAATGCGGCCCGTAAATTCGGGGAAGTTGTTGGTCGAAGACAGAATCTGGTAGGCCTCTTCCCAGTCCTGCTTAAACACGGCGTCATTAAACTCCGGGATGATATTGCCCAGTGGGCATCCCGAGTGGCAGAACGGAATGCCGCAGTCCATACATCGGGCGGCCTGCTTGGTAAGCTGGTCTTCGGAATACAGGCCTACGAACTCGCGGTTGTGTGCCACGCGCTCCTGCGGCGCTGCCTTGGGAGGCATCTCGCGGTCAAACTCTTTGAATCCTGTGATATGTCCCATGTGTAATTGTCTCTTCTAGTGGGGGGCATGCTGAGCTTGACGAAGCATCTCTTCCGCTTCGTTGCAGTTTACTAGCCCAGGGTTTAAACCCTGGGCTATGAAGCAAGCGGTTGCTCTTTTAGGCCAGTGAATAGCCAGCGGTATGGATGCTTCGACAAGCTCAGTATGACTGTCCGGTTTGGTTGTTCTAGACTGCCTACCGTTCGGCTGGCTCATATTGCGCTGCCTGCAGCACCTTCTTGTATTCGGAAGGGAAGACCTTCACGAAGCGGCTGGCTTCCTCCTGCCAATTGCCGAGCAGGTAGGCTGCCAGTTGGCTACCGGTGAGCTGTTGGTGCTTGTGAAGGAGCGTTTGAATCTGCGCCTCATCGTCGATGTCCAGCGGGTCGAGGTCCACCATTTCGGTGTTGCAATTGCCCGGGAAGGTGCCTTCGGGGTCATAGACCCAGGCAATGCCGCCGCTCATGCCCGCCGCGAAGTTTCGGCCGGTTTTACCCAGAATCAGGGCGCGGCCTCCGGTCATGTACTCGCAGCCGTGGTCACCAACGCCTTCCACCACGGCCGTGGCGCCAGAGTTGCGCACCGCAAACCGCTCCCCGGCCTGCCCGCGCACGAACATCTCACCAGAAGTAGCGCCATACAGGGCTACGTTGCCGATGATGATGTTCTGCTCCGGCAAAAAATGGCCCTCAGGTGATGGGTAAATAGCCAACTGCGCGCCCGAAAGGCCCTTGCCCACGTAGTCGTTTGCCTCACCTTCCAGCGCAAACGACAACCCTTTGGCGCAGAAAGCCCCGAAGCTCTGGCCCGCCGAGCCGTGGAAGGCATAGTTGATGGTGTTATCCGGCAGGCCTAGGCCGTGGTAGCGTTTGGAAATCTCGTTGGAAAGCAACGTGCCAATAGTGCGGTCGGTGTTGTGCACTTCAAAAGAAGCAAACACCGGAATGCGGTCCTCCAGCGCGGGTTGGGCATACTGCAGCAGTTGCCAGTCCAGAATGTTGTCTAGGCCATGATCCTGCTGCTCGCTGTTGTAGAGGGTGCCCTTGGAGGGGTTGGCCACGGCCTGTAGCAAATCCGATAGATCTAGGGTGCGGGCTTTCCAGTGGGTGATACCTTCCCGCACCTTCAGAAACTGCGTGCGGCCTACCATCTCGTTTACCGTCCGGAAGCCCAGCTCAGCCATGATTTCGCGCAGCTCCTCGGCCAGAAAGCGGAACAGGTTCACGATGTGCTCGGGCTGGCCCGTGAACAGCTTTCGTAGCTCCGGGTCCTGTGTAGCCACTCCTACCGGACAGGTATTCAGGTGGCACTTGCGCATCAGGATGCAGCCGCCGGCAATGAGCGCCGCCGTGGCTACACCCCATTCCTCAGCGCCCAGCAAAGCGGCTACGGCTAAATCACGACCAGTTTTGATCTGACCATCGGCTTGTAGCACTACGCGGCTGCGGAGCTGGTTGCGCACCAGCGTTTGGTGGGCTTCCGATAGGCCTAGCTCCCAGGGCAGGCCCGCGTGCTTTATCGAGCTCATGGGCGAAGCACCGGTTCCGCCGTCGTACCCCGCAATCAGGATAACATCGGCGTGGGCCTTGGCAACTCCGGCGGCAATGGTGCCCACGCCGGCCTTGCTCACCAGCTTCACGTTGATGCGGGCGGCGCGGTTGGCGTTTTTCAGGTCGAAAATGAGCTGGGCCAGGTCTTCAATAGAATAGATATCGTGGTGGGGCGGGGGCGAGATGAGGCCTACCCCGGGCGTGGCGTGGCGCACCCGCGCAATCCACTCATCTACCTTGTGACCCGGTAGCTGGCCGCCTTCGCCGGGCTTGGCACCCTGGGCCATCTTGATCTGGAGCTCGTCGGCGTTGGTGAGGTAATGGGCCGTCACGCCGAAGCGGGCCGAGGCAATTTGCTTGATGGCCGAGCGCATGGAGTCGCCGTTGGGCAGGTGCTCGTAGCGCATAGGGTCCTCGCCGCCCTCGCCGGTGTTGCTCTTGCCCCCGATGCGGTTCATGGCAATGGCCAGGGTGCTGTGCGCCTCGTGCGAAATCGAGCCAAACGACATAGCGCCGGTAGCAAACCGCTTCATAATGCTTTCGGCCGGTTCTACTTCCTCTAGCGCAATAGCCGGCCGGTGGTGGGCAAAATCTAGGAGGCCGCGCAGGGTAAATAAGCGTTCCGGCTGGTCGTTCAGCAGGCGGGCATAGCGCCGGTACACCTCGTAGTTGCCGGTACGGGTGGCGTGCTGAAGCAGGTGCACGGTTTCGGGGTTGAACATGTGGGCCTCGCCGCGGCGCCGCCACTGGTACACCCCGCCCTCCGGCAGCAGTTGCTGCTCTTCCAGCGTGCTGCTCTTAAAACCCTGAAACTGCTTATAGAGAGTCTCTCGGGCTATTTCATCGAGGCCTAGGCCACCTATGCGCGTCACGGCACCTGTGAAATACTGGTCTACCACCTCCTGATTGATACCCAGAATCTCGAACACCTGCGCCCCGTGGTACGACTGCAGCGTGCTGATGCCCATCTTGGAGAAAATCTTCAGCAACCCATCACACACTGCCTTGATATAGTTTTTGGCGAGCTGCGCGTAGTCCTGAGCGGTATTGAACTGGCCTAGCGCGTGCATGGTTTGCACCGTAGAAAGCGCCAGATAGGGATTGATAGCCGTGGCACCAAATGCCAGCAGACAGGCAAAATGATGGACTTCCCACACGTCGCCGGCCTCTACTACCAGGCCTACGGAGCCGCGGTAGCCCTTCCGGATCAGGTGGTGATGCACGGCCGACACCGCCAGCAACGACGGAATGGGCGCGTGCTTAGAATCCAGGCCGCGGTCCGACAAAATCAACACCTCAAACCCGTCGTTCACGGCGTCCTCGGCGTACCGGCAGAGGCGCGCCAGGCCAGCTTCCAGGGAGCCGGGCTTATCGTCGGCCTTGAAGTAGGAGAGCAGGGTTTTGGCATTGAACATGCCCGTATCGATGCTGCGCAGCTTTTCCAGCTCGTGGTTGGTGAGCACCGGCTGGCGCAAGGCCACGCAATGGCAGTGCATTTTGTCCTCGTCGAGGATGTTGCCATTGTTACCCAGAAAGGTTGCCAGGCTCATCACCAGCCGCTCCCGGATGGGGTCGATGGGCGGATTCGTGACCTGCGCGAAGAACTGCTTGAAGTAGCTGCTCAGGTGCTGGGGCTGGTCGGAAAGCACGGCCAGCGGAATATCTACACCCATGGAGCCGATGGGCTCCTTGCCTTCCAGCGCCATCGGGGTGATGAGCGTGTCAATATCCTCGCGGGTGTAACCAAAAACCTGATGGTACTTGAACACAGCGTCGGCGGCGAGGTCGGAGAATACTTGGCGCGGCTCGGGCAACTCTTCCAGCCGAATCTGGTATTCATCGAGCCACTGCCCATAGGGCTGGCGGGCCGCGGCCTGGGCCTTTAGCTCCTCATCGGTGATGATCTGGCCGGCTACGGTATCAATGAGCAGCATCTTGCCAGGCTGCAGGCGGCCTTTCTTTTCTACGATGGAATCGGGGATGGTCAATACGCCGGTTTCGGATGCTACCACCACCCGGCCGTCGTTGGTTACACTGTAGCGCAGGGGGCGTAGGCCATTGCGGTCGAGCATGGCGCCCAGCATGTGGCCATCAGTGAACAGCAACGCCGCCGGGCCATCCCAGGGAGCCATAAAGGTGGCATGAAACTCATAGAAGGCCTTTTTGAGCGGGTCCATCTGGGTGTTTCCGTCCCAGGCTTCGGGCACCAGCATCATCATCACGTGCGGCAGGGAGCGGCCCGAGTGCAGCAGAATCTCCACAATGTTGTCGAGGCAGGCGGAATCGGACTGGTGGCTGTCAATGACCGGTAGCAGCATTTCCATCTCCTCCTCCGAGAAATACGGCGACACATAGCTGCGCACGCCCGCGTAAAACCAATTCAGGTTGCCGCGCAGTGTGTTAATCTCGCCATTGTGGGCCAGCAGCCGGAACGGCTGGGCCAGCCTCCACGACGGAAACGTGTTCGTGGAAAAACGCGAGTGCACCATCCCAAACGCCGACGTCACGCGCTCATCCGACAAATCGGGAAAGTAGCCGCGGACCTGGTAGGTGGTCAGCTGGCCCTTGTACACGATGATCTTGCAGGAAAGCGAAGCGAAGTAGAAATCCTCGGCCGCTGCTGGCACCTGCTCCTGCACCAGTTTGGTGATATAGCGCCGCAGTACATACAGCTTCCGCTCGAAATCCTCGGTGGTGGCTAGGCCAGTCGGGCGCGCTACAAATACCTGCTCCATGCTGGGTTCAGCGGCCAGCGCCGTAGGCCCAATACCGGCGGGGTTCACCGGCACTGGCCGGTAGCCCAGCACTGCTAGGCCTAGCTTGTCGCCAGCGGCCTGAATGACGGCCCGGCAGGCAGCTTGCGTGGTGGAATCTTTAGGCAGAAACAACATGCCCACGCCGTAGTGGCCGGGCTCGGGCAGCCGGATGCTCAGGGCCGTGCATTCTTCCAGAAAAAACCAGTGCGGGAGTTGGAGCAACAGACCGGCCCCATCGCCGGAATCGGAGTCGCAGCCACAGGCGCCGCGGTGCTCCATATTTTCCAGCATGGTCAGCGCATCCGTGATAATCTGGTGCGACTTGCGGCCGTTGAGGTAGGCTATAAACCCCGTACCACAGGCATCGTGCTCGAACTCGGGGCGGTACAGGCCCTGCGGGTTGTCAGGTGTCATCGGAGAGTGGCGTCGTGGTTAGGAAGGATTGCGACTCGGCGCACTAGGCCGAATTAGCAAGATATTCTTCCCCACAAGGCCTCCACGCTGCGCTAGGTCACTTCTACGATTTCTAACAAAGGATAAAGTATACGTCTGAAAAGATAAATACTTGTATTTGACAGGCCTAGCATGGTTAGGGCAAGGCCTGCATATACGGTGTCAGAGAGAACCAGATATAAGTAAGTAGCACTTGTCAACGGTATCGCACTTACCTAACACACTCGCACGTCATCCTTCGTCGCCGCTTAATGCGCGGAATGCTCAGGATGACGTGCGAGTGTAGTGTCGGCTAGTTGAGTTACCACCAGAACGTCAGCACGCGAGATGCTTCGACAAGCGGACGCCAGATCAAGCATGACGTTCAGTAGACTGACGGGCTGGATGGAACTGAAGTGGCCTAGGCCTTCTGGGCGCGGCGGCCTTCCAGGATGCGGAAGAAGGAGCGGGTCTGGATTTCGGCGGTGGTGAGGCCGGTGGCCTTAATTTCCTCTTCCGTGATGGCGCCGCAGTTCAGGGCTTTCAGGAAGAAGTTGAGCAAGCCTTGGCCGGTGGCGGCATCGTCGAAGATGTCGCCCGTAAGCGTGGAAATGGCGGCGCGCTCCACAAAGGTTTTCAGACGGTGGACCGCGTCGTCATAGCTGCTGAGGAAAAAGTTATAGGTGGCCGCGTAGCGCATGGGCAGCTGGGCCGGGTTCAAATCCCAGCCCTGATAAAGGCCATTGATGAGGGAGTGCGTGGTGTGGTGGAACCCCTGCCGCCAGGCGTTGTGCACCGATTCGCGGTTTTCGCGCAGTTGCTCATATGAAAGGTTTTCGCCGCGGTGCGGGCCGATGGGCATTACGTTGGTAGCCCCATCGGACAGGAAAATGCCGGTGCCGCCCAACGCTACTTTGGTCATGTGGTGGGCAAAGTCGCAGACGGGGTGGGCCATGGTCTGGTACCTGGCCGTGATACCCGCCGAAGCGGTGTAGTCGTAGGTGCCGAAGTGGGCCGCCACGCAACGCCCTTCGCTGGCCCGAATGATGCGCATGAGTGGGTTGCGGCCTTCCTCATCCATGATGATCTGGGTAGCCTCCACCATCGTTTCCATCTTCAGCGTGCCGGGCTCTAGGCCATTGGCTTTTTCCAGCAGCTCGAAGAAGCGTACCATCGTGCTCATCTGCTCCGGAATGGTCACTTTGGGCAGCATCACCACGAAGTTCTCGGGCAGCTTACCGCCGGTTTTCTCCAGCAGCGTTGTCAGGAAAATATCCAGCGTACGGATGCCGCGGGCCTTCATATCTTCCGTGAATGGCTTGATGCGGATGCCAATAAACGGCGATACGGTGCCCTTTTGCATGCCCAGTGCCAGCTCAGTAGCGGCCTGCACAGCGGTGGCGTCTTCCTCCGCATCGGGCCGGTTGCCAAAGCCATCCTCAAAATCGATGCGGAAATCCTCCACAGCTTCGGTCTGGAGCTTACGCACAATCTTGTTGTACACCGAGTAGGCTAGCCACGCTTGCTCATGCTTGCGCTCCTCGGGCTGCATAGCATCTAGGCGCGCAGTCAACGCCGCCACATCCTGGGCCAGTTTCGGCAGGTGCTCATGGCCTTTGAGTTGCAGCATGCGGGCCAGCTCCGCGAAATTTGGGGCGTAGGTGTGCAGGTTGTTCAGGGCAATGTCGCCCATGCGCACGCAGGTATCGGCCTTAAACAGGTTGGCGCCGCCATATACCGTGTGCACCGGCTGGCGGTCGGGCTTGTCGCCGGGGTAAGTGTGCTGGAAGCGGCGGTTGGCTTCGCCGAGTTGGTCTAAGAGCTGTGCTTTATCGGTATCCTGGATGCTGAGCTTCATGGGAAGGAGGGGGAGGTAGGTTATAATTGATCGGCAATCTTAGCATGACGGTCAAAATACGCATGTACTGTTTAAGAGCCGCGGTAGGTGGAGTAGCCGAACGGATTCAGCAGCAGCGGCACGTGGTAATGCTCAGTAGAAGTAACAGCAAATATGATTTCCACGAAGGGGTAAAACGTGGTCACGCCCTGCTGATCGAAATATTCCTGCGTCAGGAACTTCATCTTATACGTGCCTACGGGTAGCGTTTCGTCGTTGGGCAGTAAGTCCGCAACGCGTCCGTCCTGGTTGGTTTGTCCGTAGGCCAGTGCCTGCCAGGTTTCGCCTTGCTGCGCATACAGTGTGATGGTGATGCCAGCAGCCGGCTTGCCCAATGTAGTATCCAGAATATGGGTAGTAAGCTGACTCATGCGGCTAAAAGCTTTTCCAGGCGAATACGAGTGATTTTGTCTTGCTCCGCCGCGGCTAGTAAGATTTCTTCCTGTGGCGGGTTTGGCAAGCGGGCCTGCAGCAGCGCCAGCATTTTCTCGGCCGATTTGCCAGTGGCGCACACAATGAAGATGTAGCCGAATTTCTGCTCGTAGGCCTCATTGCCAGCAGCCAGCTCTTCCAGAACCTGTTGAGGCGCCTGTTTCACAGCGCCTTGCTCACCGGCGGCCCAGGTGCTGGTGCTGGCAAACTTCTCCTTCAGAGATTTGATATCACCGATTTTAGGATGATGTGTGAAAGCCTCGCGCCAGTCGGCTTCGGAAAGGCCGTGCCAGATGGTAGTGGCTTTTTGCAGCAGCGTTTCCACATCAGCCACCGGAAAAATGCTGCGCATGGCTTCTACCCAAGCCGATGAGCCGCAGCACTTGCGTAAGGCATCGGCTAGGCCAGTCCGGGAGAGGTGATTGAGCTCAGATAAGGTCATATGCTGCGTTTAAGCAGGAAATTAAATCACCGTCGGGAAGCGGTTCACGTTCTTGTAGTAGATGTACACCGAAGGCTCCTTGCCCATGGTGGTGGCCCACTGCTGGCAGTAGGGCGCCATCCAGATGGAGTCGCCTTTCTTGACGGGATACCACTGCTGATCGAGCATATAAATGGCCTGGCCTTGCAGGTAGAGCAGGCCGTGCTCCATGATGTGGGTTTCCACCATGGGCAGGTGCCCGCCGGGGGCATAGGTGAAAATGTTCACGGCCATATCGAAGCCCAGCGCATTGGGCAGCAGCTCCTGAATGCGTAGGGCCTCATCGTTCATGTATATGGGCGCCTTGCTGTCGTCCTTTTCGCCGAACAGTACGCCGGGCACAGTATAGCCAGCCAGCGGCTCATACACCTTATGAAACGTCAGGAGCTGGGTGCCTTCGGTAGGCTGCTCAAACAGGTAGGCCTGCTCGATGGGCACATACACAAACTGTCCGGTGGTGAGGGTTCGGGTTTCGCCGCCCACAGTTGTTTGCACCTGGCCTTCTACCACATAGAAGAAAATCTGCGAAGCCTGCGTCTGCCCTTCGAGGCGCCCGCCTTCGCGCAGCGTAATGATGGTCTGGCACAGGCGGGCGCCCATTTGCTCATTGATGATGACGTTGACAGTGCAGTTCGTCCAGCCCGGTACATTGCTGTTGATGTACCCATCGGGGGCGATGATGGCGTGGTTATGCTTGACAACAGAGCGGGTAAGGGCAGATATTTCCATGCAGGGAGTAGTAAAGATGTAGTTGTCATTCCGACCAAAGGAAGAAATCTGGATGAGGTTCTAGGCCTGTTTCCCAGGTTCCTCCCTACGGTCGGAATAACACTTTTAGTAGGAGGCGATAAGTAACGAAAGAAACCGGTCAGTTACCGGCAATGTGGCGGCCAGGTCTGGTAGCTCCACCCGTTCCAGCGGGTTGTGGCTGATGCCCTTGTAGCAGCGCACAAACAGCATAGTAGCCGGTGCCACCGCCGATATGGGAACGGCATCGTGGCCGGCGCCGCTCACCAGGCTCACGACTTCATGACCCGTTTCCGTAATAGCCTGGGCGAGCAGGTTATTCAATTTAGCGTCGCAGGAAACCGGTGCGGTGTACTGAATCAGGTTCCAGTCTAGCTCTAGGCCACGACGGGCGGCCACGGCTGCTGTCAGGTTCCGCAGCTCCTCGTAGGCCACCTGCAGGCGCGCAGCATCGGCACTGCGCATGTCCAGGCTGCAGACCACTTCGCCGGGAATGACGTTGCTGGCCGCATTGCGTACTTCCAGCTTGCCCACGGTGGCTACCAGCACGTGTTTATATGTTTGGCCGAACTGTTCCACGGCCAGAAGAAACTCGGCGGCGCCGGCCAGGGCATCCTGGCGCAACTCCATGGGCACGGTGCCGGCGTGCCCGGCCATGCCGCGCCACGTCAGCTCCACACGCTGCTGCCCGGCAATGGCCGCGACCAAGGCCACCGGAATCTGCCGCTCCCAGAGTACGGGGCCCTGCTCAATGTGCACCTCAAAATAGCCCAGCCAGTCTTCGGCCGGAATGGCGTCGGTGGTGAGGTGGCCTGGGTGGCCGCCGATTGTGGTAATAGCATCAGCCAGGGAAATGTCATGGGCATCTAGCCTGTTTAACAAGCCAGCGTCGAAGGAGCCGGCTACCACTTTGCTGCCCAGATAGGTAGTATGAAACCGCACGCCTTCTTCGTCGCTGAACGCAATCAGCTCGATGTGAAAGGGCAGCGCAACCTGCTGAGCCATCAAGTGCTCCAGCATATCAAGCCCCAGCAGTACGCCCAGGGGGCCATCGTATTTGCCGGCATTCACCACCGTATCAATGTGCGAGGCCAGCACGAAGGTTTTCGCGACGGGGTTCTGGCTCACCAGCCGCCCGCGCACGTTGCCGATGCTGTCTATGCGCGTCGCTAGGCCACTCGCTTCCATCCAGGAGCGCACCAAAGCGCTGCCTTGCAGAAACGCGGGCGTGCCAAACCTGCGCGTGATGCCTTGCGCATCTTCGCTGATGGCGGCCAGTTCTTCGATGCGCCTCATGATGCGGGCGGCGCGTTCTGTATAATGTTCCACCCTGTTAGCGGGTTAAAAGTTTGCCTTGATTGAACTGCAGAAAATCGGGGCGCTGGTACACGAGCTGGCCCGTCAGATACGTCTGCTCCACCACACCGCGCAGCTCCAGCCCCACGTACGGCGACACCTTGTGGCGGTGGTGTAGGCCACTCTCCGTCACCCGAAACGTGTTTTCGGCATCCAGCACCAGCAAATCGGCATCATAGCCTTTCTCGATTTTGCCTTTGCGGTGGCCTAGGCCTATCAGCTTGGCCGGGTTGGTGCTCAGCCAGCGCACGAGGTCGGGCAGGGAGGCGCCGCGCCGGTGGGCGGCGGTCCAGAGAACGGGCAGGGCTAGTTGCAGCGAGGCAATGCCGCCCCAGGCAGTGGTGAAGTCGCCGGTTTCTATTTGCTTGAGGCGGGGCGGGGCAGGAGAATGGTCGGTAGCTACAAAGTCGATGATGCCGGTTTGTAGCGCCTCCCAAAGCTGTTCCTGGTTGGCCCGCTCCCGAATAGGTGGCGCGCATTTGAACTGGGTTTGGCCATCAGCAATGTCTTCGGCTGAGAAATACAGATAGTGCTGCCCGGTTTCTACCGTAAGAGGTAGGCCGCGCTGCTTAGCCGCCGTAATCTGCGGCAGAGAGTCAGCAGATGACAAATGCACGATGTGCGTGCGGCAGCCGGTTTCCTCGCACAACCGAATCATGAGGGCAATGGCTTCATCTTCCCAGCTTTTGGGGCGAGAGGCCAGGTAGTTTTGGTAGGAGTGTTTGTCGTGCTGCTTCCAGGTGTCGTTTTCCTGTGAAAGCTCGCAATGCACCAGCAGAGGTAGGCCGTGTAGGGCCAGAATGGGCATTATCTGGCGTAAATCGGCTTCCGTGGCATTCGGAAAATCATCAATGCCGGAGTGGGTCAGGAAGGCTTTGAAGCCCAGCACGCCGCGGGCAATCAGTCCTTCTACTTCGCTTAAGTTGCCCGGCACGATGCCGCCCCAGAAGCCGCAATTCGTGTGCAGCTGTCCTTCGGTGGCCCGGAGCTTCTGCTCGAAATTCGCCACTGTTGTTGTGACGGGAGAGGAGTTCAGGGGCATATCTACCAGGGTGGTGAGGCCACCCGAAAGCGCCGCGCGCGTGGCCGTATTGAAGCCTTCCCACTCGGTGCGGCCGGGCTCGTTGATGTGCACGTGCGGGTCGATAACGCCGGGCAGCACTGCGCGGTCCTGCACATCTATCACCAGACAATCCACGGAAACATCGGCGGCTACTACATCCACGATGCACCCAGCCTGTAGCAAAACCAGCCCGTTGCGGCTGATTTCTCCGGTTATGATATTTTCACTTTTTATCGCTAAATCGAGCATTTGCCGCCGGTATTTTTCTCCAAATTCAACATATTTCACAAAGAACCAAGCGAATTAGTATGAAATTAGGAATCAATACATACGGCAAAAATGCGATCAATCTATCCAAAATCATCCGGCACGCCGACCACCACGAGTTCCGGCAGATATCCGTGAGCGTGCAGCTCACCGGCGACTTCGACGCGGTGCATACCCACGGCGACAACTCTACCGTACTGCCGACCGATACGCAGAAGAACACCGTGTATGCCCTGGCCAAGGAGCATTTCACGGGCACTATTGAGGAGTTTGGGCTGCATCTGGCGCACTTTTTCGTGACCCGCAACCCCCAGATCAGCCAGGCCCGCATCAGTATTGAAGAGCACAGCTGGCAGCGCATGCAGTTTGATGGGCAGGCACACACGCACGCCTTCACGGGCGGCAGCACCGAAAAGCGTACCACCGTAGTCACCCAAAACGCTGAGGGCCCCGTGGTGCTATCTGGCCTCAAAGACCTGCTGCTACTCAAAACCACTGATTCCGGCTTCGAGAACTTTATCCAGGATGAGTACACGGTGCTCAAGGAAACCGCCGACCGGATTCTGGCCACGCAGTGCGAGGCCACGTGGGAGTACACGGCCACGGCGCTGGATTTTGAGGCGCTGTTTCAGCAAATCCGGACCTCGTTGCTGCGCACGTTTTCTGAGCACAAGAGCCTCTCGGTGCAGCACACGCTCTATTCCATCGGCGAGAAGATTTTGCAGGAGCAGGAGGTCGTAAAAGAAGTCAGCCTCATCATGCCCAACAAGCACCATATTCCCTTCAATCTGGAGCAGTTTGGGTTGGAGAACAAGAACGAAATATTTGTGGCCACGGACGCGCCTTTCGGCTACATTACGGGTACCGTGGTGCGCGATTAAGCCAGTGGCCTAGAGGGCAGTTTTCCGCTTCCGGCCACCTGAATGTCAACTCATTTGCCAGCCTAGGCCAGGTGAGTACTTCACGGACAGGGCAAGCAGCCGTTTGGATGGCGAAAATCCGAAATACGGCGAAAAAAGCCGGAATTTTGGGTGTTGCCCACTGGAAGCTACACCAGCAAGCCTAGACAAATCCAACCACGTTTCGTATATTTGCCTAAACCTGTTCGGGGAGAACGGCCAGCCATGCTGGCCGTTCTCCTTGTTTTTTGAGCTTACCATCACCCCACCATGTCTACTATCAACTACTACACTCCGGAAGGTCTTCAGAAGCTGAAGGATGAGCTGCAGGACCTCAAAATCCGCGGCCGCGCCAAGGCTGCCGAGGATCTGCGCGAAGCCCGCGATAAAGGCGACCTGAGCGAAAATGCGGAGTACGACGCGGCCAAGGAAGCCCAGGGGTTGCTCGAACTCAAGATTTCTAAACTGGAAGAAATCGTGGGGAATGCCCGCGTGCTCGACGAGACGAACCTAGACCTCACCAAGGTGCTCATTATGAGCAAGGTGAAGTTGAAAAACCTAAAGAATAATATGATCCTCGACTACACCCTGGTGGCAGAAGAGGAAGCCAATCTGGCCGCCGGCAAAATCTCGGTGAAGTCGCCGATTGGCAAGGGTCTGTTGGGCTTATCGGCCGGCGACACCGCCGAAATTACCGTTCCGGCCGGCAAGCTGCAGTTCGAAATCCTGGAAATCAGCCGGTAGAGGCGAACTTTTGAAGTGTGAAATGATGAGTTGATCGTTTCACTGGACTTCTTTTCTATGAAAGGGCGAAGCCGGCGGCTTCGCCCTTTTGCGTTTTGCCTCGTACTTTGGAGCGCCCACGCAGCGTGCGCAGACAGCGCAAGCAGCACGTCGAACTCACCATCTCACCACTTCACCTCATGCCATCTATCTTCTCCCGCATCGTTTCCGGCGAGCTGCCCGCCTTTAAAGTGGCGGAAGACGAGCACCATTTGGCTTTTCTCGACATCACGCCGCTGGTAGAAGGCCACACGCTAGTGATTCCGAGGAAGGAAGTTGACTACATTTTTGATTTGCCCCCGGCGGAGCTGGCCGCCCTGCACCAGTTTGCCCAGCGCGTAGCCAAGGGCGTGAAAGCGGCCGTAACGTGCAAGCGCATTGGAGTGGCCGTGATAGGCCTAGAGGTGCCGCACGCGCATATTCATCTTATTCCGATGAATAATGTCTCAGACATGAACTTCGCCAACCCCAAGATTAAAGTAGCCGAAACGCGCATGAAGGAACTAGCCGCTGCCATTAGCGCCCAGGTGCCCGGCGGTACTGCTGCTCCCGAGGTGAAACCACTGGAAAGCAAAGGCAGCCGCGAAACTCAGCCTACCAACGAGCCTACAGCCGCTGCAACTGCTGGGCCGGGCCAGAACGCCGTGCTAGGCCAGTTACAGCAGCTCACGAAGGACCTGTTTTACATGAGCGAATCGGATGCGCCGCTGGAGCCGGTGCAGTTTGCGGCGCCCGGCGGCTCACTCACCGATGAGGCTCTGGCGAAGCTGGCCGGTGCCCCCGCCGACAGGAAAGTAGAAAAGCAGGAGCTGACCTACTTCCTGCGCAACCATACCGCCGATAACGGCGTGCTCGGCAACCCGACCTTAGCCAACCGCTTCAAAGCCCTCCAGATGTTTTTGAAGCAGGAGCTGCAGGATGTGCAGGTGTACCGCTTTGGCAGCGGCCCACAAGTGCCGGTGCTGGCCCTCGGCAAAACCGACGATGGTCAACTGGCCGGCTTCAAGACCGTGCTGACGGAAACCTAGGCCACTTATAAGGCGGCAGGTAAATCTGGTAAATGAAACTGAGCGGTAAGTGGAGGAAATGTCTCTCACTTACCGCTCAGTTTTTTGTTGTAAATCACTTTAGGCCAGTGTATTGAGATTTTGCCTAGAAGTTGAGCTGGCTAGTGTCGTCCGGGCCGGCGGGTTCATCGGTTCGGCTACGGATAATAAGGGGGCGCAGTCGGTTTTCTCGCTCGAATACCTGCATCAGTACCATGAAATAGGAAAGGAGCAGCGGCCCAAGCACCAAGCCTAGAATCCCGAAAATCTCCACGCCCAGCACGACGCCCGCCAGCGTGATAAGCGGGTGAATGTCGCCGATGCGCTTGGCCAGCACAATGCGCAGCAGGTTATCGATGTTCATCACGAGGATGACACCCACCAGCAAAATTCCCACGCCCTGACCCGTGTGGCCTTGGGTGAGCTTCAGGATGGCAGCGGGCCCCCACACCAGCGGCGTGCCCAGCACCGGAATAAAGGCCATAAAAAAGGCCACTACACCCCAGAATGTAGCATCGGGTACCTTGAAAATCCAGAGGGTGAGGCCCGTCAGGATAGCCTGTACCAGGGAAATAAGGGCCTGGCCTAGCACGTTCGCATTCACGTTGTTTTTCAGCGAATCGCCCAGCTCGTGCATGGTATCGTGGCGGAAGGGCAGGTAGCGGCGCAGGCCGCGCAGGAAGCCTTCTTCCTGCGTGAACATGAAGTATAATGTGAACAGCATCAGGCCAATAACCACGGTGAAGTGCAGGACGCCGCTGGCCAGCGAGGGCAGCCGTTGGCTGAGCCAGCTGACACTTTGCTGCAGCAAAGAGCGAACATTCTGCTCGGTTGTGAAGGTGTAGCCCGTCTTGCGCTCAATGGTGTGCAGCACGGCCATAATCTGGCTGGTGTCCTGGCTGTAGAGCCGGATGCGGTCTACCAGCATCAGGCTGAGCGCCGAGAACGGCATGATAATCACGACGAAAGCAAACGTAAGCAGCCCCGCCGTCACGAGCTGCCGGTTCCAGCCGCGCTGGTGCACCATGGCCGCAAACCACGGCCGCAACACCACATACAGAATGCCCGCGCCCAGAAATGCCGTGGTGTAGCTGCCAAGGCCCAGCAGAATAAGCGCGGCCAACCCTACCAGACACACAATCAGCAGCACGTATTGCTGGCGGGTAGTGTAGATGTTTTCGGAGATTTCGGCCATAGGAATAGGAGCTAAGTAAGCACAGCAAAGTACATATAAGGTAAACTATATAAACGCGAATTCCCTGCCTCCACACGAAGACAGGGAATCAGATAAACAGCTTACGGCGCTACCGCCAGCTACTCTACCCCGGCGCGCCTGGCTAGGGCTGCTACGGCCAGCCCCATCAGGGCAATCAGGGAGAAGGAAACGCGCAGGCTGGTAGCACCCGCCACCAGCCCAATAACGGGCGGACCAAGCAGAAATCCCGCAAACCCCACCGTAGATACAGCCGCCAACGCCACTCCCGGCGACATCGTTTTGGAGCGCCCCGCCGCCCCGTACACTAGCGGCACTACTGATGAAACTCCCAGGCCTACCAGCATAAAACCAATGGTAGCCGGCACAATGCTTGGGAAACCCACGGCCAGTAGCAGCCCGACTGCTTCCAGCAAGCCGCTGATTATAAGTGTGCGTTGGCGCCCAAATCGGTCCGCGAACCAGTCGGCGATGAAGCGGCCGGCGGCCATGGTGCTCATGAAGGCCGCGAAGCCCACACCCACCATATCCTTATCGGCCTGAATGACTTTGCGGAAATACACCCCGCTCCAGTCGAACATGGTGCCTTCGCAGAGCAGTGAGCAAAACGCCAACAGGCCGAGCAATAGCAACGATTTATCGGGCAGCACAAAGATGGGCGCATCGGCCTCGCGTGGGGCATCGGCGGGCAGCAGGAAAGGCCGGGCCAGAAACAGGCCTAGCAGCACGAAGCCTGCCATCAATAGAAAGTGCGGCAGCGGCGCAATGCCGTTGGCAATCATGAAAGTACCGATGGCGGCGCCGGCAAAACCCGCCAGACTCCACAGCCCGTGGAAGCTCGCCATGATGGACTTGCCATACAGCGCCTCCACACCCACGGCCTGGGTATTGATGCTGATATTGGCCATGTTGCTGGCCAGCCCGAACAATACCAGCGCGCCCATCAGCTGCGGAGTGGTAGTGGCCAGGCCCAGCAGCGGCAGAAACGCTGCGTACAAAAACAGGCCTAGCAGTGTAAGCTGGCGGCTGCCGTAGCGGGCCACCAGCCAGCCGCTAAGCGGCAACGACGCCATAGAGCCCACCGGCACGGCCAGCAACACCCCGCCCAGTTCGGTATCGGAGAGGCCTAGCTGCTGCTGCACCGTTGGGATGCGGGCCGCCCAGGTAGAGAAGCACAAGCCTTGCAGCAGAAACGCGGCGCTCACGGCCAGTCGGTGCGTGCCGCGCGGCCGAAGCAGGGGCACAGAAGGAGAATATGTCAGCATATAATGCGCTGTAAAGGAAATCGGATGGTCAAAAAAACACCCAGCCCGCCCCGTGGAAGGGCAAGATGGGTGGGATTCAAGGCAGGAAGTTGATACGCGGTGGGGCGCGCTGACCACAAAGATCCGGAAAAAAAGTTGGAACAGCTTTTCCGAAGTTATTTGGCCTGAGGTTTTTACGCCAAGGTAGGATAGAAGTTCACCTTAGCAACGTGTAAGGTGCAGAGGGCTCGTTGAATTGGAATATACAGTCGGAAAGGCTGGCCCCGGAGGCCGGCCCGCCACATGCTAGGCAATGAATCTGCTTGGTCTGCATGATCCTCAACTGAGCCGGATGGTTGACGCTGCGGATTGAAACCAGCGGGCCGTGATGGGGAGTAACCTCAACAAGCAATTTTTCGATAAACTCAGCTCACATAGTGTCTTTCGCTCCGCTATGTGGTTGGCTGCTGGCATAAACTTATATCCGGCGACTGGGTTATGGTCACGGCGTTGCCAGGGCATCCTGGTGGCGCTCTGCTTCCCGAGAAGTCAGATTTTTACGCTTACTCCACCTCTACAAAAGGATGAAATCTACTCTGATGCTTACGGCCGCGCTTGTGACATTTGCGGTTCAGACGCAAGCCCAAACCGCTGCCCCCGCTACCTCGCCACGGGTGGCCGCCGACCAGATTACGACCAAAAACGGTCCGCTCACGGTGCAGCCCATCACGCACGGCAGCGTGGTATTTACCTGGAACGGCAAGACCATTTACGTGGACCCCTACGGCGGCGCCGAGGCCTACGCCGGGCTAGCGGCCCCCGATGTAATCCTGATTACCGATATACACGGCGACCACCTCGACCCGAAAACGCTGGCGGGCCTTTCCGTGAGCAAGTCCTTGATGATAGTGCCCAAAGCCGTTGCAGAGAAGCTGCCGGCAGAATATAAGTCGCAGGTACGCGTGCTGGGCAACGGCCAGCAGCTTGACACGCTGGGAATGCGCGTTTCGGCCATTCCGATGTACAACCTGCCCGAAGCCCCTGACGCCATGCACACCAAAGGCCGCGGCAACGGCTACGTGCTGACGCTAGGCGGCAAAAACGTGTACCTATCCGGCGACACCGAAGATATTGCGGAGATGCGCGCCCTGAAGAACATTGATGTGGCCTTCGTATGCATGAATCTGCCCTACACCATGGATGTGCAGCAGGCCGCGCAGGGCGTGCTGGCCTTCAAGCCGGGCATTGTGTACCCTTACCATTACCGCGGGCAAAATGGCCTAAGCGATGTAACTGCCTTTAAGAAGTCCGTAAACGCGACCAACAAGAAAATCGACGTACGGCTGCGCAACTGGTATCCAGCAGAGGCTAAGTAAGGTGGCCTAGACATAAAAAAAAGGTCCTGCTACGTAAGCTACGTGGCAGGACCTTTTTATGCCTAGGGTGTATGGGCAATTAATCAAAGAAACGGTCATGCTGAGCGCAGCCGAAGCATCTCTACCTCTGACTAGTCGACTGGTTTACGGAGCGGTAGAGATGTTTCGATGAACTTATCATGAGTGCTTCTTTGGTTTCAAAAAGACACTTTAGCGTGATTGTCCGCATGCTCTAGGCCTGTGCAGATTGTCGGTTTAGCAGTATGCACAGGCCTGAGCTTTTTTACTACTGCCCTCCTGGCCTAGCGTACCGGGCCAGCGTCTATCAAGGGCTCAAGCTTGTCTTGCACAGGCAGCGGGAGCTTGCTGAGCAGGTCTAGGCCACTTGCCGCCTCAATGGCATCTATGCTTACGCGGTACTGGCTCCAGTTGGGGCTTACGGACTGGTCATTGGGCGTGTCTACGGCGATGATGCGGGCCTGGCCGGCGGCAATGCGCTGGAGGTCGTTGGAGCCTTCTGGCAGAATCACGAGCACCTTCCAGACGCGGGCTGGCACGGTCACGCGGCCCTGGTCGATGGTGGTGAAGCGGCCGTTCTGGCCGGTGCCGCCTTTGCCGTAGCTGCCCATGAGCACGTACACTTCCTGGCCCTGCTTCACCTGAGCGCGCGTCCATTCCTCTAGGCCACTCCAGGTGCGCTGGTTGTTGTTGCCGGCCTGCGGAATCATGTTGGTCATCAGGAAGGTAGCCGAGTTATCGTCGAGGTCGGTGGTGCGGTCGGCGCTAGGGCAGTTGTGGCCTTTATCGAAGCCGGAGCCCGAGTAGGAGTTACGCGTTACCTGATAGAACTGACGAGGCAGGGCCGGATCAGGACGAAAATCATCCTGGCGAGGTGCTGAGCCCATCCAGGCCCGGTTGAGGTGCCAGCTCACCCAGGTAGGCGTGCCGCGCTGGGCATTGTAACCAATGGTAAACTGCGGCTTCACCAGCAGATAGTTGGTGGCGTTGTTGACATCAGCAGTGGCGCCGCTGGGGTTGCCAAGCGCCATGTTATCATCGCGTCCCGACACAATGGCCTCGGCCTGTGCCGTGGTAGCCGGGGGCAGACTGGAAGCGGAAGGAGCGGAGCCGGAGCCCGCGGTACTGCTGGAACCCGAAGCCACCGAGCCGCCCGAAATGGCTGCCCCATTGGCTGCCAGCAGGGCGATGTCATCAATGTTCAGCCGGCCCTTACCGCCATCGGTTTTCCGGATTTCGAGGCGCAGTGTGCCAGCCGCGCCGCCCTGAAACGTCGTGACGGTTAGCCTGGGACCTTGCGCTCTCACGGGCTGCCCGATGCGCCGGTAGGTGCGCCCGCCATCTAGGCTGCCCCACAGTTCCCAGGTGCTGGCCGGGTCGTCGCCGTAGCTGGCGCTGGTTACCCGGATGGTGCTCACGCCGCTGGGCGCATCAAAATTCATGCGTAATCGGCCCTGGCCGCGCAGGCGGGCCGCGTGCTGGCCGTTCTTGTGGTCCTGGTCGGAAGACCCAATCAGGGCATCCTCAAAATGCCAGGAGCCGGAAGTAAGGCTCTCGTCGGCGGTGCTGTAGGCGCCTTTTTCTGCCCCTTCAAACGTTTCGGGGAAGCGGCCGGGGCTCTGCTGCCTTGTGGCGCCCGATTCCACCGGAATAGCCGGCGGCCTGTTATCGATGGGAGACGTTCTGTTGGCGGTTTCGGGAGCATTCTGCGAGCAGCCGAATGTGGTCAGGCTAAGCAGCAGGCCGGAAAGCAGGAGTGGAGAGAGGCGGCGCATAATCGAAATATCTATTATCTGGCGAATGTAGTAGAAGCGCCGCAGGAACGCCGGAAAATCAGGCCGCCGCGCTGTCATTCCGACGAAGGCGGAATCTGGGGCAAGGTGTTAGCTGGTAAACCCAGATTTCTCCTTCGTCGGAATGATAGGCCTACGCTTGTCTTATCTATGCCTAGTATCCGCCCGCGGCGGCGTACTTTTACTACCGGATTAGTCTGCCCCAGTGGCAGAATCCGGTAGGCCAGGGAAGAATGGAAAGCTTATTTGATGCGGAGAAAAAGCTGGTAGTGCGGGCTGCGGTGGTGCATGTGTATGCCACCGGGCCGCTGCATGCCGGCACCAACCACGGCCTGCTACACGTAGGCCTTTTGCCGCTCACGCCCGATGCGCAGGTGCGCGAGTGGGTGCTCAACCCCGGCCGCGACCATTCTGCCGCCGTGTTCCAGGCCAGCCGCATCAGCAACCAGATGGCCGCCGAAGCGCCGACGTGGGAAGACGCCCGCGAGGAAATTCAGGCGGCGTTTGCCCAGCTGGATGCCGTGCTGCTCCTGGACCGCGCCGGCCAGCCCTCCCCGGAGCGCGACTGGCTGGAGCAGGTGGTGCTGGCCGGTATGAAGCGCCCGCCCGCCAGCGTTTCCCTTGACGAACTGCTGGCTTTCTTCCTGCCCAAAGAAGTGCTCGACGATGCCGACGACCTGAAAGAACGTCTGCTTTCTGACAAAGTGTGGGCCGAGCAGTTGGGCTACGAGAAGAGCAAGCCTCAGCTGCCGTTTGTGCTGCACGCCATGCGCCGCTCGGTGCGCTGGGTGCTGGAAAGCCTGCTGCGGCCCCAAGGAGCTGGCTCCGGACAGTGGCTGCCGGCCTATGCGCTTCTGCACACCATTGTGCGCGAAGCCACCGGCTCACCGCGCGCTCTGCGCGGCTTCCGGCTCCTGCGTGCCCTCGCCCAAATGCCCGACTGCTGCGACGATACCGCTCCCACTGAGGTAGTTGAAACTACCCGGGAAGCCCAGAAGCGCCGCCTGCCCAAGCCGCCTGCGCACCCCGAGCGCCCGCAGCCCCAGCAGGCCCAACAGCTGTTGCTGGAGTGGCTGGCCCGCTGGCGCGACCAGTCCGACGATGCCGCCACGCCGGGCCTTCCCCTAGGCCACTCCATCAGCGAAAAGCAAGTGGATGAGGCCTTTGCTGAGCTGCGCAAGAAAGTAGGAGCAGAGGAGCTGAAGATCAGGGAGCCGCAGTTGCGCTACGCCCGGTTTGTAGCCCGCGCAATGGCCGGCGAACGGGGTTCTTATGCCCTGGAAGCTGGCACCGGTACGGGCAAAACATTCGGCTATCTGATTCCGGCGCTGGAGTATCTGCGGCTGGCACCCGGCGCGGCCGTGATAGTGGCCACCTCCACCAAAAATCTGCAGGAGCAGATGCAGCACGGCGAACTGCCGGCCCTTCTCCGCCAACCCGATGGCAAGCGTGTGCCCCGCTACGCGGCCATCCGCACGGCCTTGCTGAAGGGTAAAAACTGCTACTTGTGCGCCGAGGCGCTGGGCCGCGCATTTGAAAATAGCTTCGAGCGGGGCCACGACTGGGCTGCGCGGCTGGCGTGGTTCTATCTGGCTCTGCGGCTGCGCGATACGCAAGGCGAGGTTGAGAATATTGCACCTCAGGTAGCCGACCGGCTCGGGGGCGCACTATTCGGGCTACTGCGCGCCGTAACGGCAGACCGCGCCTGCCGCCACGGCAAACTGCCCGACCGCAGCGTGTGCGTGTATCCGGCCCATCGGCAGCGGGCCGAGCAGGCGCACTTAATCATTGTCAATCATCATAAACTGGCCTTATTGCCGCCGCAGTTGCTGGAGCGCGCCAAAGTGTGCATTGTGGATGAGGCCGACCGTTTCCCCGACAATTTCCGCTCGGCCCTGGCCCGCCGGTTCAGTGCCCGGGAGCTGGTAGATGAGCTGATTGAGCCCCTGCTGGGTGGCCCATCCTCCACGGCCCGCCCTGGCACGGAGGAAAGTCCGCGCGAAAGAACTTCCCGCCGGGAGGCGCAGGGCCTGCTGCGGGAGCTGGATAGCCGCCTGGGCGAGGAAGAGATGCTGCTCTGGAGCAAAGTACCCGCCGATGAGCGCCCTGGCTTCAATGACGTGGAGCAAGCGGCATACGAGGCCTGGGACGAAGCCCGCCTGCACGAGTTAGTAGCCCATGCCGATCTGCTAGGCCAGGTAGCCGAAGCCATGCGCGACACGCCCGCCGCCGCCGATGCCCTGACCTCGGCCAATGAAGCCGGCGCCGCCGCACTAGCCGTGGCCGAGCCGTTTCGCCGCCGCAGGGCCGTGCGCACCGTGCGGCAGGCGCTGCACGAGGTGCGCGAGCCACTGGTAATGGCCCGCGAGGAGCTAGGCCAGGTAGGCCGTCATTTTTTGCCGCAGGGCCGCTCCGTTCCGGTGTTGCCCTTTCCGCTGGGCGAAACCCACTGGCAGGACAACGTGTGGGTGCGCCCCCAGGGTCAGCGGCCTTTCTCTCGCGCCTATGCCGATGAACTGCGCCTCACGCTGAAACCGCTCACTAGGCCTATGCCGGTAGTAGCAAAGCGCCTGGCGCTGGTAGCCAGCCAGCTAGGCGTGGCCCTGAACCTGGGCACACCCCTCGACCCCAGCGACGCCGAGGACGCAGACGCCCCCGCGCCCGACTACGACGAACGGCTCCGGCAGCGCCTCGTGCGCCTCACAGAACTGGCCAACGGCCAGACCGAAGTGCTTATGCGCTTGCTCGAAGAGTTTCCGAGCAAAGCCTCAGTGCCCGTGCTCGAACGCCTGCGCGATGACGATGAGCTGGGCTGGGCCCTCGTGCGTAAGCCCTACGAGCTGTGGCCCTACCTCTGCGCCACCGAACCCGATGCCCCACTTCGTCTTTCCTCGGGCGAGCTGGCCGTGGAAGAAATTCTGGAAGAAGTAGCCGGCAACCGCCCCGCCCAACGCCTGCCCTCCGAAGCAGCCACACCGCTGTTCGATCTGTTCCATACGGTGCTGTTTACCTCCGCTACGCTCTATGTAGAAGACAAGCTCGACTACTTCCAGCGTCAGCTCGACCAACGCGTACCCTTTGCGGCGCAGGAGCGCATTGCGTCCGTGTTTGATTTCGTTGACCCCGAGCGGGAGCCGGTGCTGGCCAGCATTCCGGCCTACTTGCCGGAGTTCCGGGCGGGCCTGTTACCCGATGCCATTACGGCGTGGCGTGTGGCCCAGCTGCGGGCGTTACTTCCCTTACTGATAGGCCTGGAAGGCCGCACGCTGGTGCTGTTCACCAGCACCGAGGATATGCGCTTTGCTGCCGAGTGGTTGGCCGCGCCGCTGGCTGAGCAGGATATTGAGTTGATTTGTCAGCGAGGAGCCAGCCAATGGGAAATAAGGCGGTTCCGGCGCGTGGCGCAGTCCGTGCTGCTGGGCGTAGACCGCATGTGGACTGGCGTGGATTTCGCCGGGCCTACGCTTTCGCAGGTAGTGGTGTGGCGCTTGCCTATGCCTTCGCTTGGCGACCCGCTCATTAGCCACCGAAAGCGTTACGAGTCGGAGCAGGTGTTCTGGCAGCAGTTCTACCGCCCTGCCGCCCGCCTGAAGTTGCGGCAGGGCTTCGGCCGCCTCGTCCGCCGCGAAAAGGACCGGGGCGCCTTCGTGGTGCTCGATGCCCGCGCCGCCAAGCAGTTCTACGCCGATGTATTGGCGGAGCTGGAAATCCCGATGGTGCACGATGCCACCGCCCACGCCGCCCTCACCCGCCTGACCGGCCCGCTGCTGGGCATGCTCCGCCTGGGCGCCGAGTTCCAGCGCCGCGGCCTAACGCTGGAGAAGCTGTTGGAAGTGAACTGGTGAAATAGTGAGAGACGAGCGAATAGGGTAGAGGTAATTGAACTGGCCTAGAACCATACACAGCCCGTCATGCTGAGCGCAGTCGAAGCATGACGGGCTGTGTATGGTCGAATAGACAGTTCACAGTTCCTTACTTCCTCGGCCCCTTGCCGGCTGACTTCGCCTGCTTCATCTTCACAGTCAGGGGGAGGCTGGACATGGCCAAGATGGCGTTGTCAGCACTCCAGGAGGCGAAGGAGAGGCCCACCTGCTCACCCTGCCACTTGCAGCTGAAGCCTTCCATGCGACCCGGGCCATAGATGCTCTGGAAGGCGGGCAGCACCCGCTGGGCCTGGTCGGCGCCTTTCACGATGATGGTGACGGCGGCAAACTGGCCCTGGAAAAACTTGTAGTGAATGCGGGTGGCCGAGAACGAACCCAACCGCAGATCCTCGTCGGTGCGCTCATATATTTTCTCGTCGCCGCTGTCCTGGATGAGCTTCAGGTGCAGCCCCTCGGTGAGGGGCGCCCCAAACGGCAGGCCCCGGAACCCGTTGCTTTCATCGAGGCGGCGCACGGAGCCCGATTGCTGGGCCCAAAGGGAGGTGGAGAGGCCTAGCAGCAACAGCAGCGTACCGAGCAGTTTCATAGAGTAGGGAAGAGGAAGCGTATGGAGCTGCTACGCAAACGACAGACCAATCCGGAAAAGTGCGAGGTGTTTCATCCAAGTCCCAAGCCAGGAGAAGAAGCTAATCTAGTTCCCCTCCTCAGCTGAGGAGGGGTTAGGGGTGGTTGACTGGCCTAGAACGATACTGTAGTACGACCACATAATGACGGTCTACCTAGAACGTCATCCTGAGCTTGCCGAAGGATCTCGCGTGCTGACGTTGCCACAGTAACCATTAGGCTGAGCGGAGTCGAAGCATCCCTACCGATTCGTTGAATTAGCATTGCAACGTCAGCACGCGAGATCCTTCGGCAAGCTCAGGATGACGTTCTGGTTTGGTCGTTCTAGGCCTCATCAACCATCCTTAACCTCTCTCCATAGAGGGGAACTAGACTAGCTTCTTCTCCTGGCGTGGGGCTAACGGCTTGGCTAGACTGCACTAGCTGGCGAGGGGCTACCCCCGCAGGAAGTCGGGGTAGACTTGCAGGCACACGGGCGCAGGTAGCTCTACGCTGATGCCGGTGGGGGTAAGGCGGCCCGTGTTGGCATCGGCGAAGTACGTGACGATGGTATTGGACTGCTGATGCGCCACCAGCACCACGCGGCCCGAGGGCTCGAAGGCGAAGCTGCGGGGCGTTTTGCCGGGCAGCATCACGTGCTCCAGCAGCGTGAGGCGGCCGCTTTTCTCATCAATGGCAAAGACCACGAGACTGTTGTGGCCGCGGTTGGAGCCGTACAGGAACCGGCCGTTCGGCGACACATGCACGTCGGCGCAGGCGTTCCACTCCGTGAAAGATGGTGGCAGCGTGGGCACCGTCTGGATTTCGGTGAGGGTGCCCTGGCGGGCGTCGTAGGCTAGGGCTGTCATCGTGGAGTCGAGCTCGTTGATGAGGTAGGCCAAGGGCTTGCTGGGGTGGAAGGTGAGTATGCGC
Organism: Hymenobacter gelipurpurascens; assembly: GCF_900187375.1. Classification (NCBI taxonomy): domain Bacteria; kingdom Pseudomonadati; phylum Bacteroidota; class Cytophagia; order Cytophagales; family Hymenobacteraceae; genus Hymenobacter; species Hymenobacter gelipurpurascens. The sequence continues at coordinate 1,286,772 of NZ_FYEW01000001.1, read as the reverse complement.
GGCCCCGCGCCTGGTTTGGCCTTGAAGGCCGGCTCAGGGTGGCCTAGGAGCTTGCCCGTGGCGGCCTCCAGAGTGTAGCCGTACACGGTGTCGTTGCCCAAATCAACGGCGAAGAAATGCCGGCCACCTGGGGCGGGCAGCAGGCAGTGGGCACGGGCGTTTGCCTGGTTCTTATGTGGGCCGTGGCCCTGGTGCTGATCAATGGAAGTGGCCGCCTGCAGCTGGCCGCCGGGACCTATGGGCAGGGCCGCCACGGAGCCGGAGCCGTAGTTGGCCACCAAGGCATGTCGGCCCGCCGCATCGAGGCTGATGTAGCACGGGATGGTGCCCCCCGAAGCCTGCTGGTTGAGCAGCGTGAGGCCTCCGGTGGTGGAATCAATGGCGAATGCGCTGACGCCGCCGTTGGGGGTGCCCTGGTAGTTATCTACCTCATTTACGGCGTAGAGGAAGCGGTGGCGGCCATCCGCGGTCAGGAACGACGGACTGGCGCCACCTTTCGCCCCAATCACCCGCGTGAGGGCACCCGTGGCAGGCGTGAGGCGGTACAGGACAATGTTTTCCTGATCGGCAGGGCCGTAGGAGCCCACATACACCAGGCAGGAGGCCGCCTCCGATGAGCCTAGGCCCGCGCGGGCACAGGCGGCCAGCACGGCCCCGCCGGCAAGACCCGCACCCAGCGAGAGCAGAAAACGGCGACGATTCAGGGAAGAGGGATGACGCATGTGGATAGGTGTAAATAGGAAGGGGCAAGATACCAAGCGGCAGCACACAAGTGGCCTAGGTCGTGAGCAAGGTGGTTTTTTGGGCGTGAGGACCAGTGAATCTGGCTGCTGTTTATAGGCTTAACGTTTTGAAATGGGCAGAGGATACTTTGGCAACCAGCACCTGCCGCTCCGCTGATATGATGAACAGCTATTGATACTTTAACTAGAACGCTTAGAAGGCGTGGAACAGAATGCCGCTGCCGCAACCCGCAGCACCAAACGGAGTCCTTGTCCGCTATCTTGGCATTTCCCTCGTTCTCACTTCGCATTAGATGCACAAAAACTACTTCTTCCGGCCGGTGCTGGCGGCGGCCCTAAGTGGCCTAGCGGCGCTCGGTGCCTGTTCCTCCGATACCAAACCCACTTCCGGCACTTCCGAAACCGTTGATGCCGACTTCGACCGCTACAAGCAGCGCTTCATCGACTCGTTGTGGTACTATAACCCCGAGTGGGCCAGCGGCCAGGGCTACCACCGCTACGACTCCCTGCTGGTAGTGCCCAACGCCGGCCGCCGCCAGACCGAAGCCGCTGCCCTCAAGCGCCGCGCCAAAGAGATGGCAATATTCAAGGTGGAAGACCTCTCGGTAAACAACCAGACCGACTACCGCCTGCTGCAGAACTACCTGGAGTCGGCGCGCTTCTATGCCGATACCCTGCGCGACTGGCAGTGGAACCCCGCCAACTACAACCTAGGCGGCTCGGTGGCCGAAATTCTTAATGGCCGCTACCAACCCCTGGACCGGCGCCTGCGCTCCATTAGCCTCAAAATCAGCCGCGCCGCCGATTACTACGAGGCCGCCAAAACCAACATCAAGCAGCCTACCCGCGAGCATACCAACCTGGCCATTCAGCAGACCCAGGGTGGCCTAGATGTGTTCGGGAAAGCCCTCCAGGATTCCATTGCCCGGTCGGGCCTCTCGGCCGCCGAGAAAAAAGACATCACTGACCGCATTGCTACCACTCGCCTCGTGATGGATGAGTATGTGCGTTTCCTGCAGCAGGAGGTGCTGCCGGCCGGCAAGTTCCGCTCGTTCCGCCTCAGCAAGCCGCTCTTCGACCGGAAATTCGCGCTGGATATCCAGTCGAGCTACTCCGCAGATGAGGTGTATAAAAAGGCCCAGCAGCACCGTCAGGAGCTGCTGCACGACATGGGCAAGCGCGCAGCGCGCCTGTGGCCCAAGTACTTCCCCGGCCAGCCCCAGCCCACCGACTCGGTGCAGCTCATCAAGCAAGTAATTACGAAGCTCTCGGAGAAGCACGCCACCCCGGCCGGCTTTGTGCAGGCCGTGAAAGACCAGATGCCCACGCTGGTACGCTGGGTGGATGAGCATAAGCTCCTGACCCAGGACCCCACCAAGCCGCTGGTAGTACGCGAAACACCGCTGTACATGCGGGGCAGCGGCGCGGGCGCCAGCATCTCGGCCCCCGGCCCCTACGATAAAACCGCCGACACCTACTACAACGTAGAGCCCCTCACGGGGTGGCCTATGGCCCAGGCCGAGAGCTATTTGCGCGAGTACAACCAATACACACTCCAGATTCTGAACATTCATGAGGCCATTCCGGGCCACTACACGCAACTGGTATACGCCAACCGCAGCCCTTCTTTGGTGAAGGCCATCTTTGGGAATGGCGCCATGATTGAGGGCTGGGCCGTGTACGCCGAGCGCATGATGCTGGAAAGTGGTTACGGCGGCAACACCGACGAAATCTGGCTGATGTGGGACAAGTGGAACATGCGCGTGACCCTGAACACCATCCTCGACCACGAGGTACACGTGAACAACATCTCGGAGCAGGCCGCGGTGGCTATGCTGCTGCGCGATGGATTTCAGGAGGAAGCCGAGGCCCGCAACAAGTGGCGCCGCGCTACCCTAAGCCAGGTGCAGCTCAGCAGCTACTTCACCGGCTCGACGGAAATCTACGATCTGCGTGAGGAGCTGAAAAAGCGCGATGCCTCTGCCTTCGACCTCAAAACCTTCCACGAGAAGTTCCTGAGCTACGGCAGCGCCCCCGTGAAATACATACGTCAGATGATGACAGAAAAAAGCGAGTAGTTGCGCGACGGCCTGTCCGGCCGAAGAATGCTTCTAGCAGCTTGGGCGCAAGCTACTTGTGACGACAGCACGTAGCGTAATAATTATAATCCGCTTCGGGAGGGAATCTTCCGGAGCGGATTTTTTGTCTGCGCAGGAAGTCCGTAGGCTCGGTGGTCTACTCCGAAACCCGACAACTGCCGCATAGTCGGTTGCGGCCTGGTTATCTAAACTGCGCAAAAAGCACACTCACATGAAAGTACTCGACACCAACGACACTGGCCTCCGCACCTTGATTCACGATTTTCCGTGGGTGTTGGCGAAATTCACGTCGGCCAATTGTGACGTTTGTGAGCTTCTGGCGCCGCCTTTCGAGAAGTTCTCTGTGGATGTACGTTTCCAGCATACGGCCTTTTTGCGGCTGGATTCGGATGAGAACCCGGTGGCCAAACAGATGATGAATGAACGGGTAGCTCCCTTTTTTGTGGCGTATTGCCGGGGCCGCCTGCTGGAGTGCGACACCCTCCGCAGCGAGCAGGAAGTGCAGACTATGCTGGAGCGCTTGCAGCAGTGTCCGCAAGAAACAAGCCTCTAAGTGCCGTATGCGCATCCGGGTGCACAAAGACCTGATTGCGCTGCTCGGCTTCCTGGCTACCCTCGTTTTGCTGTGGCTGTTTTTCCGCTAGGCCACCTGCGCGGCGTAGCTTACAGGCCTGGTGGCTTAGCTGCTTGGGGCCGGATGCTCACTGACTAGAATGGCAGCCGGGCCACTGCGTGGCCGCAGACTCCAGAACCAGCACGTAGCTTTGCGCCATGTTCTTCGTGCTGTCTAAGATTCTGGATTTCCTGATTTCCCCCATGCTGTGGTTTATTGGCCTGCTGCTGCTGGCGCTGCTGTTGCGCCACACCAAATGGCGCAATCGGCTGCTGGTAGCGGCCGTGGGGCTGGCCCTGCTGCTCACCAATGCGGCCCTCGTGAATGAGGCACTGCTGGCCTGGGAGGTACCGCCCGTGCGCCTAACCTCGCTAGGCCACCATGATGCGGGCATTCTGCTGACGGGTATTACTGCCACCCGAAAGTCGCCGCACGATAGGGTGTACGTGGCCCAGGGCGCCGACCGGCTGCTGCATACGTTGTGGCTGTACCGGGCCGGGCGCATCCGCAAAATCATCGTGTCGGGCGGCTCCGGCGATTTGGCCGGCGCCAAAGTCCGGGCCGAAGCGCAGGAGCTGACCACTTTGCTCCGGTTGGCCGGCGTGCCGCAACAGGATATTCTTCTGGAAAAAAACAGCCGCAATACCCGCGAAAATGCCCTAAATACCAAAGCGCTTTTGGCCCGGCACCCCGATATTAAGTCGTTGGTACTAATAACATCGGCTTTTCATGAGCGCCGGGCGCTGGGTTGTTTCCGGGCCGTAGGCCTACAGCCGGCCGTGTTTCCGGCTTCTTATTACTCCAGCGACCGGCAAACCACTCTCACCTACTGGCTGGTGCCCAGCGACGAAGCCCCCCGCCTGTGGAGCGTGCTACTGCACGAAATGGTGGGCTACGCCGTGTACCGGGTGCTGGGCTATGTGCGCTAGGCCACTGCCCGCCTTGTAGGAGCATAGGAGTTAGCGGTAGCCAAGCAGGAAACAAGGGGCAGGCTATGCGTTAGCCAGACACGTCGGCTTCAATCTGGCGCAACAGTTTCTCATATACATCCGCCGCGGTATCGGGCCAGCCAGGGGTGCCGGCCAGCTGTTCTGCTTGGTGCTGAAGCAATTGGTGAAGATAGGGGTCGTCTTTGAACAGCTGCCTGATGGCAGAAGGCTGGTCGGGGGATGGGGGCTGCATAGGTGTTGGTAGGTAATCAGGGCAGCCTCTCTACGGATATAAGTAGCTACATGGTTTGCGAAATGCTGATAAAATCCGGGAAGCTTCTCAATTGACTGCAATAGCTCCGGCAGCAGCGGGCCCAAACCGCTCTGTGCGAATAGTGCTGGCGGGCAGGCCGAGCGCCACGAGCTCGTTGGCGGCGCTTTCTACCAGTCCGTTAGGCCCACAGATAAAACAGTGCGGCGATGTTATAAACCGGCCTACCACCTCGGCCAGCATAGCACTATCGGGGCGGCGCTGGTAACCAGACCACTGCGGCGGGGCCTGGCGGGTGTAGGTGAGCAGCAGCGTAAACGAACTATCGGCGCGGGCCAGGGCCTCTAGTTCCTGCCGGTATATCACTTCCGCCGGGTTCCGGACACTGTACAGCAGCACCGTCGGGTTCTGTAGGCCAGTATTTTGGCGGTGCCGGAGCATGGCCATGAGCGGCACCACGCCCGAGCCGCCCGCAATGAGCAGCAGCGGCGAGGCAGCAGAGGTGGCTTCCCACACAAAGTAGCCGCCAATGGGCCCGCGCACCTCCAGCTGGTCGCCGGGAAGCACACCCTCAAACAGGTAGCCGGAAACTTCTCCATCCTCTAGCAGCTCCACGGTCAGATCAATGTGGCCGGTTTGCTCAGGAGCGGAGGCCACGGAATAGCTCCGCTGGGCCTGGTAGCCATCGGGAGCCGTGAGGCGCAGGCTGTAGTGCTGCCCGGCCCGATGGGGCCGCCAGTGCGGGAGGCGCAACCGAAACGTTTTTACGCGCGGGGTTTCCTGCAGCACAGTCTCCACAACGGCCAGCTGCCACTCTAGGCCACTCATGAGGCAGAATTAGCTAAGTCCTCATCATCGTCGAGGTAGCGTTGTTCCTTCCATGGGTCGCCGTACATGCTGTAGCCGGCTCGCTCCCAGAAACCCGGCGCATCCTCGGAGAGCAGCTCCAGGCGCTGAATCCACTTGGCGCTTTTCCAGAAGTACAGGTGTGGCACCACCAGCCGGGCCGGGCCGCCATGCTCGGGGGCAAGGGGCTGGCCATCATATTGCAGCCCGATAAACGCCTTGCCATTAAGTACATCGGCGAGGGGCAGGTTGGTGGTATAGCCGCCGTAGCAGTGCGCCATCAGGTAGCGGGCTTCCGGCCGGGGCTTGGCCAGGGCCAGCAGCGTATCGAGGCTCACGCCCTGCCACTTGGTGCCGAACTTCGACCACTGCGTGACGCAATGAATATCTACCGTGAGGTCCTGTTGGGGCAAGGCATTGAACTCCGACCAGCTCCATTTCTGGGGCGTTTCTACCAAACCATCGAGCCCGAATTCCCAACGAGCCGTGGCAATCTTGGGGGTAGGACCAGCGCTGAGGACTGGGAAATCCTGGGTTTCGTATTGGCCGGGTGGCAGCACATGGCCCGTATCGGCGGGCCGCTTGCGTTGAAAGCCGCGGTTGAAAAAGGAGTTTTGCATGGCAGTAGATAGGAAGCACGAACTAGAGTGTATTGGCCGCCGCCTTCTCACTTGGCTGCCCAAGAAGCGAAGGCGCAGGGCGATAGGGTAGCGGTTGATAAACCTTTCGGGCAGGGAGTGGGTTTTAGCATCTTCTGCTTCTCTTCCCATCTCCTGCCGAAAACAACCTCTCCGGGGCCGCCTGAACAAAAGTGGCACAGCAGGCCGTTTCTGGGGTAGGCGCTACAGGCAATGCCCGCACCTCCCTGATGACTGGCCTACGCTACCGCCGGTGGTTTCTGGCGCTAAGCAAGGAGAAGCAGCTCATCAATATCGAAATTTCTAACCATGACAACTACGTCACTCGCGGGCCTACCGCTTTCGGTGCTGGATCTGGCCCCGATTTTGGCGGGCCACACGCCCGCCGATACTTTTCGCAACAGCCTAGACCTCGCCCAGCACGCGGAGCAGTGGGGATACAAGCGTTTTTGGCTGGCTGAGCACCACAACATGGCCAGCATTGCTAGCTCGGCTACATCTATCCTGATCGGGCATATTGCCAGTGGTACCAAAAGCATTCGGGTAGGCTCGGGCGGTATTATGCTGCCCAACCATGCCCCGCTGGTTATTGCCGAGCAGTTCGGGACGCTGGCCACGCTGTTTCCGGACCGTATAGACCTAGGCCTGGGCCGCGCCCCCGGCACCGACCAGGTAACGGCCATGGCGCTCCGGCGCGACGCCCGCGGATCGGCCAATGACTTCCCCGAAAACGTGCAGGAGCTGCAGCTTTACCTCTCCGCCGAAAACCGTACCGGCCGTGTGCGCGCCGTGCCCGGCGAAGGCCTAGACATCCCGATCTGGCTGCTGGGCTCCAGCACGTACAGTGCCCAACTGGCCGGTATGCTAGGCCTGCCTTTTGCGTTTGCGAGCCACTTTGCGCCCACCTATCTGCACGAAGCCCTGCGCCTGTACCGGAGCAGTTTCCGCCCTTCAGAGCAGCTTCAGGAGCCGTACCCTATGGCCTGTATCAATGTAATTGCGGCGGATACCGATGCGCAAGCCGAACAGTTGGCCACTTCCTTCTACACATTTGCGCTGGGTATTATCCGGGGCACTTCGGCGCCGCTGCAGCCGCCCGTGGAGAGCATGAATGGCCGCTGGAGCGACATGGAGGAAGCGGCCGTGCGTCAGATGATGACTTACGTGTTCATCGGCGGCCCCGAGAAGATAGCCCGTCAGTTGGCCGCCTTCGCCGACAAAACCCAGGTGAAGGAACTGATGGTGGTATCCCATATCTACGACCCTGCGGCCCGCCTGCGTTCCTACGAGATTCTGGCCGAGCTGAAAGGCAGCCTGCAGACCTCCGCAGAAGTAGCCAACGTCCAACTGGCCTAGCGCGCCTGGATCATGTAAACAAAACACAAGCAGCTCCGACCTACAGGTTGGAGCTGCTTGTGTTTTGGGAGAAAGTAAACACTATCCAAGCAGCCTAGGCCGCCTGCCGAACCGGAGGCTGCCGGTCGAGGGCCAGAATCTGGTCTTTGTAGGCCGTGGGCAAAAGTGAGGTACGCAGCCACTGGCTCAGGGCCAGGTGCTGGGTACGCCGATAAACCGGCAGCACCGGCCGAAGCCAGGAAAGGTGGCCTAGCCCCAACAACCCGCGCACTTGCTGGGGAGCCACCAGGCGTTGCGCCTCCAGGAGCAGGCGGTAGCGTACCGGCCCCAAATGCTTGCGGTACTGCTGGTACAAATCAGTGGTGAAGGCGCTGTAGGCCAGGTTATCAGACAGATGCGCCTCGCGGGCCGCCTGCCACTCTATAAAGCTGGTTGGTAGTCCTGTAAGGCCCATGCGCTGGCCTACGCGACAGAACACGTCCACAATCTCCCCCTTTTCGGTGGGCGTGAGGGGGCGCTCCAGCAGCTCAAATGCCTGAACAGAGTAGGCAATGAGCATGAAAAGCACGTCGCGGTAGGCCCATTCCGGTATAGACATGCCGCGCTTTGCCTCCACGGCCCCATGAATAGCAGCAATGGTATCGATGGCGCGCTCGGCCCCGGCCCGGTCGGCAAACACAATCTGACGAGCGTACTCCACGGTAGAAAATAACCGGGCCAGCGGGTCAGATGGGAGCTTTCCTGTAAAGTAAAGCCAGTCAACAGCTTTATTCAGGGCAAACTCCGCCGCTGAGCCCGCAAAGATTAACAGCACCGTATCGGCCTTGCTCCAGATAGTGCGCACTACGGAGCCTTGCGCAACGAAATATTCCATGATGTAGAAACCCCTAACTGGTGAAAACAGTGGCCTAGCGCACCGATAAAATCGGCACATTGAGTCAATATTGTTTTAAAAGAACTTTGTATTGCAAAGTAAGTAGTAGCTTTGCTCAATCCCTATCAGTTCCCACAATCTTTTGCTGAAGGCCGGCTTACCACTTAACCTGCGCGTGCAGCAGCCCAGACGGCCCCCGCCAATCAGCCTTTTTCCCCTGACTACATGAACAGAAGCCGCTGGCCCTATGCGCTTTGTATAGGCATCACTATGCTGCTAGGCCTAGCCTCCAGGCGCTACGGTGCGGGGCTGCACCCGTGGGTAGTTGCCTACGTCGGCGACGTCCTCTGGGCGCTGCTGGTGTTCTGGTTGCTACGGTTCTGGTGGCCTAAGTGGCCTGCCGCGCAGACTGCTTGGCTGGCACTAGGGTTTTCTTTTGCGATAGAAATCAGCCAGCTCTACCAACCCGCATGTCTGAATGCCGTGCGCGCCACCACCCTCGGAAGTTTGGTGCTGGGTCACGGGTTTCTGTGGAGCGACCTGGTATGCTACACGGTAGGAGTAGGAGTGGGCGTAGGCGTGGAGCACCTTCGGCGAAACTAGAGTGCGGCTAGGCCACTACAACGCAAACACGCCCCGCTTCCTAGGTGAAAGCGGGGCGTGTTGAGTATTCTGGGGGCAGTGGGTTTACTCTACCTTCTTCCGGGAGTCACTCTTCTTGGCTTCGGGCGTGGTCGGTTTCGCTACCCACACAGACTTTTGATTAACGAACTCCTTGATGCCCAAATGGGAAAGCTCGCGGCCATAGCCTGATTTCTTTACGCCGCCAAAGGGCATTTCGGGCGCCGATTTCACCAGGCTATTCACGAATACCGCCCCGGCCTCCACGCGCCGGGCCAGCTCTTCACCGCGTTGGGCATTCTGGGTCCAGATAGATGCGCCCAGCCCAAAGCGCGAGTCATTAGCCAGCCGAATGGCATCGTCGGCGTCCTTGGCTTCCAGAATGATGGCAACGGGGCCGAAAAACTCTTCGCTGTACGCGCGCTGTCCGGGCTTCACCTGGCTGAGCATAGTTGGCCGAAACAGGGCAGTGCCGGGCTTGCTCTGGCCCCCATACAGCTCCACTTTCGCGCCTTGCTTCACGGAGTCTTCTACCTGCTGGGTCAGCTCATCGGCCAGGTCGGGGCGGGCGAGGGGCCCGTATTGCGTGGCCTCGTCGAGCGGGTCGCCGGTGCGGTAGGCCAGTAAGTGAGTTTTCATCTTCGAGATGAACTCCTTGAGAATGGGCTTCTCCACGATGAAGCGCTTGGCCGCAATGCAGCTCTGCCCCGCGTTGATCATGCGGGCCTGGGCCGCGGTTTTAGCCGCTACTTCTAGGTCGGCATCAGCCAGCACAATAAACGCATCGGAACCGCCCAGCTCCAGCACAGTTTTCTTGATTTCGCGGCCCGCGGTGGCGGCTACCTGAGCCCCGGCGGGCTCTGAACCCGTGAGCGTTACGGCCCGCACCCGGTCGTCGGCAATCAGCTGGCTCACCAGATCGGAGCCAATGAGGAGCGTGCGGAAGGTGGCAGGAGGGAAGCCGGCATCATGAAAGATTTTCTCCAGGGCCAGGGCGCACTGCGGTACGTTGGAGGCATGTTTGAGCAGGCCTACATTGCCGGCCATCAGAGCCGGCGCAGCAAAGCGCACTACTTGCCAGAACGGAAAATTCCAGGGCATCACGGCCAGTACAATTCCAATGGGCTCGTGAGAAATAAAGCTGTGCTGCGCCTCCGTTTTCACTTCTTCATCGGCCAGAAAGGCCTCCGCATTGTCGGCGTAGTAGTCGCAGGTGAGGGCGCACTTTACCACTTCGGCGCGGCCATCTACCACGGGCTTGCCCATTTCTATGGCCATCAGGCGGGCCAGCTCATCTTGCCGCTCCCGCAGCAGATCGGCCGCCCGGTGCATGAGGCGGGCCCGGTGGGCAAAGGAAGTGGTACGCCACTCGGCGGCGGCCCGGTAGGCCTGGCCTACAATGCGCTCGGTCTGGGCCCAGCTAAACGCCCGGAAGCGTCGCTCTACGCGGCCGGTATAGGGGTTGAATGACTCAATTGCCATAAGTAAGGAAGAAGGGTAAAATACGGTTGAGCTACCAAACTTGTAAACAAGCCTGGGGGGCTTGTGGTTGGCTGCAGCGCCTGGCTTGCAACTACGCCCCTAACGCGTGCGTAGCACATGAGCCATCCAAGTACACGCTACTATTTGTAGACCAACGCTTGGAATAAAGGCGAATCCTGTACTTTCGTCCCATTCGCGGGACCGGCATTCCTACGCCGTTCCCCTTCCCTTAGTTGCTGCCCTGTGTCTGCTACTACTCCAGAGTCCATTGCCCTCGAAACTGAAGCGCTGCTCGTGCAACGACTGCGCGACCGAGATGAGGCGGCCATGACCATCTTCTATGATAAGTACGCTGCTGCTCTCTACGGTGTGATTTTTCGCATCGTGAAGAAAGAGGAGATTGCGGAAGACGTGCTGCAGGAAGCCATGGTAAAAATATGGCATTCCTTTGCCTCCTACGATGCCAGTAAAGGGCGTTTGTTCACGTGGGTGATGAATGTTTGCCGAAATTTAGCCATCGACAAAATCCGCTCCCGACAGTACCGCGTAGGTAGTCGTACGCAGCCCATAGAAGATAGTGCAGCGCTGCGCCAGGCCGCTGAACCTACGTTCCGGCCGGAGCACATTGGTCTGCAGGAGATGACACGCAAGCTGAATCCGGAGCAGCAGCAAATCGTCGACCTGCTTTATTTCGGCGGATTTACGCAAAGCGAAGTGGCAGAAGAACTCAGTCTTCCCCTGGGTACGGTGAAAACCCGTGCGCGGGCGGCAATCAAAGTACTTTCCAAATTGATTCGATAGCTGTGGACATTCAGGAATACATCGAATCCGGAATTCTCGAGGAGTACGCCCTGGGCGTGCTGAACGAGTCGGAGCGCTCCGAGGTGGAGCGCTTGGCAGCCCAGCACCAGGAAATACGCCGGGAGCTGGACGACATTGTGCGCGGTCTGGATGTGTATGCCGCAGCTCACGCCATCACGCCCCCAGAAGGGATGCGTGAGCGGGTACTGAGCGGCTGGCAGAACGCCATCCGGGAAACCTCTGCTCCGGCGGCGCCTGTGCAACCAGCGGCCACCCCCCGTATGCAGGCGGTGGCCACTGAGCCAGCAGTCCCGGTGGTAGCAGACCCTGCCGAAGCCGTTGTGCGACAAATGCCCCAGGCAGAATCTGGCAGTGGCCGTACCCGGCTGCTGATTGCGGCATCCGTAGCGTTGTTGGTACTAAGTGCTATCGGCAACTTTCTGCTGTACAATAAGCTACAGCAAACTGAAGCCAACCTGGAAATTGCTCAAACTGAGCAGTCCCGGTATGCAGCTACCCAGAACGCGGCCCTCAACGAGCGTGACCAGCAGCTTTCAGTGCTCCGCAATGCGGCCTTCCGGGCAGTAGAGCTCAAAGGCACACCCAAAGCACCTGATGCCCTGGCCCGCGTGTACTACAACCCCAAAACGAAGGACGTGTACGTGGATGTACGGAATCTGCCGGCTCCGCCCGAAGGCAAGCAGTATCAGCTGTGGGCCCTCGACAATGGCAAACCCGTAGATGCCGGCATGCTGGCTACGGCTACCGCTTCCGGCGACAGCATCCAGCAGATGAAGGACATTGCCAGCGCCCAGGCCTTTGCCATGACGGTAGAGCCCGCAGGTGGCAGCGAGAATCCTACGATGGCTACAATGACGGTAATCGGCAACATGTAAGGCCTTTTAGCAGTTGAATAAGAGAGCGGGCTCCGTAAACGGGTCCGCTCTTCTTATTTTCTGGACTAGGGGCGGAAAAGACACAAAAAGCCTTTCTTAGCTCCTCGTTTCTCGATTGCTTTTGCCTGATGCCGTGCACGGAACCATCTTCACTCTTCTAAAGCGCTACGTGCAAACCCAGTACGACCATAGTACCTGGGTCCGACTGCTGGAAGCCGCCAACCTGTCGGCCGTTGATTTCGACCACAAAAGTGTGTATCCCGATGAGCACATGTATGCGCTGGTAGGCCAGGCCGCCGAGATGACCGGCGTGTCGGCTGATGAGCTGCATGAGAAATTCGGCGAATATCTGGTGCCTGACCTCATGTACATGTATGGCCGCCTGGTGCAGCCGGAGTGGAAAACCCTGGACATGATTGAGCACACCGAGCTGACGATGCACGCGCAGGTTCGCAGTGAGCACGCCGAAAATGCCCCGCCGGTGCTGGATGTCACGCGCATTTCCCCCCATGAGCTGTACATCGATTACGTCTCGAAACGCCGCATGGGCGCCCTGGCCGTAGGCATTGTGCGCGGCCTGGCCACTTACTTTGATGAGGCCGACCAGATAAGCGTGGAACCGACCACCAGCGAAAACGGCGAACGAGTCCGGATTCGGGTGCTGCAACAGCCAGCGTAAGTCTTTCTGACCATTTCCCTTTACACCATTTACCAGGCCACTCCAAAAAGTGGCCTACCGCAGCCCATGGAAAAAAGCACGTATTACAACCCCGCCGACCTGGCTAAATTTGGCAACATCACGGAATGGCAGCCAGAGATGGGCAACAAGTTCTTTGCCTATTACGCCGAGGTATTCAAGGAAGGCGCCCTTACGGAGCGCGAAAAAGCCCTCATTGCGCTTGCCGTTGCACACGCCGTGCAGTGCCCATACTGCATTGATGCCTACACCACTGATTCCCTACAGAAAGGGGCCGATGAAGCCCAGATGATGGAAGCCGTACACGTAGCAGCGGCCATCAAAGGCGGTGCCGCATTGGTCCATGGAGTGCAGATGATGAACAAGGCCAAGGAGCTTTCCATGTAATTCCGGGGTTTGCAGGTAGGCCGGCTGCTGACAGCAACGTCAGCTACAAATGAAAACGTGACCTGGCTACTGCCCGACGCTGGCCTACCAAAAAAATCCGCGAAGCCTTTTCTCATCTGTACTATATCATGAAGTTTCTCCACGCAGGGCCTAAGGCATTGGCTGAGAATGGCTTTCTGCAGTCTGCTTTTGCCCAGGCACCCGCTGCAGGAGCGCATGCGCTGGGTGCTACGCAACGCCCTACTGTCCGGCGCCGGATGCTAGGCCTGTTGCTGCTGGGGTTGCTAGCAACCAGCAGCGCCTGCAGCCAGACGACTTCCACCAACGCAGCCGACCATTCCATGACGGCCTACGACCGTATGCTAGGCCTGCTCTACAAACAGACTGTGCCCCTCATTCAGCCCGCCGAGCTGGCCGAACAGCTGCGCAAAAACCCCCAAGGCGTGGTGCTCCTGGATACGCGCAACCCCGATGAATTCAAGGTAAGTCATTTGCAGGGTGCGCGTTTTGTGCCCTACGATGCCCTGGAAACAGCCAATTTGCAGGCGCTGCCCCACAACCTGCCGGTGGTGGTGTATTGCACAGTGGGGGCGCGGAGCGAGAAGGTGGGAGAGCGGCTCAAGGCCCTGGGCTACAAAGATGTGCGCAACCTGTACGGCGGCATTTTCCAGTGGGTGAATGAGGGACACGCGGTGTACAACCAGGCAGGCCCTACGGCTCAGGTGCATCCGTACTCCGCGCTGTGGCGGCCCTGGCTCCGGCGCGGCGAAGCCGCCTATAAGTAGCCGTACTACCAGTGCCGGCAGGCCTAGACCACTCATACCTTTTATCACTGGCGTTGCCCACCACCCACAACCCAAACACCTTGGATTATACTGCCCAAAAAGAAGATTTATTGGTTTTTGCACGGTATCCCGAGCTGGGCAAAGTAAAGACCCGCTTGGCAGCCGGTATAGGCCCGGAGCAGGCGTTGCAAGTCTACCGCGAGCTGCTGGCCCATACCCAAGCAGTTGCAGCCCCTTTGGCGGTTCGCAAATGGCTATGGCTGGCCGAAGCCGGCCCCGCCGCCGACCGATCTGATACGTGGGCTGGCTACCAGCCCCTGCCGCAGCCAGCCGGCGACCTGGGCCACCGCATGCAAACGGCTTTTGCGCATTCTTTTGCCAAAGGCGCCGCGGCCGCAGTCATCATCGGTACCGACTGCCCGGGCCTGACTACCGCACATCTGGAACAGGCCTACACCGCCCTGCACACCCATGATGTAGTGCTGGGCCCTGCTACCGATGGCGGCTATTATCTGTTGGGAATGAAAGTGGTATGGCCTACGCTGTTTGAGAATAAGCCCTGGAGTACCAGCGCAGTGCTGAGCGAAACACTAGCGGCAGCCAAGCTCGTGGGACTGCAGGTGCACCTGCTCCCGGAGCTGCGCGATGTAGACACCGCCGAGGACCTGTGGGCCTGGCAGGAATCAGAAAAACAGTCGAGCTAAACACTTTCGGGTGGTTTGCGCGTATGCTAGCGCGTCTTCTTACTGTTTTCCACTCATGCGTCGAAGTAGTATTGTGCCCATTGGGATGTTGTTGGTGGCCCTGAGTGGCCTAGGGGCAGCCTGTACTTCTGATAGTGCGCAAAAGCCCAAGCCCACCCCCAAAGCGCCTACCGACAATGTGCTAACGCGCCGGGGAAGCTTTTTCAATCAGCAGTGGGCAATGGATACGCTGTGGGAAGATGGCCTGGCCGAAGTAGCCACCTATGCGGCCGAGCGCGTGGTGTACGGGGAGGCCCGCAAATTTGAGTACACGCTGATTACGGTTAAGGAAGAGTTCAATCAGCAGTTCAACGTCAAGACTGATGACTACCAGCGCCGCGACCTGTTTCCGGTGATGAAGGTGAACGAGTTCTGCGCCATTTCTACGGAGAACTATCCGTACCATTTCCTGACCTCGCTGTTTTTCCGTCGCGACCAGCCCACCATACTCCACAAGATGACCACTTCCTCGCAGGAGTGGTGCGGCAACACGTTCAAGGCCATCACCGATGACGGGCTACAGTACGCCCAGATCTATAATTCGTACTGGGATGGGCAGGGAGCCGGGCACCGGCAGCTGCGGCGGGAGGTGCTGTTCGAAGATGCGCTGCCCTACACCTTGCGCAGCCTGCGCTTCGAGCGAAAACCGAACTTTGTAGTGCCCGTGTATGAGCTGCAGCAAACCAGCCAGGCCAAGGCGCCTACGCTCTACCAAGCGCTGTTCCAGACCGAGGATGCCCAAACGGAAACTACTTCGGAGCCAGCCTGGCGCGTGACAGTAGCGCTGGATGCGCAAAAGAAAAACGTGTATTGGTTTGCCAAGCGCTATCCCAATACGTTACTTCGGCAAACCACCTGGGATGGCCGCACTCTACTGCTGAAAGAAGTGCGCCGCTATGCCTATTGGCCCAAAAAGCCCGCCCCCTCCGATACTACGGCTGCTGCAACTCAGCCCCGGATGTAGCCTTATGCTGCAGCAGCTCCCATAACAGGAAGCTAATAACAACACCGTATTCCAGGCCTAACAGCCACAGGTTTTCGGTGTAGGCTGAGGTCTGGTAGGCCGCATAGGAGAGTACGCCCATGCCCGACCACACCAGCGCATAGCGGTAGGGCGTAAACACGCTTAGGGCTACCAGTGGCGTGAGGTACCAGGGATGCACCGTGGTAGCCAGCAGAAAGTATAGCGTGAGCAGCAGCAGCAGCCAGCGGGGCAGCGTAGGCCAGGTGAGGTGTCTTTCGAAGGCCGCCATTAGCAAGCCTCCCACGGCTGTAGTTAGCGCTAGGGAGGGGCCAATGAAGGCAATTTCGTTGTAGCCGGTCCACCACTGGCCTAGAGCCCGCAGTAGATAATATATGCTGGCATTGAACTCGAAGCTGCGGAAATATAGGTTCAGGCTCTGACCAATATTGACGAACAGTTCCTGCGAGATGAAAGGCATAAAGACCACGGCCAGTGTAGCGCCCAGCGTGCCTGCCAGCAGCAGAAAACGCCGCCACTCTAGCCGCTGAAGCAGCAGCGGGAGCACCAGCAAGGGCAGGAATTTGGTGGCCACGGCCAGGCCCAGCGCCATGCCCGCCGTGGCTACCAGCCCGCGGCGGAGGCACCACAGCATCAGAAGAAGTAGGCAAATCACGAGGGCCTCGAAATGGAGGTTACCGATTAGCTCGACCACTACCAACGGGTTCAGTAAATAGAGCAGGGCAGCCCGCGGCTCTTGCCCAAACGCCTGCAGCAAGCGCACCAGCAGCCAGGCCGTGGCTATTTCGGCGGCCAGCAGAATCAGCCTCATCAGGAGCACCGCCGCTCGCGCATTAGTGGGGAATAGCGTGGCCGTAGCTCCAAATACTGCCTGGCACACCGGCGGATAGACGGAGTAGTAATGGGGCGAGTTCAGATGTGGGTATTCTGCGGCCAGCTGCTCCAGTATCTGGACAGACAACAGGTGATAGGGATGGCGCTGCAGTGGCGCGGAAGAATCTGGTAGGCCAGTCTTGGTGCTGGTTTGAGGTGGGCTACCTGGCAGCTCGAAGGCATCGGGCCGGTATTGGTATGGGTTGATGCCAGCCGCCACCAGCAGGCCATCCCACCGGAAGCGGTGGTAATCGTCGGAGAGGGCCGGCAGGGCGGGCAGCCAGAGCAGCCGCAGCACCAGCGCGGCGCCCAGGCCGGCGCGCAACGGCAGGCGCGTGCGCCACAGCCCCGCGTAGGCCAGAAAGGCCACTCCTAACAGGCCTAGCAATAGCCCAAACTCCTGGCGTGGCACTCCGTAAGCCAGCACCATATAGGCCCCCGAGCTCAACAGCAGCAGCAACCAATGAACGGGGCGTAGGCCAGTAGCGGGGCGTATCATGGGGGGCGCCGGCTACTGCCGGGAATTGTGACGCAGGGAGTAATAGAACACCAAGCTGTAGCCCACCGTCAGCATGAGGTGAAACGGAAACAGGCCAAAATCGTGGAAATACACGCCCGCCACCAAGCCCGAGAAGAAATACAGGGCCAGTAGGCCTTCCAGCAGCGTGAGGCCATCCAGCCCGCCCGTACGGTACCGCCGGCCCTGCCAGGTGCCTTGGCGCCGCACCAGCCCGAGCTTGGGTGTGCGAATAAAGGCCGACTGCTTACCCCACAGGCCTAGCGCCACCGCGCGGGCGTTGTGCAACGACAGCCCCATCATCACGGACAAAAACAGCAGTAAGCGCGGCAGAAACGCCGGGCCGGTAGGCTTTCGGTCTTGGGCGGCCAGTTGCCAGGAGGTGTAGTAATAGTAAGTGAGGGGCACGAAGGCCAGCAGAAACACCGAGGCCATCTGGAAAGCGGGCTGCAGTGCCGGCAGATCGGCGCGCACATATACCAGCGGCACACTCAGCACGGCCATCAGCAGAATAGCCCCAAAAACGGAGCTGTTGAGCAAGTGAAACGTAGCGTGAATCTTGATGCCCACCGACTCAGAGGAGCGCAGCATCTGGCCCAGGTGCTTGCGGGCCGTTTCGGCGGCGCCCTTGGTCCAGCGGAATTGCTGCGACTTAAGAGCATCCATAGCGGCAGGCAGCTCGGCCGGAGCCACCACGCGCGGCAGATACTTGAAGCGCCAGCCCCGCATCTGGGCCCGGTAGCTCAGGTCCAGGTCTTCGGTAAGCGTATCGGATTGCCAGCCGCCTGCATCCTCAATGCAGGTGCGCCGCCACACGCCGCCCGTGCCATTAAAGTTGATGAAGTAGCCACCCGCCGTGCGGCCCACCTGCTCTACATAGAAGTGGGCATTCAGACCGAACGCCTGTAGTTCCGTGAGCAGCGAATACTCCTCGTTGAGGTGACCCCAGCGGGTCTGCACTACGCCTGTTTGGGGCTCCCGGAAATGCGGAATGGTGCGCTCCAGAAAGTCGGGTTCCGGCACGAAGTCGGCATCGAAAATTGCAATGAACTCTCCATCCGTTAGCTCCAGACCGTGGCGCAGGGCGCCGGCCTTGAACCCTTCGCGAGTGGGGCGCCGCACGTGGTCGATGCGCAGGCCCCGGCCCCGGTGGTAGGCCACTCGCGCGGCCGCCAAGGCTACCGTTTCGTCGGTAGAGTCGTCGAGAATCTGTAGGTGAAGCTTGTTGAGGGGATACTGTAGGCGGGCACAGGCATCAATCACACGTTCAACTACATATAGTTCATTGTAGATGGGTAATTGCACCGTCACGAGGGGCCACTCGGCAGGGGCTGGCGGCAGGGGCGCGGGGGGCTGCCCGTAGGCCCGGCGTGCCAAGCGGGTAAGCTGAAACTGCGTGAGGCTGAAGCTCAGAATGAACACCAGACACAGGCCGTAAAGCGCTACCAGCAGCAGTTCCAGACCGAGCATCAAAGGAGAAGCAACAAGCAGCAAGACGAAAGTAGTGGGCACAAAAAACGGCGAGATGAGCAGAGAGAATGAATGCTGAAGTAGGGGCGCGCTATCAGGCGGAGCAGACCGCCGCGTGCCTTACAAATACCGGAAAATCGTCCATAAGATTTTGTAGCCGGCGCCCAGGGTGCCTTGCACGGTGCCCGATACTTTGGAGGTCCCGATGCGGCGGCGGTACCGCACCGGCACCTCCACATGGCGCAGCTTGAGGCGGGCGGCTTTCAGCTGCATTTCTACCGTCCAGCCATAGGTGGTATCCTGCATGCCTATCTGTTCCAGCGCCTCTCTCCGGATGGCCCGAAAAGGCCCCAGGTCCGTGAATCGGGCGCCATAGAACCAGCGCAGGAGGGTAGTGGCCAGCCAGTTTCCGAAAATCTGTTGGGGCAGCATCGAGCCTGCTTCCCGCTCGCCCAAAGCGCGGGACCCAATCACCATGTCGGCCTCGCCCCGCAGAATAGGCGCTACCAGCGCGGTCATATCGGCCGGGAAATCGGAGTAGTCGCCATCCAGAAACACGATGATGTCGGGTTGCTCTGCCGTGGGCCGACCAAAGCAGCGTGCCATGCCGGCCAGGCAGGCGTAGCCGTAGCCCGGCCGCGGCTCCCGCAACACGGTAGCACCAGCAGCAGCGGCTACGGCACCCGTGCGGTCAGAGGAGTTGTTATCAACCACCAGCACCTCCCGGACCAGCTCCTTCGGAATCTCAGCCAGCACTTTGGCAATGGACTGCTCTTCGTTGAAAGCGGGAATGATAACGTCGATCAGGGGCAGGGTAGAAGTCATGCGAAGCGGGGCACCGGCCTACCATTCAGGCGCTGAACAGGAAGCCCGGCGGGGCAGTATACCACTGCAAAGATGCACTGTTGAGTTCGTTGTGCCCTTGCCAGCGGCGGCACACCCGAACAATTAGTTCGTGCAGCCGTTTGCAGCCTTGTTTGTACCTGTTTCCTGCGTTACACCCCATGCTCCAGATTGGCGACTTTGCTCCTGATTTCACCCTGAAAACTACCACGGGCGATACATTCCGGCTGAGCGAACAGCGGGGGCAGCGGAGCATTGTGCTGTATTTCTATCCCAAAGACGATACGCCAGGCTGCACCGCCCAGGCCTGCTCGTTCCGCGACCAGTACGAAGACTTCCGGGAGCTGGGCGCCGAGGTGGTAGGGGTAAGTTCCGATAGCGAAACTTCCCACCAGCAATTCACGCAGAGGCACCGCTTGCCGTTCCCGCTGCTAGCCGACACCGGCGCGCGGGTGCGCAAGCACTACCAGGTGCCGCGCGCGCTGCTAGGCCTGTTGCCGGGCCGCGTTACGTTTGTTATTGATCAGGAAGGACGCATTCAATACATTTTCGACTCCTTGGACCGTGCCACCGACCACGTAGCCGAAGCCAAGCAGGTACTGATGCAGCTTCGTGCCGCCTCAGAGGCCTAGCTGGGCCTCTCTGGCGCCGTTTGCCTGGCCTAGCCGAGGTGTTTGCCAGGTGCAGGCCGGGTGTATATTTGCCGCCTGACTTTTAGGTAAGTCAGGCGTCTTTTTACCTCTCTAGCAGTTTATGGGTGCCTTATTAACCGACATGTTACAACGGGCGCAGCGCAGCCGGCGCGTAGTGTCCATCCAATCTAGCGGCGGCATGTTTCTGGGCTACGTGCTCAGCCACAATCCCGAGATGCTGGTGTTGCGCACCATCACGCGGCAAGGGTTGCTCACGGGCGTGCGGACGCTCAGCGTGGGCAGCATCTCGCAGGTGCACTTTGATGACAAGTACGTGCGCCTCATTGAGTTCAAGGAGCACAACCCGGAGATAGTGTACGCCCTGCCTGCCGCCCCCGATGGCCTCGAAAACCAGTATCTCACGGTGCCAGCGCTGCTCCAGCGGGCCAAGGAAGTGCGCCAGCTGGTGCAGCTGGAAACCCACGCCGATAACGACCTGTACGGCTACATTGAGCGCGTTGCGGAAGATGAGCTGCTGGTGGAAGTGTACACGCAGTTTGGCGAGCCCGACGGCCACACCGTGCTGGATCTGGACAGTGTGCGCAGCGTCATCTGGAGTGATGAGGATACCCGCACCATTGAGCTTATCATCCGGCAGCAACGCGAAAAGGAAGGGAAGTAGGCTCGCGGGAGTGGCCTAGGCCAGTTCAGGAGGAATAAACGGTTGGCAGAGGATTGCGTATGCTCTACCTCGTTTACTCCCGTTTCCTGATGAAATTTCTGTTCCTGCTGCTGGCCTTGTGCGGCACCATCGCCGCCACTGCCCAAACTGCTCCGGCTCCCCTGAATGCCACACTCGATGGCTACGAATACCCATTTCCAGTAAAGTACCTACCGCTGCGGCTGGAGGGCCAAGCCCTGCGCATGGCCTACATGGATGTGCCCGCATCAGCCAAAGCCAACAGCAGGACCGTGCTGCTGCTGCACGGCAAAAACTTCTTCGGGGCCTATTGGCGCGAAACGGTGAAGGCTCTCACGGCGGCCGGTTTCCGGGTGGTGGTGCCCGACCAAATCGGGTTCGGCAAATCCAGCAAACCCGATATCCACTACTCGTTTCATCAGCTGGCCCACAACACCAAGCACCTGCTCGATACCCTGGGAATCCAACGGGCAGTCATCGTAGGCCACTCCATAGGCGGTATGCTGGCCACGCGCTTTGCCCTGATGTACCCGACGGCTACGGAGAAGCTCGTGCTCGAAAACCCCATTGGCCTCGAAGACTACCGGGTGGGCGTGCCCTTCCAAACCATTGATCAGGCCGAAGCTTCGGAGCGCAAAAGCACCGAGGAAAGCATCCGGAAGTACCACGCCACCTACTACCCCCACGGCTACCCCAAAGCCCACGACGAGTGGCTGCTGCCCCTGGCGGCCCAAACCCGCCACCCCGATTTTCCGCAGGTGGCCCGCGCCAATGCCCTCACCTTCCACATGATTTATCAGCAGCCCGTGAGCTACGAGTTCAGCCGCATAACGGTGCCCACCCTGCTCATCATAGGGCAGGACGACCGCACCGTAGTAGGCAAGGGCCTAGTGAAAGACCCGAAGGTGCTGGCCACGCTAGGCCAGTATCCGGAGCTGGGCCGCCGCAACGCCGCCCAAATAAAAGGCGCCAAACTGGTGCCACTAGTCGGCGTAGGCCATATTCCGCACCTCGAAGCTACACCTCGATTCCTGGAGGCGCTGCTGGCGTTTGTGAAGTAGGCTATTTGCGGTTGGGGTAGGATACCTCTGACGCGCACCGGAACCCGATGTGCGGCGCCGGCCCACTGTAGGAGCCGCGCGCTTTGATAGTACAGGCTTCCAGTGGGTCGAGGTAGCTGCCGCCTTTCGTGATGCCCTGTTCCTGCACCATTTCGGCGGCGTTGCCGAGTGCCTGGTATAGGCCAAAGGCATTCGGCGGGCCCTGCCAAACGTAGCCTGGCGTTGTCTGACGAAGAAAATAAGGTTCCTTCTGAGCGTAGTTTATCATTACCCGACTCGGCTGGCTGCGGTTGTAGCTTTCAATATCAGCACGAATCTGCTGGCTGGTTTCCTGGCTACCAGAGCGCCGCTTTAGGTAATCGGCCGCCTTTGGGTTAATCTGAACAGGCTGGTTTAAGCAACTCGAGCCGTAGGGTAAGCCACTTTGTCCTTGGGCAGCAATTTCCCATTCCGCTTCCGTAGGCAGCCGATATAGTATGCGGACATACCCTTGGCTCAACGAATCAGCGTGGCTGTACAGTTTATTATATTCTGCCGTTACAACTCGGCTACGCCAGCGGCAAAACGCATCTGCTTGCTCCCAGCTGATTCCTACGACTGGGTATCGGTGGTAAAACCTGTCGGCATAATACTCGGGAACTGGTAGCGCAGCTGCCAATGGCTGCATGGCTTCATTTAGCCCTGTATCGGGCGTAGTCTGTTGCTGAAAAAACTTCCATTCCAAATTGGAGATTTCTGCTTCATCGATGCCAAATCCAGAGTTATTAAGTGGAACGATACCAGGACCCAAGCGCAGGTCTGACCACTTGCTGAGCGGAGGGAGCAGAAAGGTGTCCTTGCAGCTGTTAGCCGATTGCCGAAAATAGATGACGTCCCAATCGTTGAGGCCCGGTATGGGATCCCAATTCGGCAAGCCATTAGTAGAGAGGCCCGTGGTGGCTGAATAGCTCCCCGGCAAACTGCTGCTAGGTGTGTGCCCAACAGCACAAGCACCCAGAGTAGATAAACATATAGAGCTTAGAATCAGCCTGGCTGATGAAAACGACATAAAAACTGTTTTATAATGTACCACCAAGCTTTAGCCTGGTGGCGTGAATGTACTTGCCAACTAGTCGTTTCCACTAGCTCAATATCCGCAGGCTTTCGGCCGTAATCAGCTGGGAGCCTTGGTAGCGGCCATCACGCGGGCCGTTTTCTAGGTTGAGCACGCCGCGGGGGCATACTGTGGAGCACATCCCGCAGCCCACGCAGGAGGCCCGAATGATGGGCTCGCCGCGCTGGGCGTACTGCTTTACATCAATACCCATCTCGCAGACGTT
Source organism: Hymenobacter gelipurpurascens (assembly GCF_900187375.1). Lineage (NCBI taxonomy): Bacteria > Pseudomonadati > Bacteroidota > Cytophagia > Cytophagales > Hymenobacteraceae > Hymenobacter > Hymenobacter gelipurpurascens. Next base: position 1,263,594 of record NZ_FYEW01000001.1, on the reverse strand, counting down.
GGAGCAATTGCCGCAGCTGATGCATTGGGCGCCGTTGGTGGTGATGCGGAAGCGCGAGAGATATTTCTGCAAGATGCCTAGGTAAGCGGCCATCGGGCACCCGAAGCGGCACCACACGCGGCTGCCCATCAGGGGGTAGAAGCCCACCCCAACTACGCCCGAAAACACGGCCCCAATGGCAAACCCGTAGAACTTGCTGAGCGCGTCTACCGGGCTCAGGTTGCTGAACAGGGTGATGGAGGAAGGTTGGACCGTGGTGAACCAGGCCGGCAACGTCCCGGCTACCCCCAGCCACAACAGCACCGTTACGAGCACGATAAAGGCCAGGATGGGGTAGATGATGCGAACCTCCCAGCGCCAGGCTTCGCGGCTTTTGTCGGAGAGGTGGCGGTAGGGGTCGCCGGCGGTTTCGGCCAAGCCACCGCAGCCACACACCCAGGAGCAGTACCAGCGCTTCCCGAAGAAATAGGTGAGAATGGGCGTGCCGACAAACGACATGACCGCGCCCCAGAACACCATAAACACGCCCAGGCCAGGGCCCCCATCCTTCAGCAGATAGCCCACGGTACCCGGAAACAGGTAGTCGTATTTCAGGGGCCAGAAGTAGCTGAAGTAATACTCGGGCCGCTGAAAAGCCAGCAGCACACCCGGCAATAGCCAGGCAAACCCCAACTGAAAGAACATGACCGAGGCCGTCCGGATGCGTTGATACGGTGAGTGCCGGTACTTCCAGAGGGCGCGGCCGCCCATCAGCAGAATGGCCAGCGTATAGAACGTGCCGTAGAGAAACCACTGGTCGGAGGGACGCTGCCGAATGGCCTGGCTGAGCGGATCGAGGGAATGCACCAGGCTATTGAGAAACCCAAAATTTCCCTGTTCATCGGGGCTGCTGAACCAGTACAGCAGCACATAAAAGCCCGTGAGCACCACCGCCGTGAGCCAGGCCACGGCACCCCGGCTGGTGCTACTGCGCAGCCACAGATTATCCTGCTGCACCCCGGCAGGCTTGCCCGCAAATTTGCGCGCTGCCCACAACAAGGTGCCCATGCTTACCAAGGTCATAGCCGCGTAGAGGCTCATTTGGGCCAGCCAGGCATCGGCGGCGAAGGTGGCGGGCAGCAGTGCCAAAAGTCCCAGCCCGATGATCGTCAGCAGGAGCTTTTCGGTGGCAGATACCGTGGGCAGCGGTGGAGTGGGCAGGGAAAGCGAAGGAAGCATAGCTGACGAAGGAGCAAACCAAGTAGGGGCGGCACTGGCCTAGCGCCAGCAACGTGCAATAAATGAGGCAGGTGGCCAGCTGTAGGCCACTGCCAGCTTAGTGATGATGGTGGTGATGCCCATCATTAGGCTTGCCAAACAGATTCAGCAATGAGCCCAGCACATACAGCACAAACCAGCACAGGTACAGCCAGTTATAGCCCTTCGGCTCTGGTTGGTTGAGTAGGTTGATAACCAGTTGAGCACCAGCACTCATGACCACGCCCACCAAGGCAATGTATTGAAAGCTGTTGAGGGCGTTGAGACGATATAGTTTGGAAAAATCCATGTGCTTCGGAAGAAAGAATCGGGATGTAGAAAAGCAGAAGATACGAGCGGAAGTTGCTGGTAAGCTGCCTGGCGAAACAGATTTTTGTGGCAGAGACCTTACGCGCCGAATGAAAACAGCCCTTTCCGGCGCTTGAGGGCCACCGGGTGCTGCGGAAACTGCTCGTTGAACTGGCCTACAATAGCGGCCTCATGCTGTTGGAAAAACTCCGGGTCGAAGTTGGCAGCGCCCAGCTCGGCCAGTACCTGCGTGACGGGCGTACCCTGGCGCAGCCACTGGTCCCAGACATCGTGGCGCTGCCGGATGCCCAGCGTATTCATGCCCGTAACCGCGTGGTTGTCATCAGCCCAGAAGTTTATGCGCAGCAGGAGTTGCCCGTTGGGGTGCTGCCAGCAGAAAGAGTGTGTTCCTGAGGGCGTGCGCGCAGGCACCTGGCCGTAGGTTTGGTATTCGAGCTGAAAGAACTTGGCCGAGTTGAACCACACCCCACGCTGGTAAGCCTGGGGCTGCCCGCAAATGGCGTAGGCCACTGTCTCACCCTGCTGCCGTCCGGTATACCACAATTGCTCTACGGGTACCTGGCCTAGGCCAGTCTGGCGGTGTTGGGCGCAGTCGCCGGCGGCGTATACATCGGGCTGATTGGTTTGCAGATGCTCGTTCACCAGAATGCCGCGTGCCGTTTCCAGGCCCGAGGCCTGAGCCAGTGAAAGGTTGGGGGTTACGCCCGTGGCCAAGCCTACCCACTGGCAGGCGATTTCCCGGCCATCGGTGGTGCGCACGGCCCGCACGCGGCCTGCAGAGTCGCCGAGTATTTCAGCCAACTCTGTGCTGTAGTGCATGTGTATGTGATGGGCCTGTAGCTGGCGGTTCACGAGTGCTGCTTCTTCGGGCGGCAGTACCGAGCCCCAATAGTGCGTGTCGCGCACGAGCATGGTGACGGCAATGCCGCGGGAGTGCAGCATCTCGGCCAGCTCCACGCCAATCAGGCCGCCACCCACTACTACTGCCTGGCCTACGCCGTGAGTTTCGCGGTGCATGCGTTCCAGGTCCTGTAGACCATATAAACCCTGCACGCCCTGCAGCTCCTGGCCGGGCCATCTCTCGAAGCGGCTTACGGAGCCGGTAGCCACCAGCAGCTTGTCGTAGGCTAGGGGGGCGCCGGTGCTCAGGTGTACCAGATGGTGCTCGGCCTCTATGTGCGTGGCGGTGGCCTGCACCAGTTCCAGGCTGTTTTCTGGCCAGAACCAGTCGCCGTAGGGTTTCAGGTCCTGGGGGCGTATGTGGCCCATGTAGGTATACATCAGGGCGGGCCGCGAAATATGGTAGGGGCTTTCGTCGGAAACGAGCGTAATGCGGGCGTCGGGGTGGAGGCGGCGCACCGTGAGGGCGCACGTAACGCCCGTGATGCCATTGCCGATAATGACCAGGTGCATAGAAAGAGCGTGGAAAAGCCACGGCACAAAGGTGAAAGAAAAAAGCATCTGACCGGCGAGGCCTACCGCCACAGCACCTACGCACAAAGCGCCACAGTAGGATGCGCAGGCTGAGCGCTTTTTTAACCTGAAAATGACAGAATTCTGGTGTTGACATACCGATCTGGTTGGGCATTTATGCCCAACTAACCAAGCTGCCGCACGTACACCTGTATGCAGAACTTCACACCCCAAAACCCCGCCACTATGGCTAATGACGATAAGAACGCCGATAAATCAGCGGTACACGACCAGGATGCTGTGCCTCAAAACGAGCAGTTGAAGAAAGAGCAGGAATACAAAGAGCTGCTCAGCAACGGCAAACAAAGCGACGACTCATCGGCGCACCGCAACCAGGGTGCGGGCGGCTTCACCCAGCGCTCCGATCAGAAAGATCAGCTCGAAAACCTGCACATAAACGGAGGTGAAGGCGTGCCCCAGGGAGGTAATGAGCACGACGATGCCGGCGAGCAGAACAGCGGCCCTGGCTTCGGCACCGAAGGCAGCGTAGAGCTCGACCATCAGTTGCGTACCCGCGACCAGAAGTTTGGCGAATCTGCACCCAGTGGGCCCGCTAAGCCGGTAGAAGACTAAGTTTTCTCTGCCTGAGAAATGCGCCCCGTTCTGGAAAGAACGGGGCTTTTTTATGTTCTCAAATACGGAAAGAGGGTGGCCTACGGTAGGATGCAAAGCCAGATTAGGATTTTAGGAACGTTGCTATATATCTTTAGGAACCGCAGAAGGGCCTACCGGTCATTTTGCGGTTTCAGTGCTGTTTCTCGCCTCTTTTGGCCCCGCCTCTTTTCTGCCTAATTCCCCCTTCTTTACTGCAACCCTGTATGAATGAGAACACTACTACCCCAGTTGAAAACGAAGAACTAACCCCCGAGCTGATGCAGGAGGAGGAAGAAAACCTCTCCTCCGGAAATCGTCGTCTGGGTATCATTGTGGGCACTATTGTGCTGGTAGTAGGCATGGGCTACGCGCTGCTGCCGGCCAAGGCTACGGAGCAGATTATCAATGTAATGCCCAGTATGGAGCTAGGCTCTGCCACCGTAACGGCCTCTAGGCCAACCGACGAAGCGCCGCAGGCCGCCACCGTAGTGGCCGAGGAAGAAGTGGAGGAGGAGAAAGAAGCTCCCAAAACGGCTGCTGAGCTGAAAGTCGCCGCCGCAGCCAAAGCTGCCGCCGCGCGCGAAGCCGCCAAGCGCACCGTAGCGCCGGTAGCCCCCGAAATAGCGACCAGTGAAGTGGAAGTGGAGCCAGTACCGGCCGCCGTGGTTGCGGAGCCTGCTGCCCCTACCACCGTCACCATATCCGGCCGCATTCTCAACGAAAATGGCCGCCCCATGGCTGGTGCTACCGTGCTCCTGAAAGGATCCAAGAAAGCCGTCGGAACGGATGCCAACGGTAACTACACGATGGAAGTACCTGCCGGCGACAACACGCTGGTGTATGGCTACGGTGGATATCAGGACCAGGAAATGCGCGCCCGCGGTGCGCAGCCCCTCAACGTAACGCTGATACCCGACGAAAATGCGGGTAAGCGCCGTCGGCGCTAAGCTAGTGGCCTAGCGTTGCGCAGTATCAGCAAAAAGCCCCGCCGAATGAGTTCGGCGGGGCTTTTTGTGTTTGAATTCAAGCGGTAAGCGCAACTGTGCTAGGCTACTTTCTCCGGCTGGCGTGGTGCAAAACGCTTCCCGAACAGGTAGTACACCGGTACACCCACAGCCACTAGGCCTAGGCCACGCAGGGCAAACTTGGAGTTCTCGGGGTCAGTGAGCAGAATGAAGCAGAAGGCCGAGGCCAGGATGACGTACAGCAGCGGGATAATGGGGTAGCCAAACGCACGGTAGGGCCGCGGCGCATCGGGGCGGGTGCGGCGCAGCACAAAAATGCCGATGATAGTGATGACGTAAAACAGAATCACGGAGAACATGACGTAGTTGAGCAGGTCGCCGTAGGAACCGGAGAGACAGAGCAGGCTGGCCCACGCGCACTGGGCCCACAGGGCCACGCCGGGCACGCCAGCTTTGTTAAGGCGGGCCATACCGGGGAAAAACAGGCCATCGGCGGCCATGGCGTAGTAGGCGCGCGCGCCGGAGAGCAGAATGCTATTGTCGGCGCTGAACGTGCTGATCATGATCAGGATAGCCATTACGTAGGCACCAACCTGGCCTAGAATGCTTTCCGCTACGGCTGTAGCTACCCGCTCATTGGTGGCATACATAATGCCGCGGCCCATGACGGTAGTTGCCTCGGGGTCGCCTTTCAGGGGCAATACCAGCAGGTACACAATGTTAATGAGGATGTAAAGCGCCGTCACGATGGCCGTGCCCAGGGCCATGCTCAGCACAATAGTGCGCTCGGGCTTCACAATTTCGTCGCCGGAGAAGCCAATGTTGTTCCAGGCATCGGAGCTGAACAGGGAGCCGGTCATGGCCAGGCCAATGGCCGTGATAAGCGCCGAGGTGCTCAGGGGGGTAGACTGGCCTAGCTTATCGAAGCTGGCCGCTTGCCACATGTCCTGGAAGTTTAGGCTCATAGCTTCCTGGTTGATGCCCAGTGCCAGACCACCCAAAATCAGCAGGCCCAATGCCACCAGTTTGGTGCTGCCGAAGATGTTGGAAATCAGCTTGCCGCTGCGCACACCCCGGGAGTTGATGTAGGTGAGCACCACCAGCAGCGCAATAGCCAGAAGCTGTACCGTGCTAAACTCAAACGAGCCCACACTAAACAGCACATTCTTTTCGCTGAACCACGGCAGCAAAACCCCCGTGAAACGGGCGAAGGCCACCGCTACGGCCGCAATTACGCCGGTCTGTATCACAAGGAACAGCGTCCAGCCGTAGAGAAACGCCACCAGCTTGTTGTAGGCCTCTCGCAGGTACACGTACTGGCCTCCTACCTTCGGAAACATAGAGGATAGCTCGCCGTAGCTCACGGCGCCAGCCAGCGTGATAAAGCCTGTAATCAGCCAAACTACCAGCAGCCAGCCCGCCGAACCGACTAGCTTGGCAATGCCCGCCGACACAATGAAGATACCGGAGCCAATCATGCTGCCGGTTACAATCATGACGGCGTCAAACAGCGTAATGGCCCGCTGGAAATGGCCTTGTTTTTCAGACATACAGGAAGAGTAGGGAGTGTTTCAGGGCCGGAAGATAGAAAAGAAAAGCCCTCTTAGGTGCAGCCAGCGCCTGTAGCCGGGCCGCCTACAGGCGAGTGGCCTAGCGGGACATACTCAGGGCGGGGCGCTGCCGTATAGATGCTGGCAGCCATGTATGCCTGCTAAACGCCACGAATCCCTATTTTTGCCCCCCGCACTTCCCGGAATCCTGCATGTCGCAACGAGTACTGGTGTTTCTGACAGGTCTGCTGCTGCTTACGGCACTGGGTTCCTACGTGTACTATCGCCACCGCGAGGCGCAGGTGCCCGTGGACCCGTGGGCGCTGGTACCCGACGATGCCGTGCTGGTAACGGCCACCCGCGACCATCCGACGCTAGTGCGTCACCTCAAGGAAACCCAGCTCTGGGACAACCTCACGGCGGTGCGCTATTTCCAGCAGGTAGAAGACAATCTGGCCCTGGCCGACAGCGTAGTCGGTGGCCGCGAGGTAGTATTGCGCTTTTTGGGCCGTAAGCGCGTGTTTACCTCAGTACACGTTACGGGGCCCGGCCAGTTCGATATTTTATTTCAGGTGCCCATCAGCAGCGTGCGCGAGTACCGGCTGATACGCAATCTGGTGGAAGGGCTGGGCCGCGACAAACGTTTCGAGGTCACAACCCGGGAGTTTCATGATCAGCAGCTCACCCAAGTGCGGCAGCGCAGTACCGGTGAAGGCCTCACGGTTCTGAATTACCGCAACCATCTGCTCATCAGTGCCAATCCGGCGCTGGTAGAAGCCGTAGCGCTGCGTCTGGAGCACCCCGGCCAGCCAACCGTAGCCGCCGACTTTCAGAGTACTGACTATTTCCGCCTGAAGGATGTAGATGCGACGCTGCTGCTCAACCAGCGCCGCTTACCGCAGCTGCTGAGCGTGTTCTTCCGCCAAGACCTGGGCGCCGACCTCGCCGAAATCACCAGCTTGGCCAAAAACGAGCTGGTGCAGATGAAGCTGGCCGGAAATAAAGTAGTATTTGATGGCTTCGCAAACGTAGAAACGGCCCGCAATGGCCTGCACCAGCGCTTGCGCGGGCAGCCCGCCCAACGCCTGAGCATGGCGGAAGTGGTGCCGATGAAAACGGCTCTGCTGGTTCATTTTGGCCTAGGCCAGGCTACCGCCCTGCGCGGCAAGGCGCCGGCCACTCCCGATACCCTGGCGGCTGCCACCGGGCCGCTTCTGGATAGCATAGCCACACTATTGCGGCAGGAAGTAGCACTTTGCTATCTCGGTACATCATCGGCGCGGCAGCGCCCCGGAAAGCTCGCCCTGGCCTGGTGCTCCGACCCAGCCCGGCTGAGCATCCTGCTAGGCCAGTTGCGGCGTGCCACGGGCACTTCGCCTTCGTTTGAGCGGGTGGGACCCTATCAGCAATATCAGATGCAGGTGCCGGAACTGCCGCACCGCTTGCTAGGGCCGCTGTTCCAGAATTTTCCGCAGCCGGTAGTGGCGCAGGTCGGTAACTACGTGGCGTTTGGCGAGAATGATGAAGTGGTACGCCAATGGCTGCAAAGTGTAGCCGCCGGCGAGGTCTGGAGTCGCTCCCCCACGCAGGTGGCCTTTCTGCAGGATACCCAGCCAATGGCCCGCCTGAGCATATTGCTGGATATGGGCAATGCCTGGAACGTGCTGCTGCGTGGCCTGGTGGAAGAGCGCCGGGCCGGCCTCCTGCGCAACGAGAGTCTGTTTAAGCGCTTCCCGCAGGTAGCCATGCAATGGGTGCCTGCTGCCAACGAGGCCGAGGCTGGCGCGCAATATTTCACGCACTTCGTGTTGCGCCACCCCGCCGAGGGGCCGGCCGTAGCGCGCCCGCAAAACCAGGATGGAACTGGCAGCTTACTAACCTTCAAAACGCCTCTGCAAACTTCGCCAACACTGGTAACGGTGGGGGGAGCCAAGCTACCCGGCGTATTGGTGCAGGACACCGCCCACGTCCTTCATTACATCACCCCCGATAACGTGGTAGCCTGGTCGGATACCTTGCCGGGGCCGTTAGTGGGCAGTCCGTACCGGATGCCAGGCGCCACGGGCTTCCTGGTGGCCAGTGCAACGCAGCTGTTTGGCTACAATAGCCAGGGAAAACCGCTGCCAAACTTCCCGTTCAACCTGCCCGATACCTTGCAGGCCACTTCTCTCACCGTATCGCCGCCGGGCGGAAACCAGCCGCAGCGCTTGTTGGTGGCTGGCAGTGGCAGCAATCTGTTTCTCTACAACACCCAGGGGCGGATTTTTACTGGCTGGCAGCCCCGGCAACTGGAGTTCCGGCTGGCCGCGCCCCCGCACTATCTCACCGTAAACGGCCTCGATGTAATTGTGGTGCTGCTGGAAAACGGCTACATCTACGCCTACAACCAAGCGGGTGGGGTGTACCCGGGCTTCCCGATAAGTGTGGGCGCCCGCATGCAGAGCAAAGCACTGGTAGAAACCGGCTCATCGTTGCGCCGCACCCGCCTGACGGTGGTTACGCAGCACGGCGAGCGAGTGAGCTTCAACCTGAGTGGCGACATTGTGGCAAGAGGCCGCATTGCTACCTGGAGCCGCAACTCTGTGTTTCATTTGGTGCCTGATCAGGAGCAGCGTACCTACGTGGTGGTGCGTGAGGAGGGAGGCCGCCTCGCGCTGTTTGATGCCACAGGCCGGCAGCTGCTCAGCCAGACTTTCATCACATCGGCCCCCAAACAGGTGCAGTATTTCAACTTTGGGGCTGGCCGGCAGGTATACGCCATTACGGAGCAGGGCCCTAGCAAAGCGTACCTCTACGATGCCAAGCTGCGCCTGCTAGGCGGTCAGCCCTTCGACAGCACGGTGCCGCAAATTGCACTCGACTACAACCTGCCCACGGCCACCTACCACCTGTTCCGAGTGGTAGGTTCTGAGCTGCGCCGCACCGATCTCAAGCTGGATTAAAAGGTGAGATAGTAAGATGGTGAAATGATGGGGTCGACGTGCGAGTGGCCTAGGCCTGTCACTGAGCGGCCTGGAGCTGTCATTGCGAGCATGTGGCGCATCAAGCCAGTGTCGAAGCATTCTTTCTTTCCAGTCGCGCCTACGGCTGGCTTGTTCAAAAGCCTTTACTACCACGTGGTAGTAAGGGCTTTGTAGTTTCGGCAGAAGTATTGCATACGACAAGGAAAAATTGCTTCGCTCCGCTCGCAATGACAGGCCGAGGCCACCTCATTCCTTCATCACCGATTCGTCAGCCAGCCTTTTCGGTAGAAATAAATCAGCTGAAACATGACGATAATGCCCAGAATGGCGAGCAGAACCGGGTAGCCCCAGGGGCTGTAGAGCTCCGGCATGTTCAGGTGGTTGATGCTGCCGTCGGGGGCTTCGCGCTGGAAGTTCATGCCGTAGAGGCCTACCACGAAGCTGAGCGGGATAAAGATGCTGCTGATGATGGTCAGCACTTTCATCACCTCGTTCATGCGGTTGCTCTGGTCCGACAGGAACAGATCCACGAGGCTGCTGACGGATTCGCGGTAGCTCTCGGCCAGGTCCATGGCCTGAATGGCGTGGTCGTAGCAGTCTTTAAAGTAGGTTTTGATTTCTTCGGGCACCACTTCCTCCGGCATCCGCAGAATCTCGGCAATCTTCTCCCGCTCCGGATACACGAGGCGCCGGAACCGCACAATGTCCTTCTTGATGTGCAGGATGCGGTTAAGCAGGCGCCGGTCGGAGCGGCCCAGGAAGATGCGCTCCTCCAGCTTCTCAATATAGTCGCCGATAGCGGCCATGGTAGGGTAGTAGTGGTCTAGCACTACGTCGGTGAGGGCGTAGGCCAGGTACAGGGGCTGGCGCCGCCGGATGGAGCTGCGGCCGGAGCGCAGGCGCTGCCGCACCGGGTCGAGGCAGTCCACGTAATCATCCTGAAACGTGAGCACGTAGTTGTCGCCGGTGAAAATGGAAAGCTGGTCGTCCTCGATATCGAGCAGGCGGGTGAATTCCGTCATGCGCGAGACCATGAACAAGCCGTGCTCTGTTTCTTCTACCTTGGCCCGTTGATAGTCGCCCAGCACGTCCTCCATCATCAGGGGGTGAATCTGGAAGTCCTCCTGCAGCAATTGCATCAGGGGCAGGTTGTTGTAGCCGCGCACATCAATCCAGTGCTTTATCTCGGGGTGGGCCCGGAAGTAGGCCAGCAGCACGGTATAATCGGCGTATTCCTTTTCCTGATAGAAGTTTTCGGCGTAGCTGATCAGAAACAGCCGGGGCGGCAGTGCATCTTCGCGGACCACCAGCGTGCCGGGCCGTTGCCCTACGGTTTGCTCATGGGCCTGACGGATGGCATCACGGTCGGCCAATAGCCCCGATTTCTCTGGTAAATCCTCCTCCGGCTCCGGCAAAACGGGCGGTGGAGAAGTGGCAGTCGAAGAAGACGAATCAGCAGTCATGAGCGAGGGAAAACGGGTCGTTGGGGCAGTTTACGGGTTTTACCGGAAAGTTTGTTGTCTCAGATGAAGGGCTCATGAACCCATAGGCCACTGCCTACTGGCCTACAGCACCTGATGTAAGCACCGCTTGCCGCTGACCTATAAGGGGAGCTTTGTTGGGTTCCTGCGAAAAGCAGGGGCCGAGCACTGGCGGCCGAATAAGGGCAATTTACAGCCGTTCGCGGCTATTTTCTCGTACTTTCGCCGTCCGCTAGTTCTTCGCGCCGTTTGCCCTTGGATTTCACCGCCGCCTCTTCTTCCGATTTGCTGCCTCTGCCTGTAGAGGAAGGCCGCTATGTGGTGCGATGCCTGCGCGGCCCGGAGGCGCTACCGGCCCAGCCCCTGGCCTACGACCCGTTTCTATACCTCACGCCGGCCCATCTGGCGCTGCAACAGGCCCCCGGCGAGCGGCTGCATTTTTACCTCGAAGACCTACGCCACCACCATACGGTAGGCCAGCTGCACATCTTCCTCAGCGAAGCCGGCGCAGTGGCCTACAGCCCCTGGCAGGCGCCCTTCGGGAGTGCCCAGCTGGCCCCCGGCCTGCCCGCCGATGTGGTAGCTTGCTTTCTAGACTTGGTAGAGGATCAGCTTGCGCTTCAGGGTGTGCAGCAGTTCCAGATTCGGAGCTACCCCTTCTGCTACGATGCTGCTGGCAGTGCCCTGCTCACGCAGGCCCTTACCCAGCAAGGTTTTAGCATCACCCAAACCGAGCTGAATAACCACCTGCCGTTGGACCAGGAGTTTGAAGCCCGCCTGCACCCCTCGGAGCGGCGGCGCTTGCGCAAGTGTGAGCGAAACGGCTTCCGGTTTGAGCAGGAGCCGCCCTTGCTGCTGCCCCTGGCCTACGAGTTTCTGAGCCGCTGCCGCCAGGAAAAGGGCCAGCACCTGTCGCTGCCGCTGGAGCGTTTGCAGGAGTTGTTTCGGCTGTTCCCAAATAACTACTTCCTGTTCTCGGTGCGCGACGCCGCCGGTGAGTGGGCTGCCCTCACGGTGGCTATTCGGGTGAACGAGCAGGTACTCTACAACTTCTACCCAGCCAGCCCCCTGGCCTACAATGCATTCAGCCCTGTTGTGATGCTCAATGCGGGCCTGCACGCTTTCGGAAAGGCCAGCGGCATGCAGTTGCTGGATCTGGGAACTTCCATGCTGCCCGAAGGTCCCAACTACTCGTTGCTGCAGTTCAAGCGCCACCTGGGCGGCGTGCTCAGCCTGAAGCTGACGTTTGAGAAATAGCGCCCGGCCATTCGGGGCCTCCACTGGCCTACGGAAAGATGCCGTTACTTTGCCCTGATGCAGCCTGATTCCACTTCCGCCATTCCGCAGCCCGAGCAACGGTCGGCGGTGCTGGGGCGCTTTTTGCGCGGGTCGCTGGGTTCCGGAGTGGCGGTGCTGGCGCGGGCCTCGGGAGCGTTGGTGCTCAATAAGCTGCTGGCCATTTACGGCGGCGCGGGCGGACTTACGCTGCTAGCTCACTTCCAGAACCTGATGGCCCTTTTCACCACGCTGCCTAATGATGGGGTGCACGTAGGCCTCGTGAAGTATCTGGCGCCGCTCCGGGCCGGCACCGGGCGCTACCGGGCATGGCTGGGCGCTGGCCTCGGCCTCAATGCGGCGGCGCTACTGCTGGGGTTTCTGGTGCTGGCAGTAGCCCCCGGCCGCTTGATTGGGGTGTTTGAGCCGACGCTGGGCTGGACATTGCTGTTTATGCTGGGCATCACGCTGCTCACGGGACACGCTTTTCTGGTGTCGGTGCTGCTGGCGGCGGGCCGGCTGCGCGCCTACGTGGTCCTGACGGTGCTGCTCAGTGGCCTGGGAGTGGGAGCGGTGGCGGCAGTACTGGCCTACGGGGGTACCATTGAGTCGGCGCTGCTGGCCTATCTGCTGGCCCAGGGAATTACGCTGCTGCCTACCCTGCTACTGGCCTATCGGGCCGGGTTGCTGCCTTCGCTCTCGGGGCCGCTGAGCCGGCCGGCCATGCGCGGGCTAAGCAGGTTTCTGTTGATGGCGCTGAGCGTGCTGCTGTTCGGAAAGAGCGTCGATTTTGCCATGCGCGAGGTGCTCATCCGGCAGCTAGGCCTCGCCCAAACTGACCTGTGGCAGGCCGTTGCCAAGCTCTCCGATAACTATACCATGGTTTTTTCGGCCGTGATGGGCAGCGTGTACTACCCGCGTTTGGCGGCCCTTATTGCCCAGCCTCAGCAGCGTCGCCAACTGCTGCGGGCGGTGCTGGCGCTGCTGGCGCCTGGGCTAGCGGTGGGCTTTGGTCTGCTCTGGCTGACACGCTCCTGGCTACTGCCGTTTTTGTTCGATCAGCACTTCTCGGCAGCAGGCCCGTTGCTGGCCCCGCAGCTGCTCGGCGACTGGGCCAAGTTCCTCACCTGGACACTGCTGTTCCTGCTTACGGTGCGCGCCCGAGTAGGACGCTACGTAGCGGTGCAGGCCGGATCGGCGGTGCTATATACTGCGTTGCTAGGCTTGTTGCTGCCTCGCTTCGGGCTGCTGGGCGCCCCGATGGCTCATGCTGTGCGCTATGGTTTGCTGCTGCCCGGCTGCCTGTGGTACTTCCGGAAAGAGCTGATTTGATAGTGATAATTATTTGTATATATTCTTTATATATTGATGGTTAAAACGCTGATTTGTAATTAAGTAAAAATAAAAAATCAGATATCGTAAGAAGTGCTTAACTCATCTGCTGACTCTTTGCCTGGTAGGCCTGTATCTTGCTCTGCTATGTCCCACGCTGAGTTGCCGCTCGTCACTATCGTAGCCCTGTGCTACAACCACGCCCGCTTCCTTCGTCAGGCCCTCGATTCCATTGTGCACCAGACGTACCCCAACCTGGAGGTGCTGCTGGTAGACGATGCCAGCACCGACAAAAGCGCCACCATACTGCGCCAATATGCCGCCGAGCACCCCGGATGGCGCCTGCTGCTGATGCCCGAAAACGTAGGCAACTGCAGGGCCTTCAATCAGGCCCTGCACCAATCATCAGGAGAATTTCTGGTCGATTTTGCCACCGATGATGTGCTGCTGCCCCACCGTATTGCCCACCATGTAGCGGCCTTCCACCGAGCCGGTCCTGCCTGTGGTATGGTGTATTCTGATGCGGAGCTGATTGATGAAGAAGGCCATCTGGTGCGCCGCCATTTCCGCCGCGATGCCCAAGGGCTACACCCGCGCCCCGCCTCGGGCTGGGTGTTTGCCGATGTGCTGGCCCGCTACTTCATCAGCACGCCTACTATGACCATGCGACGCGCCACCCTGGAACAACTCGGCGGCTACGATGAAGCCCTGGCCTACGAGGACTTCGACTTCTGGGTGCGCGCCGCCCGCGACTGGCAGTTCTATTTCCTTGACGAAGTAACCACCCAGAAACGGCTGCACCCCCAGTCGATGTCGCGCAAAGGGTACCGCCCAAATGACCCGTACCTGGCCTCAACCATCCGGGTTTGCCGCAAAGCGCAGGCCCTCTGCCGTAATGACGAAGAGCGTGCCGCCCTGGCCATTCGGGTGCGCTGGGAGCTGCGCCAGGCCGTGCGCTGGCGCAACTTCCCCGAAGCCCGTGACTTATTCCGCCTGCTGCAGGAGCTAGGCCACGTCCGCACCCTTGACTGGATGCTGGGACAAGTGGTGAAGTGGTGAGTTTGACGTTCTAGTTGCGCCACCTGCGCGGTCTAGGCCAGTAAAACGTCAAACTCACCACTTTACCATTTCACCTCATACAATGACACCTTGCCATCCTCCGCCACCAGGCGGCGTTGCGGGTACCAGCTCAGCACCGAATCGGGGGAGTAGCGGATGAGTTTGCGCGTGAGTTCGTCGTTGGTGAGCGTGCTGCGGTTGAGTAGGAGCCAGGCGTGCTGGCCCGGTTGGAGCTGCACAGAGTCGCGGGCCCAATAGCGGCGGTACTGCAGGCCCGGTGGCACCCGGAAACCGTAGTAGAAATCGTAATTGCTGATCAAATAGTCATCAACCAACACCACGCCCTGCGCGGGCGCCTGTAGGTGCTTTCGTATCACCCGATCCTGCGCGAAGTGGGATGATACCGATGGCTTCAGCATAAAATACGCCGGCCGGATGGCGAGAAAGCCCGCCAGCACCCCCAGCGTAAGCAACGCGAGTTGGCTGGTACCGGGTTTCAACAACGTAAGCCGATGGGGCCAGTGCTGGGCTAGGGCCATGGCGCCAAAAAACAGGCCTAGGCCACCATACAGCACCGAAAGGCTATTGTGCAACCAGCCCGCGCACAGCAGCAACGCCAGCGCCAGCCAGTATAGTCCTTTGCCGGTGCGCAGCAAGTAGCGCAGGCCAAACCCCGCCGCCAGCGCCAGCGGCGGCAGGAGCGGAGTCGTCATGCGGGGCAGCAGCGTGATGGGGTTGTACTGGCTCAGGGAAGTGCTGCCCACCCAGTAAAACAGCAGCGTGCTACAACCCAGCGCCAGCCAGAAGCGCTTATCAGAATCCTTTTCGGTGGGCTGAAACAACGCCGCTCCGACCAGCAATAGCAGTACCCCCAGGCCCGAACCCACGAAGAAAGCCAACGGCTGCCACGTGATGCGCCCGATGAGGGCGGCCCGGTTTCCCAGCAGGAAGTTGCCTTCCTTCAGATATTCATTCGTGTGCTCAATCAGGTGTAGTCGGTACAGCGCATCGTTGGTATAAATATGATAGAAAGCGAAGTACGCAGTCAGAAGAGCCGCCCCAGTGCCAATAGCTGCCGCCCAAAACCGTAGGTGCTGGCGCTGCCATGCGTCGCGAGTAAGCACCGCCAGGTAGAGGGGCAGGTAATACACAATCGTCTCTTTACTCAACAGGGCCGCGAAGCTCAACCCCGCAAATGCCACTCCCCACGCCAGCTCTCGTGCCCCAGCGCGGCGCCCTGATAGCAGGGCTGCCGCACCCGCCAGGCACCAGAACATCAGGATGTTATCGGGATAGAGGTAATTGGTAAGGTTCAGGGTGAAGTAGTGCAGGCCCAGGAGCAGCATGGCGGCGGCGGCTACCACGGGCTCGCGCCGCCGGTATAGCCGCCAGAAAAGCACAGAGCACCCCAGCGTGGCTAGCAGGGGCCAGAGCGTGGTGCTGATGATATTGATGCCCAGCAGCTGGTAGCAGAGTGCAACCGGCCCAAAAATCAGGGGGCGCTCTTTCAGGGGGTCGTGGAGGAGGCCTAGCGGATCGGGCTCTACCCGGAACGTGCCGCTGAGTAGCTGCTGAGCGTAGCGGGAATAGAAATAATCGTCGAGTGCATACAGGCCCTCGTGTGTCAGGAAAAAATAAGCAACGGTAAACAGCGCAACGAACAGTAGAGTCGCGTCGGCTAATCGGCGTGAATTCATGGGCGCAAAGCTACGCAGCCGCGGTATGCGGGAGGCTGTATCTTGCGCCCATGATTCTGCGCCGCTGTGTCTTGCTGTTGTTGCCCTTGTTGTTGCTATTGGCCAGTGGCCTAGGCCTGGGGTGCTTCAGCGAAACCAACGACGACCTCACAATGGTGTCGTTGCTGCGGGGCCTTTCGGCGGCCGCGCCGGTAGCAGATTTGCATCTGTATTTCCATGGCTATGCGGCAGTTTGGAGCCGCCTCTACACCTCATTTCCTGCGGTGCCCTGGTATGCTCTCACATTATATGGCCTGCTCTACACGGCTACAGTGCTGGTTTTCTGTGTGCTGGAAAAGCTGCTGCGCGGCAACGTGCCGGTGTGGCAGCAGCTGGCCCTTGGGCTACTCTTCTTTGCGGTAGCCTGGCTGGAGCACGGCTTCTGGTTTAATTATGTGCGGGTGCCATTGCTGCTGGCAGGCACAGGCGTGCTGTTTGCCGCCCAGCGGGCCCCTGCGCGCTGGGCACTGCTGGTGGGGGTGGTAGCATTTAGCCTAGCGTGGTTGATCAGGCCGAGCGTAGCGGGGCTGGGGTTGCTGGCGGCGGCGCCGGGCGCTTGGTGGCTGGGCGGACGCCGGGCGCTGCCCATCCTGGGCAGTGGCCTAGGCTTGGCAATTGTGGGCGCAGTAGTGCTTCAACTAACCTGGGGCCCAATGGCCAGCACGTACCGGCGGCTCGATGTTCTCAAGTCCAACCTCAACGACTACCAGCACTACCATCCCACACCCCGCACCGCCCCCGATAGTCTGGCTCTGGCAGAAGCCCGCCACTGGATGCTGGCCGATTCTACCCTCATCAACGAGGCTATGTTTCAGCGCGTGATGCCCTTGCGGCTGCCCGTTTTTCTAGCCGAAACAGCCCCTGCGAAGCTCCTGGCTGTGCTCCAGCAACTAGCCCGCGACTATTTTCCTCTGCTGCTGGCGCTGGCCGTAGTGGCCTACCAAGTAGCGCGGGTACGGCCCCGGCAGCAGTGGGTATTCTGGCTCGTGCAGCTAGGGTTCGTAGGCCTGTTGCTAAGTTTGGGCGTGGGCCTGAAACTTCCGCCCCGGCTGGCGCTGCCGCTCCTGGATGTGTGGTTGCTGGCCGGGCTGGCTTTTCTAGCGCGCCTGCCCGCGCCTGCCCTAGGCCACTCCATTAAGCTGCTGCTGATTGTGCTGGCCTTGGCCGCTGTGCCCTACGCTCTCAAAACGGCGCACAGAAGGGAAGTACTAGTACAGGAACAACACGCCAACAACAGCAAACGCCAACTTATTATCAGCCACTCTGGTACAGCGAAGGTGGTGGTGACGGATGCCTTGGAGGAAACCTATAAGTCTGTTTCCTCCTTCTCCGATCCGGTTTTTCCTAAGTCCGTGCGCTTGCTTTCCCTGATGGGGTGGCCTACCCTGGACCCGTCGCAGGGGCGCTGGCGCCAGCAGCTGACGGGCACGCGCGATTTTACGGAGGCCATGCGTCGGCTGGCCACGCGCCCCGATGTGGCGTGGGTACTCACGCCGGAAGGAGCCCGATTACTAAATCGTCATTTCTCTTTGCGCCGGCAGCAAGGGGAGCAAGCTGTTTGTTGGCAGCCTTCAGAAGGTGCTATTCAGGCATCTCAGCCGTTCCAATTGTATGTAGCAGAGGTGAATTAATGGTAAAAGCCAAAATTTTATAAGGGGTGTAAAGGACTTATTTGGTGCAATAAGGAGTACTGAATACATACATTTGAGCCAGTTTCGTTTTCTCCCTTTCCGCCTCTGCCATGATTGCAACCGTCGCCTCCCGTGGGGAAGTACTACAGCACCTCGAATCTTTTCTGAAGGAAAACATGAGTTCCTTCCTGAAAAGTGTGGAGGATAGCTGGCAGCCTTCCGATTTTCTGCCCGATTCCAGCAAGGATAACTTCTTTGATGAAGTAAAGCTGCTGCGCGAACGTGCGCAAGGCCTCAACTACGATCTGCTGGCAGTGCTTATCGGCGACACGATTACCGAGGAAGCGCTGCCTAACTATGAAGCCTGGTTTCATCAGCTGGATGATCTGAAACGCGAGCACAACAACGGTTGGGGGCAATGGATCCGGGGCTGGACGGCGGAGGAAAACCGCCACGGCGACCTGCTCAACCGCTACCTCTACCTCTGCGGCCGCGTAAATATGCGCGAGTTTGAGGCCAGCACGCAGTTCCTCATTTCCGATGGCTTCGACTTGGGCACTGCCCACGACCCTTACAAGGCGTTTGTGTACACCAGCTACCAGGAGATGGCCACGAACATCTCGCACCGCCGCGTAGGCCAGTTGGCCCGCACAGCCGGCGACGACCAGCTTTCCCGCATCTGCGGCATGATTGCCGGCGACGAAAACCGCCACGCCCGCGTGTACAAAACCTTTGTGGAGAAGATTTTCGAAGTAGATCCATCCGAAATGATGCTGGCCTTCGAGGACATGATGCGCAAGAAAATTGTGATGCCCGCCCACTACATGCGGGAGTTAGGCATCGAGATGGGCAAAACCTTCGGCCACTTCACCGATGCGGCCCAGCGCCTTGGCGTGTACACCAGCCAGGATTACACCGATATTCTCGAAACGCTTCTGAAAGACTGGAAGATTGAGCAGATGACGGGTCTCAACAGCTCGGCCGAGAAAGCACGCGAGTACGTAATGGCCCTGCCCGGCCGCTTACGCCGCGTGGCCGACCGCATGGCGGTGCCCAAGCTGGAGTACAAATTCAAATGGATTGACGAGGTTCGCTAGGCCACTAGTCCTGTTCCCGAAGCAATAAAAAAGCCCCTGCAACGCTGTGTTGCAGGGGCTTTTCTTTAAAGCGAAGTGCTGTTAATTAGGGGCGAGGTGCGTCCATCGACTGACCCATAACCAGCTTACCGCTAGCATCAAGCGTGTACTCTACCGAGCGGCTAGACGACGAAGCGGGGGTAGTGCCATCGGCAGCAGCAGTGGTAGACGAAACCGGGAACGTGCGCACCAGTTTGTTGCCGCTGATCTGGTAGGTATCCTGGCCGCTGTAGCCCGTGCCAGCCGTGCCGCTTGGGTTGCCGGGAGCCGTAATAGGCGTATAGCCCCGCTCGCCAAACTCATAAGCGTACAGGCTTGTGTTGGCTTTTTTGCTGTCAGTGAAGATATAGAGCTCAGGCTTACCGTTGCCGTTCAGGTCGCCGGACATCACGTTGGTAACAGCCCCCGTGATATCGAGACGCAGAGGATCAATGGTCTGAGCCGTACCACGGTAGGAGCGTACGCTAGCTACCCGCTGATCCTGCGAACCATACGTTTTCACCGTGAAGCGGTAGTTGCCCTGGGTTATCTCGCGGTCGAAGCTAACATCGGAGGCCTCAACGGTTGGCGTGCTGGTAACCGAAGAATCGGAGTTCTCGCTGGCAACAGGCCGGGCAGAGTCGCAGCTGGTTAAGGCTGCAAACACGCCGGAAGCGAGCAAGATGAGGGAAAATGAAGAAGTGCGCATAAGAAAAAAAGTTAGGAAAGGCCAAAATCCAGTCAGCACGTGCTGCCCAGATCTATAGTCTAGGGAGAGACTGAAACGTGTAAACGTAAGGAGAGAAATTGAGTTGTATTTTTCCTGTTACCTATTGATTAATAGATGTATGAAGGTAGATAAATATACTAATAAATAGCGCCAAAATCAAGTAAATACTTGTTTAAAGCAGGTTTTGCAAAGTGCTACAGGAGTTTTAGCTGAAGGCTGTACGAAGCCAATTTTGATTGCTTAAGCTCGACAATTGCACGGATACAACTAGGTCCAGGGCAGTAACCGACTGGCTGTCAAACCCTGAACGCTGTACGCAGCCGCTTCAGCTTGCCCTGCCTACAGGCCTACGAGCGCGTGGGGCTTTGCTCGAAACCGGCTTGCCGGAAACCCTGGCTTGGGCTCTGCAGGGTATAGCGCACCGTACGCTGACCGCCCGAGGGGCAGCAGTTCGCATCGGCAGGTGCATAAATAGGGAAGGTGCGCCACACTTCATGGCCTACTACCCGGAACGTATCGTGGCCTTGGTAGCCCTTGCTGGCGGGGCCCACTAGCTCTGGCAAAGGAGGCAGCCGCTGAAGCAGGTTTCCTAAGAGTGAAAATCCATATACCTGCCCATAGGAACCGCTGCCGGCACCTTGCACAAAAACTATTAGTTCGGCGGGAGCGGAGCCGCTGGCCGGCGGGATAAGGGCGGCATCCTGTACTTCGCCATCTAATGTGTCGCGGAGGCTAGCCAAGGGCTGGCCGTTTTGTGTGGCCCCAACGCTAAGCAGCCGCATGCTGCCTTCGCCGGTTGTACGCACCTGATACAGGGTGGCACCTTGGGTAAAAGTGCGCCGGAAACTAGTAACGGTATCCACTCCGCTGGCCTCGGAGCGCAGGGTGCCCGAAGCTGGAGGAGTAGATACCGTTTCGCGGGTGGTATCGCAGCTGGTAAAAAGCAAGGCAGCTGCAGTGGCCAGGCCAAAGGAGGAGAGCAGGGGCTTCATGGAAGGGAGAAAAGAGCGTCCTCCGTATACGTAGCCCGCTGGTCTGCCGTTAGGGCTGAATTTTAACGCCCTTCCAGAAAGCAACTCGCCCTTCAATTTGCTTGGCAGCATCTTTCGGCTCGGGGTAGTACCAGGCTGCATCTTTGTTCAGCTCGCCGTTTACGCGCAAAGAGTAATAGCTGGCGCGGCCCTTCCAGGGGCAGGTAGTCTGGGCAATGCTGTCTTCAAAGTATTCCTTTTTGATAGCATCGGCCGGGAAATAGTGGTTATTTTCGACTACGACGGTGTCGTTGCTTTCGGCCACTACAGTGTCATTCCAAATAGCTTTCATGGTACAGGTGAGTTGTTAAGGGGAGGTTGGAGCCAGAAAACTACGGGCCCTTTGTAGGCAAGTTGGGTGGCCTACAAAGGCTGGCCGGCGTAATCCTGTGGTGCAAAACGAACATTGCTGACCACGTAGTTGTTCTGAAAGCTCACTCCCCCTCTTATGGCATCAGGTTTTCGTTTCCGGGATTATGTGCCCGAGGAGTCTACCGACAAAGGTTTTGACTCCCTTTTCAAGATATTCATGCAGCTCATCACCATCACCGCCGGTGATGTAGGTGAGACGCTTTCCTGGCTCAATGAGCTGGATAAACAGTATGGCCTCACCGACGACGGCTACGGCATGGGCGACTTCATTGAGGACCTCAAAAAGAAGGGCTACATCGATGAAGACCCGCAGGAAAAGGGCGCCTTCAACATCACGGCCAAGAGCGAGCAGAACATTCGCAAAAGCGCGCTGGAAGAAATTTTCGGCAAGCTGAAGAAGTCGGGGCAGGGCAACCACCGCACCCCCCACACCGGCCAGGGCGATGAGCAAAGCACCGACATGCGCGAATTTAGGTTTGGTGATTCGCTGGATCAGATTTCCATGACGGAATCTATCCGGAATGCCCAGCTCAACCACGGCCTTGGCACGGGCGAGTTTATGCTGACTGAAGGCGACCTGGAAGTGCGCGAGAACGAGCACAAGTCGCAGACCAGCACGGTGCTGATGATCGACATCTCGCACTCCATGATTCTGTACGGCGAAGACCGCATTACGCCCGCCAAGAAGGTAGCCATGGCCCTGGCCGAACTGGTGAAGCAGA
This sequence comes from Hymenobacter gelipurpurascens, assembly GCF_900187375.1. NCBI lineage: Bacteria > Pseudomonadati > Bacteroidota > Cytophagia > Cytophagales > Hymenobacteraceae > Hymenobacter > Hymenobacter gelipurpurascens. Next base: position 1,241,999 of record NZ_FYEW01000001.1, on the reverse strand, counting down.
AGTATCCCAAAGATTTCCTCGACGTCATCGTGTTCGGCAATGATGCCTGGCAGATTGAGGTAAAGGAACTGCCCTACCTGCAGGTAGGCCCGTACCACACCAATACGGTAGCTGGCCTGGAGCTGGCTCTGGATCTGCTGCGCAAGCGCAAAACGCCCAACAAGCAGATTTTCATGATTACTGATGGCAAGCCTACCTGCCTAAAAGAAGGCAACGGCTACTACAAAAACTCCTTTGGCCTCGACCGGAAAGTGGTTAACAAAACCCTGAACCTGGCCGCCGCCGCGCGCCGCCTCAAGGTGCCCATCACCACCTTCATGATTGCCTCGGACCCATATCTGCAGCAGTTTGTGGAGGAGTTCACGGAGGTGAACCAGGGCAAGGCCTACTATAGCAGCCTGAAGGGCCTAGGCCACCTCATCTTCGAGGACTACAAGCGCAACCGTCGCAAATCTGTATAGTGCCTTTGCAAGAAACCCACCCGCCAGCTAGGCAGGTGGGTTTTTTCTGGGTATTGCGTGCAGCTTCTACCTGCTGGCTATTGCGCCTTTATCCTCGGGGGTGGCGTTCTTGATTTTCGGGACAGATTGCAGATACGCATAGATGGCGTGTACTTCTTGGTCAGTGAGCTGCGAGTATTTGGGCATGGGAGGAGCCAGCGTGCCTTGGGGCGTGATACCAAAACGCAGGCTTTGAGCGAATTGCGCCTCTGTCCAGTTGCCAATGCCGGTTTCTGGCTCGAACGTGATATTGCGCGAAAGCACCTGCTGACCCTGCATGTTCAGCAGGGCATTGCCGCCGCCTAAGTAGCCCTCCGATTTCTCGGGCTCCATGGGGTTATTCGTTTTGAAGTCTTTGGAGTGGCAGTCGTAGCATTTGTAGCGGCCCACCACCAGATAACGCCCGTAGGCCAGTGCATCGGTGGGTTCAGGGGCAACCACTTTAGCCGTGGGCATAGGCGTTGGTTTCATCACGGTGTTGGAGAGAGCCTTGAGCATGAAGGACGGCTCCTGCTCATGAGTGGGCGTAGCGTCAGGCTGCACCATTGGGTTATTGGAGCGCAGAAACGCAATAATGCTGTGCACATCCTCATCCGACATCTGCACGAAGCTGGGCATGATCACGCGGTAGCGGCCATCTTTCCCGATGCCGGTTCGCAGCAGCGTCACCAGCTCGGCATCCGTCCAGCGGCCAATGCCATGTTGCGGGTCCTGGGTGATATTAGCCGAATAGATAGTGCCGAACTCCGGCGGCAAATCGCGCATCTTCTGGCCCGATAAGGACCTGGTTTGTTGGTTGAGGTGGCAGTCGGCACAGGAGGCCATTACCAGCTTCTGACCCTGGTCGGTGAGGGCTGGAGTAGCAGCTACCTGCACGGCGGGCGCCTTCGGAACCGCATAATGTGGAATGCCACGGTTTTGCACCCACAGCGCAAAGCCACCTACGGCCAGCAAAAGCACCACCACCACAACAGCTAGGATACGCAAGGCCTTCTCCATGATTAATTCAGGAAAAATGTGTGATAATTAAATATAATAAAAACTGATTATTTAAGGTGGTCTTCTGACACATCAACTTCTTCTCATCTAGCATATGGCCTTTTCCGTAGGCCATACAAGGCTGGCCTGAACCTCTGCCGTACTTCGGCGGTTAACAGTGCCGGGGCCTAACTCCCCTTTCTAACTCCCGATGAAACAAGAATCTATTCGTACGCTGGGCCAACTGCGGGCCAGTGGGTACCAGCCGCGTTCTGTAAAGCAGGAGCTGCGCGATAATCTGATAACTAAGCTCCAAAGCAAGGAAGAAGTATTTCCCGGCATCTTTGGCTACGAGGAAACCGTCATTCCGGAACTCCAGCGCGCTATTCTGGCGGGCCACCACATCAACCTGCTAGGCCTGCGCGGCCAGGCCAAAACCCGGATTGCCCGCCTCTTGGTAGGCCTCCTAGACGAGTACGTGCCCGTAGTGGCCGGCTCCGAGCTGAACGACGACCCTTTGCAGCCGCTGTCGGTATTTGCCAAAAACCTCATTGCGGAGAAAGGCGACGAAACGCCCGTACAATGGCTGCACCGCGATGAGCGCTACACCGAAAAGCTCGCCACGCCCGACGTATCGGTAGCTGACCTCATCGGCGATGCTGACCCCATCAAGGCCGCTACGCTGAAGCTGCCATATTCCGATGAGCGCGTTATTCACTTCGGCCTGATCCCGAGGGCACACCGCGGCATTTTCGTGATAAACGAGCTGCCCGATTTGCAAGCCCGTATTCAGGTATCGCTGTTCAACATTCTGCAGGAAGGCGACATCCAGATTCGGGGCTTCAAGGTGCGGTTGCCGCTGGATATCCAGTTTGTGTTCACGGCCAACCCCGAGGACTACACCAACCGGGGTTCTATCGTGACGCCGCTGAAGGACCGCATCGACGCCCAGATCATCACGCACTATCCTAAGTCGATTGAAATCGGCAAGCGCATCACCAAGCAGGAAGCGCGCATCAAGGAAGCGCAGAAAGGCATGGTGACTACCAACGAAATCATGCACGATTTGGTGGAGCAGGTGGCCGTAGAGGCGCGTGGCTCCGAGTTCGTGGATGCCAAATCGGGTGTATCGGCCCGTCTGACTATCTCGGCTTTCGAGCAAGTGGTGGCTGGGGCTGAGCGCCGGGCGCTCATCAATGGCGAGAAGAAAACCTACGTGCGTGTCGCCGACTTCATCTCGGCGGTACCTGCCGTAACAGGCAAGGTAGAGCTGGTGTATGAAGGCGAGCAGGAGGGAGCGGGCATTGTGGCCGAGAAGCTTATGGGCAAAGCCATCCGGACGCTGTTTCTGAATTACTTCCCCGACCCTGATAAGGCCAAGAAGCTGAAAGGCCGCCCCTCGCCCTACAAAACGGTGCAGGAGTGGTTTGGCACTGGCCACACCGTGGACATTCTGCACGACGCCTCCAGCAAGGACTACCGCGCCGCCCTCGATCAGGTACCTGGCCTACGCGACATCGTGAAGGAGCTGCACCCCAACGAGGACGCGGAAACCACCTATTTCCTGATGGAATTCCTGCTGCACGGCCTCTCTGAGTACAGCCTGATTTCCAGAAATCGCCTCACCGCCGGCGCGCAGTTCAAGGATCTGCTCTCTTCCATGTTCACCATGCCCAGCTTCGGCGAGGATGATGACGAGGACGAAGACGAGAAGCCCCAGCGCGGCCGCCGCCGCTAGGCCACTCAGAATAACACCCTAAGCTGTCATTCCGAGCGTAGTGAGGAATCTGGATTAGCTTCTTATGCGTAATCCAGATCCTTAACTGAGTTCAGAGTAACACAAAAAAGCCCCGCGTACCAATTGGTGCGCGGGGCTTTTTGTGTTATGCTAACGGACTGGCCTAGGCCTGCTCGCTCACTACAATCTTTTGGATTTCGTCGTTGGCTTTGATCTGGTCGATGATGTCCAGGCCTTCTACCACTTTACCAAATACGGTGTGGTTGCGGTCGAGGTGGGCGGTGTTCTGGCGGTCGTGCACGATGAAGAACTGCGAGCCACCCGTGTTACGGCCGGCGTGGGCCATGCTCAGGGCGCCGCGCTCGTGGTACTGATGGTCGCCGGTTAGCTCGCAGTCGATTTTGTAGCCGGGGCCACCCGTGCCGGGCGTGCCTTTGGCACCATCGCGCGAGTTGGGGCAGCCACCCTGAATCACAAAATTCGGGATAACGCGGTGAAACTTCAGGCCGTCGTAGAAGCCTTTTTTGGCCAGATCAGTGAAGTTTTTTACGGTGTTCGGAGCGTCCTGCTCGTAGAACTCCACTTTCATTACACCCTTGTTGGTGTGGATTTCGGCAGTTTTCATGGATGGGGAAATAAATGGTTGTTGCGTTTATACGCAAGCGCGGCTGCGCTGGCGGAAAGCGGCCGCAAAGGTAGCCAAAATGCCAAGGGCTAAACATCCAAGGCTATATAGAGTTTCGTAAGCATCTGTTGAGTTTCTGTTCCGCATCGGGCAGGCCTCGCACTGTTCTCATCTTACTACCAAACCCTGTTCCTGCTTCTTATGAAGAAGACCCTGCGTACCACCACGCTCGCCCTGCTAGCAGTTGGCACTTTGTCCTTAGGCCTCACCAGCTGCGGCGACAACAAAACCGCCGAAACAACTACCACTGCCACCGAAACGGACATGACCACCACCACGGTCGACTCAGCGGCCATGATGACGGACTCGGCCCGGATGGCCAAGCCTGAAGGTGTAATGGTAGATGGCGTGGCCATGACTCCCGACAAGAACATTGTGCAGAATGCGGTGCAGGCCAAAAGCGTATCGACGCTGGTGAAAGCTGTACAGGCTGCTGGTTTGGCTGAAACGCTGAGCGGCACGGGTCCCTTCACCGTTTTCGCGCCCACCAACGAGGCCTTCGACAAACTGCCAAAAGGTGCCCTCGATGGCCTGCTGAAGCCTGAAAGCAAAGACAAGCTGAAAGGTGTGCTGACGTACCACGTAGTAGCGGGTCGCTTGCTGGCGCAAGACCTCAAAGACGGCCAGGAGCTGACTACCGTAAACGGCGAGAAAATTAAAGTCTCGGTGAAAGACGGCAAAGTGATGATCAATAACGCCAACGTGGCTATTGCCGACGTAATCTCCAGCAATGGTGTCACGCACGTAATCGACAACGTACTGCTGCCAAGCGGCAAGTAACCCCTTTAGATTTCCTGATTGGTTGAAAATGCCCGGCTGCTTCAGTCGGGCTTTTTTGCGTTTGGGGGCAGTAAGTAAAATTGTGGTATCCTCAAAAAAAGCCTGGCATCCTGAGCTGGCGAAGGCTCTTATCACGTCAGCCCGAGGCGCTAGGCCAGTCGGTCACGCGTGGTAAGATCCTTTGCTAGCTCAGGATGCCAGGCTTTTTTGAATTCAGTTTGTGTGCTTCCTATGCTTGCTGACTGGCCTAGAGGCCAGCATTTTCGGCTGCTCGTTCAGCAAACCCGGCCCAGTCTACCTGTTCCTGCTTGGCAACGGTGGTGGAAAGGTTGTCGTGGATGATGTTGGCAAACGGCATAGGTGCTACCTGCGCGCGCGACTCATCCAGCACGAGGCGCAGGTCTTTGCGGATGATGGCAGGCGCGGCGCCGACCGGGTGGTAATGGCGCTCGGCAATCAGCTTGCCGTAGCTCTTATAAATGGGCGTATTGAAGATGGTGCTGGTGAAAAATTCGTACACCTGCTTGCGCTCTAGGCCACTCTTCTGGGCCAGTGTGAATGCTTCGGCCATGGCCTCGATAGCCGCGCCTAGTAAGAAGTTTCCGCAGAGCTTTACAGTGTTAGCCGCGCCGGCATCATCACCAAAATCGTGCGTGCCTTGGCCTACGGCATCCAGCAAGGGCCGAAGCTTCTCGCGCGCCTCGGCCGTTGCGCCTGCCGAGGCTAGCCACAGGTTGCCGGCGGCGGCCACATCGGGCTTACCGAATACCGGCGTGGCAATGAGGTGAGTGCCGTGTTGGGCATGTGCCTCGGCCAGGCGGCGGTTGGTGGCGGGGGCCACCGTGCTGCAGGAAGCATGAATAGCGCCGGGTTTTAGGGCGGGGAGCAGGCCCTCAGCGCCAGTGCAGATTTCCTCCAGGGCCGCATCATCGGTCACCATCGAGAAAACGAAATCGGCACCTTGTACTGCTTCGGCGGGTGTATGGGCTACGGTGGCGCCAAGCTTTTGCAGCGGCTCGGCCTTGCTGGCAGTGCGGTTATAAACGGTAAGCTGGTGTCCGGCTTTTAGCAGATTGGTGGCCATAGCCAAGCCCATGCTGCCGAGGCCCAGAAAGGCAACGGAATGCGACATTTGAGGTGAACTAATGAGGTGGTGAAATAGTGGGTTGGACTATGCTGCCATACCTGGGGCCCTGTAAGCTCCCTTGTTGTTGGGAAGCACAGCCCAAAAGGACTTCCTAGCATACGTGCTTTAGCAAAAAGGGAGTAAAGCGAGACTGCCACGCCGTGTAGGCCACTCGTTTAAGCTGCGCAGTCAGAACGGCAGGCTCACCACCTCAGCGTATCACTATTACCGCCGGTTGTCGTCGCCTTGTAGCATGCTCACGTAGCTGTCGTAGCGGGGCAGGGCAATTTTGCCGTTGTCTACAGCTTCGCGCACGGCGCAACCAGGCTCGTGGGTGTGCTGGCAATTGTGGTAGCGGCATTGGTTGAGTAAGGCGCGCATTTCGGGGAAATAGTGCGCCAGCTCGCCCGGCTTCACATCTACCAGGCCTAGCTCCTTAATGCCGGGCGTATCAATCAGATAAGTGCCGGGGCGCACTTCCAGCATCTCGGCGAAGGTGGTAGTATGCACGCCTTTATCAGAAAACTGACTGATTTCAGCGGTTTTCAGGTCGAGGTCGGGTACCAGTGCATTGATAAGGGTGCTCTTGCCCACGCCCGAATGGCCCGAAAGCAACGTCACTTTTCCATCCAGCAGCGCATCGATATCCGCTACGCCTTCGCCTGTCTGAGCCGAGCTTCGCACGCTGGGATAACCGATGCGCAGGTACATCTTGGCAATCTGCTCCTGATAATCGGTCAGGTCCTCGTCGTAGAGGTCGGTTTTGTTGAAGATGAGCGTGACGGGAATATGATAGGCCTCTGCCGTCACCAGAAACCGGTCAATAAACCCAAACGACGTAGCCGGCGAAGCCAGTGTCACGACCAGCATGGCTACGTCGAGATTGGCGGCCACAATGTGGGCGTGCTCGCTCTTGTGCACCGAGCGGCGGATGATGTAGTTGCGGCGGGGCTCGATGTGATGAATTACGCCGGCGCCTTCGGTTTGCTCTTCTACTGTGAAGTCCACCTGGTCGCCAACGGCCAGCGGATTGCTCACTTTCAGACCTTTGTTCTTGAATTTGCCCCGCAGTCGGCAGCGGTGCAGCTGCCCGTTTCCTAACTCGCGCACCACGTACCAGGAGCCGGTAGATTTA